>JANYHS010000001.1 GCA_025358945.1 Acidobacteriota bacterium
GGTTGAGCGCCTCCGGCCAGCCTGCCCAGACCGCGTAGACAAACGGCAGACCGGTCGTGTCGGTCCAGAGCTGACCGAGGTCAATCTTCAGAATTGCGGATTGCGGATTGCGGATTGCGGATTCGGGATTCAGGAACAGCGCGTTGTCTCCGATGATCAGCGCCGCGTCGGCGCGCGCCAGCATCGCGTCGAGGTCCGGCGCCATCGGCACCGCTTCGGGCGAGACGCCGAAGGCGCGGCGCGCGAGGATCGTCGCCAACGCCACCGACGTCCGCGAACTCGTATCCATGGCGATCGACCGAATGTCGCGCGGCTCGACGCGGGTGTAAATCGCCACGGACGCGACGGCGCCTCGCGACGTCACCGCAGGACCGGGAACGAACGAGTACGGCTGCGGACCGCGCAGATATTCGATGGACGGAATCAACCCGACGTCAATCGCGTGCGCGTGCAGCAGTTTGCTGCATTCCGAGGGGACGTCGTAGCGCAGATCGAAACGCGGATGCTGCTCGAGGCCGTAGACGAGCGGACGCGCGTTGAGGTATTCGACGGCGCCGAGCCGGACGCGGGTCATCGCGCCAGGACGTCAAACCGGCCGTTGCGCTCGACCGGTTCCTGGCCCGCCGCGATGATGTTGCGACGGATCTCTGCGAGCGGCGCGCGCCGGCGGCCTTCCGTCGTCTCGTCCTCCGCAGACACCGCATCGACATCGTCGGCGCCCACGGTCAGCGCGACCTGCGCGAGTTTCGGGCCGTAGAGCGACCAGTCCACCTGAATCGACGGCACGTTGTCGACGACCAGGCGCGCGAGCGCGATGTACTTCACGTCCTCGAAGCCGGTGGTCGGCGCGGCGGCGCTCATCCGGCGCGGCAACGGTGCGAACGCGCGCACGGACGTGACGGCACGCTGCAAATCGGCGACCGCGGTCAACAGCGCCATCGGATCGCCCGCCGGTGCTTGATCCACCGTCAGACGCGCCAACGACAGCCCGGCGAGCGTGACGGCTTCGATCGACGAGCGCGGATTCTGCAGACGGTCCATCGGCGCGTCAGCCACGAGTTCGAGGCCCGCCGCGCGCAACTCCTCGAGCAGCGCGCGCAGCGTGACGCCGTCCTTCGCGGACAGCCGCTCGAGATCAGCGAGCGAAAAACCGGTGACGGTCGCCCCTGCCGCAACGGCGGCAACTTCGTGCACGCGCGCCACCGCCGCCGCGCGACTGACTGGCACGCCGACGATGCGCAGCTCGCCTGACGCGGGTGGCCGCGAGATCGCCGCGCCCACGTCAGCCGACGCCTCCGCCACGCGGACGAAGGTGGTCTTCGCACCGTGACGCTGACGCCGCGCGTCGTCGGCGCGCATGCCGAGACTGATGATGTCGTGCGTGGTCGCGAGGCTGGTCAATTCCGCAGAGGAGATCACGAGTGGAGAACGTTGATGGTGTAAGCCACGGACTCGACGAGGTTGCCGAGGTCGTACACCTCGACACAGTAGGTGCCGGGGACCGTGACCGTACCGGACAGCTGGATGGACGCGCCCGCCACGGCCGAGATGTGATCGATGATCGTGCAGCTGCCGAGGCCGTATGTGCCGACGCCGAGGCCGACCGCCGCGCCCGGCTGAAGGCTGGTGAGGCTGACCCTCAGTCCGCCAATATCGGTGACGGTAAACGAGTGCGTATTCGCGCCCTGCACGAGCAGCGTGTCGTTGAACACTTCCGCCGTGACCGGAACGACCGGGGTCGGCGTGGCTGGCGCGATGGGATCGCTGCAGGCGGCCGTCAATACCGCCGCGCCAAGGACCACCGCTGCAAGAATCCGCTTCATCATCTCTAGTCTATGACACGGGTGGACCGAAGACCAACCCGATCCCCACGGCGATGGCGACAGCCAGCGCCCATCCAATCCCGCAGACGGCGACCGCGCGGGCAGTACTTTTGTAGTCCAGTGCCTGACGAACCGCCACGACCATCGCCACCAGCATCCACACCGCCGTCACCGCAAACGCCGGGATCGCCGCGCCTGGCACGATGCCGAAAATCCGGAGCATACCGGGCGCTGCCGAAAAACCGATGGTCCGCAGCAGCTCACCGACATCGGATCGCGTCTCCGGTTCCGGGAGCAACCTGACGCCAATTTGATACGTCAGCAGGGCCCACGACGCCCACGCGATAAGCGACAGGCCGCTGATGAACACCATGCTCTGCGGGGAACCGCTGCCCAGACCGCGGGCGCCGATGCCAGCGCCCACACTGGATAGGACGACGACCAGCATCGCCTGGCCGGTGGCGGAGCGATCCGCCTCGACTTCCTCGTAGGTCACGGGGTCGAGCGCCATCGCACCGATGAGTCGCATCACGAAGGGAGTAGCCATGCCGCGATTCTATGCAAGGAGCTTGCTGCTAGTCGGCTCGCCCCTCCATCACCTCGAACATGCGGGAAACCCACGCCAAATTGACGCCTCGAGCCGTAATCGCCGGATAGTGCGCCTTGTGCGCGGTCATATCGATGCGCTTGGCCGCATCGGCGGCGGACACCTTCTGCTCGTGCAGCGCGCTCCCCTGCTTCCACAGATCGCGCAGGTACGCCTGGAACCACTCCACGCGCTCCTTGCCCTTGAACGGGTCGCCGTGGCCGGGAATGACGTCCACGAAGTCGATCGGTTTCAGTTTCTCGAGCGTGTCGGGCCACTCGTTGACGTAGCCATCGATCAGGTTGGCGACGTCATGCACCAGCAGATCGCCCGAGCACAGCACCTTCTCTTTGGGCAGGTAGACGACGACGTCGCCGCCGGTGTGGCCGCGACCGAGGTACAGCAGACGGATCTCGCGGTCGCCGCGAAAGAGGGTCATGTGATCGACGAGCGTCACCGTCGGCGGCGTCACCGTCAGGTCTTTCAGGCTGCTGGCAAACGCGGTCTGCACGCGCATTTGCTGATCGAGCCGCGCCTTCGCCGTCGCGTCAGGTTCTGCCGCCGCGCGCGCCTTCATGCCGTCGAGCTGCGCGGGCAGGCCCTTCAGCAGATCCGCGAACATTCCTTTTTCGAGGATGTCGCCGGTCAGCTTCCGCCTGGTGAACTCGTGGCCGATGATGTCCACGCCTGGCGGGAACGCCTGATTGCCGCTCGTATGGTCGTAGTGAAAATGTGTGTTGATCAGGAAGCGCACCGGCTTGTCGGTGATCGCCTTCAGCTCCTGCAGCATCGCGCGTCCTGATTCCGGCGAGATGTGCGAGTCCACGATCATCACATCGTCTTTGTTGACGATGACCGCGGAGTTCGAGCCGACGTTCATCGACCCGGCGCCGATCGCGCTGTAGACGCCGGGGACGATTTCGGTGAACTTGTAGGCGGCTTGCGGCGCGGGCGCCTGCGCGTGAAAGACGAGCGCGCTGATGGCGATGCCGGAGAGGATCAGGGCGAGACGGATGCGGGTCATGGGACCGAAGTATATCGGTGAATAAGGCTAAGGGCTCAGGGCTTAGGGCGCCGTGTCTCCGCGCGAAGGGCGGCCAGCGCCGCTCGATTGAGGTGACGATCGAAGCTCGAAAAGCGCACCTCGGACTGACCGCCGCTCGCGAGATGCAGATACGTCGCCAAGTGGATGCTATCGAATCCGCGGAGCTGATACCGTTCCGCGAGTTCACCCGCAGCCCGGCAGAGATCGAGAGTCGGCTCGACGACAGCGAACCGGGTCCAGTCCGTGTCGAGGTCTTGCTTCGCCGACCGAAATCCGGCGGGCGTGATGTCGCCCAACCGGCGGTGGCGGGCGAACGCCGCCCGTGCCTCCGCATACGTGATGAGCGACGTGGCACCGACCGACGCCTCACTCAAATCCTGGCGCACCTCGTCGCTGCCAGGCTCATCGACATAGAGTTTGACGAGGCTGCTTGTGTCAAGATACAGCGTCATCACCGACGGTCTTCAATCACGATGTCAGAGAGGAGCTTCCCTCTGTTCCGTGGCGGATTCTTCGAGCCGGTTGGTTTGCCGCCGTTCCAGAGCACCTCACCTCGTGCGACCATGTCATGAAGCCACGCCAGATCGTCCTTCACCTCGACCGGGGCCAGCGTCGCGATCGGCTTGCCTCGCTCGGTGACCGTGAGACGCGCGCCGGCGCGCACGCGTTTGAGATGGTGACTGAGCCGATTCTTCAAATCGCGAACGCCCACTGAATTCATAGCGCCACCTTGTAGCCACAATTATACTACGATGTAGCCACCATGGATCTGGCCGTCACTCGCGCGGACATCGAACGCATCTACCCCGTCATCGCACCGCACATCAGGCGAACGCCAGTCGTCACGGTGAGCGGCGCCGACTTCGGGCTCGCACCGTTCACGATCACGATCAAGCTCGAACACCTTCAGCACGCCGGGGCATTCAAGACGCGCGGTGCGTTCACCAACCTGCTGACTCGTAATCCGCCGAAGGCCGGTGTCGTCGCGGCGTCCGGCGGCAACCATGGCGCCGCGGTCGCGTACGCGGCGATGAAGCTGGGGCTGCCGGCGCGGATCTTCGTGCCGACGGTCTCGTCCCCCGCCAAGATCGATCGCATCCGCTCGTACGGCGCGGACCTGACGGTCATCGGCGAGCGCTACGCCGAGGCGCTCGCGGCGAGTATCGAGTGGAGCACATCGTCTGGCGCGATGCCCGTTCACGCGTTCGATCAGGTCGAGACCATGGCCGGAGCTGGCACGATCGGTCTGGAATTGCAGCAGCAGGCGCCGGAACTCGACACCGTGCTCGTAGCCGTCGGCGGGGGCGGACTGATCGGCGGCGTCGCCGCGTGGTACGAATCGAACACGCGTATCGTCGCGGTCGAGCCTGACGGTGCGCCGACGCTGGCGGAAGCGCTCAAGGCCGGCAAGCCGGTCGATGCGCCGACGGGCAGCATCGCCGCGGATTCGCTCGCGCCAAAGCGCGTCGGCGAACTGATGTTCCCCATCGCGCAGGCGCACGTCGACCGCGTCGTGCTGGTGACAGACGATGCGATTCGCCACGCGCAGCGGATGTTGTGGGACGTGTTGCGGATCGTGGTCGAACCCGGCGGCTGCACCGCATTCTCCGCGGTCTTGTCCGGCGCGTATCAGCCCGCGAACGGCGAACGCGTCGGCGTCGTCGTCAGCGGCGCGAACACAACGGCGGTTACGTTCGGAGCTTAGCGAAGATCTCCGCGGCGCGGCGGCCGGCGGCTTCCGTCGTCACCACGCGCTCGGGCCACTTGCGCGTGTAGCCTTCCGACGCCCATTTCTTCGTCGCGTCGATCCCCATCTTCCCGCCGTACGCCGGCAGATCCGATGCATCGTCCAGATCGTCGACAGGGCCTTTCGTCATCTGGATGTCGCGCAGCGGATCGTAGTGCGTGCCGACGATCCAGGCGACCATGCTGAGGTCATGCACGTCCACATCCTTGTCGACGACGATGATCGTCTTCGAGAACATCAGCTGCCCGAGCCCCCAGAACGCGTTCATGATCTTGCGCGCGTGGCCCGGGTAGCGCTTGTCGATCGAGACCAGCACGAGGTTGTGGAAGATCCCCTCGGCCGGGAAATGCATGTCCACGATCTCTGGCAGCGTCTTGCGGATCATCGGCAGGAAGATCCGCTCGCTCGCGAGGCCGAGATACACGTCCTCCATCGGCGGAATCCCGACGACCGTCGTTAGGTACGTCGGCTTCTTGCGCCGCGTGATGCAGGTGATGTGGAACACCGGAAAATCGTCCGGCTGTGAATACAGGCCGGTATGATCACCGAATGGTCCCTCGCGACGCCGCTCGCCAGGCTCCACGTATCCCTCGAGCACGATGTGCGAACTCGCTGGCACTTCGAGGTCGACCGTCACACATTTCACGAGCTCGATGCGCTTGCGTGACAGGAATCCGCCAAGCAGCAGCTCGTCGAGCCCCTCCGGCATCGGCGCCGTGGCACAGTACGGCAGCACCGGCTCGGCGCTGAGCGCGACCGCAACCTCCAGCCGCTTCTCCATCTTCTCGGCTACACGGTGATGCTGCGCCCCACCCTTGTGCCGCTGCCAGTGCATGCCGGTGGTGCGGCCGTCGTACACCTGCATGCGGTAGGTGCCGATGTTACGGATTCCCGTCTCTGGATCCTTGGTAAACACCAACGGGAACGTGATGTATTTCCCGCCATCGTCCGGCCAGCACTTGAGGATGGGGAGCGAGTCGAGCGAGCCGTTCTTGTCGACGATCTCCTGGCAGGGCGCGTCCTTCACTGTCTTGGGCATCAGGTCGCGCAGCCGCCCGACCATCGGCAGCATCTTCAGCGCGTCCATGATGCCGGCGGGCATCTGCGGCGTCATCAGCTCGTCGATCTCCTTGGCGAGATCGTCCAGCGTCTTCACGCCGAGCGCGAGGCACATGCGTTCGTTCGATCCGTAGACGTTGGTCGCAACCGGAATGTCGTAGCCTGTCGGATTATCGAACAGCAGCGCGGGACCGCCGAGCGCGGTCTTGCACACACGATCGGTGACGGCGGCGATCTCAAGATCGGGGCTCACGGCATCGGAAATCCGCGCGAGCAGCTTCCGTTTTTCGAGGTCCGCGAGAAAATCATTCAGATCTGAGTACATAAGACTCACCACGAAACACACGAAAGAAATCGAAACACGCGCAGCAACAACCTAGATGTTTTTCATGTCTTTCGTGGGTTCCGTCCTTGGCTTCGTGCGTTTCGTGGTTACGTTCCGGCTCCCATTTTATCGGTAATCGCCTGCGCGACGGCGAGCGCGCGGCGGCCGGCCTCGCCTGTGACTCTCGGCGCCCGCTTCGCAACCACGGCCTCCGCGAAGTCGATGAGTTCAAGCTTGAGCGGCTCCTCGGTGACGACCTCGATCTCTCCACCTTCAATCGAGGGCTTGGGTCCGCTTCCCTTGACCAGCCGGTAGACCTCGACCTTCTGCGTCGCGTAGTCGATCGAGACGTAGGTTGCCGGCTGAAAGAACCGGATCTTCCGCACGCGGTCGCGGCTGATGCGGCTGGCCGTCAGGTTGACGATGCAGCCGTTCGCAAAACGGAGACGCGCGTTGCAGATGTCCACGCGGTTGGTGACCACCGGAACACCGACGGCCTCGACCGATTCCACATCCGAGTTCACCAGCGACAGCACGACGTCGAGGTCGTGGATCATCAGATCGAACACGACGTCGATGTCGAGGCTGCGTTCCGGGAACGTGCCGAGCCGGTGAACCTCGATGAATCGGGGATCGGTGACGAGCGGCCGTGCCGCGGCCAGCGCCGGGTTGAACCGCTCCGTCTGTCCGACGGCGAGCACCACACCGGCGTCAGCGGCCGTCTCGATCATCTCGTCTGCTTCCGCCAGCGATCGCGCCATCGGTTTTTCCACGAGCACGGCGACGCCGCCCTTCAGAAACGGCAACGCGACATCGCGATGGATTTCTGTCGGCACGGCCACGGTGACGGCGTCAACGGCGTCCAGGAGGTCGCGATAGTCAGACACCGCGCGCGTGCCATGCACGGCTGCGATCTCCAAGGCCCGCTCACGATTGGTATCGGCCACCGCGATCAGTTCGACGCCGGGCAGCGACGACAGGATCCGCGCGTGATGCTTCCCGAGATGGCCGACGCCGATCACGGCAATGCGGAGGCTCATCTCACCACCGAAAGAACACCGTGCGTTTCGTGAGATCCGGCGGAGCGGCCGACGATACAGATGCCCACGTCATCGGCAGCTTTGACGATCGTGTCGCCGTCGATCATCAGCGTCTTCCCGGCATCCACCGATAGCACCGTGGCGCCGGCGGCTTTCATCGCCTCGATCGTCGAGACGCCGACGACCGGCACGTCGAACCGCATGTCCTGATTCGGCTTCGCCACCTTCACGATGCGAACGCCGGGGCCGGCCAGTTGTCCGGCGCGGGCGATCAGGGCATCGGTGCCCTCCATGCCCTCGACCGCGACGACGGCCGCGGCCTTCACCGCGATCGTTTGTCCCACGTCGAGACCCGCAACGGCGTCCGCGATGCGATACCCGAACACGAGATCGGCCTGCTCCCCGGCATCCGGCGCCCTGCGCGTCAGCACGCCTTCCCGCGCGAGCAGCGGCGCCAGGAATGCCGTCGAATCCAGCAGCTCGATGCCCTGGTCGCGCAGCGCATCCGCGATGCCGCCGATCAGGCCATCGGTGCTCTTGCTTTTCAGGCGCATCAGCACGCCGAGCAGCGTTTTGTCCGCGCTCGCCATCACCGAGAACAGCTTCGTGTGCTTGACCTGACCGGCCATCACCGCCTGCGTGACGCCGGCATCCTTGAACAGCGCGATCAGCGCACCGAGTTGACCGAGCGAGATCCAATGGAACGCTGCGGAGGGAGGGCGAGCGGCGAGATCCGCCAGTTCAGGAAACGTCTCGTCTTTGAGGCCGACGACGGTGACGTCGTGACCGGCGCCACGGGCGGCGTCGAGGACGAGAAAAGGAAAACGGCCGTTGCCCGCGATGAGGCCGAGTTTCATCGACAGGGGCCTGCTATTCGTCCGCGACGACTTCTTCTGCCCGCCTCGATGCGCGCCGGAGAATCACGCCGCGCTGCGAGGAACGGATGAAGTCGATCAGATTCTGCACCTCTGCGCAGGCCAGCGACTGGTCCTGCTCGATCTGCTGCAACGCGCGCGTGGTGTTCAGCTTCGACTGCAGTAGATACCGGAACGAGCGTTTCAGCTTCGCCACCACATCGGGGGTAAAGCCGCGCCGCATCAGGCCGACCGTGTTGGCGCCGAAAATACGCGCCGGCCGACTGCCGACCGTCCGCGCGAACGGCAGCGCATCCTTCGTGATCACCGAGTAGCCGCCGATGAACCCGTGCTGGCCGACGCGGCAGAACTGATGCACGGCGGAGCCGGCGCTGATGTTGGCGTAGGACTCGACCGCAACGTGGCCGCCGAGCGTCGCGTGCGGTCCGAAGATCGTCTGGTCGCCGACCGTGCAGTCGTGCGCCACGTGCACGTAGGCCATGAAGACGTTGCCGTCCCCGATCGTCGTCACGCCGCCGCCGCCGCGCGTGCCGCGATTGATGGTCACGAACTCGCGGAAGATGTTGCGGGTGCCGATCACCAGGCGGGTGGGCTCGCCCTGGTACTTCAGATCCTGCGGGGCGAGGCCGATCGATCCGAACGGGAAAATTTCTGTATCGTCGCCGACCTCGGTCCAGCCGTCAACGACCGCCGATGCGCCGATGCGGCAGTTCCGGCCGATGCGCACGTGCGGGCCGATGCACGCGTGCGCGCCAATCGTGGTGCCCTGGCCGACCTGCGCGCCCGGGTGCACGATCGCCGACTCGTGGATGTGGGTCTGGTCGGCAACCAGACCGAGCAGCAGTTCCGCTTCGGCCACCACCTGGTCGCCGACCAGCGCCAGGCCCTGCGCACGCGCGAGCGTCGTCCGCCGCCGCCCGAGGGTTACTTCGAGCCGCAGTTGATCCCCAGGCACAACCTGCCGCCGGAACTTCGCGTCGTTCACGCCGCGTAGGTAGACGCGCGTGTTGGGCGGCGCGCCCTCGCGGTGCAGCAGCAACATCGCCGCAACCTGCGACAGCGACTCGAGCATCATCACGCCGGGCAGCACCGGCGCGCCCGGAAAATGTCCCTGGAAGAATTCTTCATTGACCGTGACGTTCTTGACCGCCACGAGACGCTGACCCGCGGCATGCTCGGTAATCGCGTCCACGAGAAAGGACGGCTGCCGGTAGCAGAGACGGTCTAAGAGGATGGGGATGTTCAGCACGTGAAGATTGGGGCTAGAGGTTGGGGGCTGTCCGGCCAATCCCTAGCCCCAGGCCCCCAGTCCCTGCGTAACGGCTATTTCGCTGCCGGCTTCGTATCGAGCTTCTTGATGACGTCCGCGGTCAGGTCCAGACCCGGAGTCGCCCACGCGATGCCGGCCTCCGACGTGTTGAACACGATCTGCAGACCCTTCTCCGCGGCGATCTCGGTGACGATCGGCGAGAGCTTCTTGACAAAGTCGTTCTGCACTTCCTGCTGCAGTTCGTTAATCTCGGCCTGCGCATCCTGCTGGAAGCGCTCGGCGTCCTTCGTCTGCTTCTCGATTTCCTTCTCGAGCTGCACGCGCGCGGTCTCGTTCATCACGCTGCCGCTGGTCTGCAGCTTCTGCTGGTTGCCCTGCAGCAGCTTCGCCTTATCGGCGTTCTCTTTCTGCTTCTTCTCGATCAGCGCGTTCACGCGCCCGACCGCCGTTCTGCCGTCGGCGGAGTTCTGGAACACGGCCACGGGGTTGAAGAAGGCGATCTTCGCACCGGCCGGAAACGGCACGGGCGGCGCGGGCGCGGCAACCGGAGCCGGCGCGGGAGCCGCAGGCGGCTGCGCGGGCGCGCCGAGCAGCTTGGGAGCGGCCGGCTTCGGGGCGACCGGCGTCTGCGCGAGCACGGGCGCGGCGCTCAGCGCGATCACGGTCAGGGCGAGCGACGCGGCAATAGCAGAACCTCTCATTACGCTGAATCCTTTCAAATGTCGGAAGCCGTTGATTCTATACCAGATCGAGAGCGATTCACGTCCCTCCGTGGTGGAGCGTTTCACGCATCAGAAGGTCGAGCCCACCGCAAACCGGAACTGGAAGGCCTTCTGCGGCAGCAGCGTGTTGTCCCGGACGCCGTCACGCTGCGGGTTGTACGCGAAGATCAACCGGAACGGCACGTTCAGGACCGGCATGAAGAACCGGACTTCCAAGCCGGTGGACGTCTTGAAGTCCCTCAGATGGAAGCTCTGGCCTGGAATCACGACCGTGTCGAGGGATCCGCCAGCGGGGACGTACGCCGCCGGGCCCTGAAGCACGGGACCGGACTGCACCTGACCCGCGTCGTAGAACGCAATCAGACGCACCGGACCGGCAATCGTGATCTGCTCTTCGAGGTTGAACAACAGGCTCTTGTTGCCGCCCAGGACCAACCCCGTCGTCGGATCGTGCGGGCCGACCGTGCGAATGTCGAAGCCGCGGATGCTGTACTCGCCGCCGAGGAACAGCTTCTGGAAGATCGGCAGCTCGCGCGATCCGGTGAACGCGTGGATGTACTCGCCCTGGGCACGCATGCCGAGCGTCAGCCGGTTGCTCTGCTTGATGAACCAGACGCCTTCCACCATCGGCTTGTAGAAGTTCGTGTTGCCACCGAGGCCGGCAAGGTCGATCGAGGTGGTGAAGCGCTTGCCCTGGGTCGGAAAAATCGGCTGGTCGACCGTGTTGTAGACGTAGGACGGGACGATTTTGCTGATCACCCGCTCGCCGCCCTGGCCGATGAGCAGAGAGTCGCGCAGGAACGGGTTGCGCGCGAGCACGTCAGGCGACTGGTAGACGTCGGCGATCTCGGTGACCCGCACGCGCTCGTAGCTGTAGTTGACGAACATGCGCGAGAAGCCGCTCATCGGGAAGCCCATCGTCACGACGGCGCCCGATGACTGCTGCGTGAACTGGCCGATGTAGCGGACGTCGGAGCGGAAAATGTTCGCGCCGCCCGTGATGTTGCGATCGAACAGGAACGGCTCGCTGAACGCCACCGAGTAGTTCTGCGCGCGCGATCCGGCCGACAGCGACAGCGTCAGACTCTCGCCGCGGCCCAGGAAGTTGGCGGTCTGGAACGAGAGCTGACCGAAGAAGCCCTCGAACTCCGACACGCCGGCGCCGAAGGTCAGCTGGTTGCGGTTCTGCTCTTCCAGCTTCAGCTTCACATCGACTTTGTTGGTCTCGTTCGGCGTTCGCTGGACGTCGACGTCCTTGCCGCCCTCGAGCGCCTTGAAGTACCCGAGCTGGTTGAGACGCTTGACGCTGAATTTCAGCGCCTCGGTGTTGAAGACGCCTTCTTCGACGAGCCGCATCTCGCGGCGGATGACGTTATCGCGCGTCGTGGTGTTGCCGACGAAGGTGATGCGGTTCACGAAGAACTGCGCCCCTTCCTGCATCCGCATCGTCACGTCGACCAGGGGCACAGTGTCTTTCGACGTGGGCGCTTCGGGCGCCTTCAGCGCCGCGGGCGCTTCCGGCTCGTTCGGATTCGGATCGTCGCGGAACTTGTAGTCCGGAAAGCCGGTGAACTCGTAGTAGCCGCCGGTGCCGTAGACCTCGCGCGCCTTCTCGAGCCCTTTGCGGATCCGCTTCTCGCCGTAGAACTCGCCCGCTTCCATCTTGAAAAGCGGCTTCAGGAATTCCGACTTGACGACCGTGTTACCGGCGACGTCGAAGCTGCCGACCTTGTAGCGCGATCCTTCCGTGATCGGCACCTTCAGCTCGACCCAGCGCGTCTTCTTGTCGTCCGAGTCGGACACTTCCTTGAGTTCGGGCACGCCGACGTTGGCGCGCAGGTACCCGTGGTCGCGGTAGTAGGCGACCACTTTCTCGGCGTCCTCGTCGAACTTGGTTTCCTGATAGGTCCCCTGGTCGCCAATCAGGGCCATGAACCAGGTCGGGAAATGAATGAAGTCGGTGAACGGACCGTGCTCCTTGTTTTCTTTCAGCTGCGCCTTCAGAGTCCGATCGCTGATCGCCTTGTTGCCGACGAAATCAATCCGCCGAATCTTGACCTTCGGCCCCTCGTCCATGTTGAAGGTGATGTGAATCAGCTTGGGGCCGCCGGGGATTTCCTTGATCTCGGCCTTGACGGTCGCGAACTGAAAGCCCTTCTCGCGCAACATGTCGCGCACGATCCCCTCGACCTTGCGCACCAGCGCGGGATCGATGAACGTGTCGAGACGCACCTGGGCATTCGCGTCCTTCAGCTTCTCGTCGATCTTCGCGATCTCGATCTTCTTGGAGCCGACGTAGTCGACGATCTTGACGCGCTGCCGCTCCTCCATGTTGTAGGTCACGATCTTGCCGATCGCGCCGTTGGGGAACGTGTAGTCGCTGACATCGATCCACAGGTTGTCCAGGAAGTTTGTGTTCCACAGGCGGTGGAAGTCGTCCTGAATCGTCTTCTCGCTCGTATCGTCGTACGTCACCCACTGGGCCTGCGACGGCACGCTGGCTTTCTGCTGGATGTAATACAGATAGGTCTGGGCTTCGATGACCGACTGGTTCCCCTGCGCCTCGAAACAGGGCGCGATGAACAGGACGACCGGCGCGGAGCCGGCCGCAGGCTGCGCGCGCGGCGAGATCTGCTGCCCGCAGACGTTGGCGGGGGGCATCGCGGGGACCGCAGGCTGTTCCTGCGCCGCAAGGGGCGCCGCCATGAGCGCCAGAGCCGCCACGGCGAGCGGACGCAACGAGTTGAACATTTTCGCTATTTTAGACTGAAGACCGGGCCGTCTGGCCGTCAGGCCAGTTTTCGGCCCGCTTCAAGGGGGGACGCCGTGGAACGGTAGGACATGGTGCCCGCGTCGAGGTAGACCTCGACGTCGCCCCCCTGCAGGTGGCCTCGGATCAGCTCTTCCGAGAGCGGATCCTCGACATACCGCTGGATGGCCCGGCGCAACGGCCGGGCGCCGTACGACCGATCCTTACAGGTAATTTCGATAATCCAGTCGATGACCTCAGGCGTCAGCGCGATGCTGAGCTTCCGGTCGACCAGGTTTTCGTTCAGCTGGGTGACCAGCATCCCCATGATCTTCCGCAGATCCTCGTCTGACAGCGCCTCGAAGACGATGATCTCGTCGATGCGGTTGATGAACTCGGGGTTGAACGTGCGCTTCACTTCGCCGAGCACCATGTCGGTGACGCTCTTGTCGATGGTCATCGAATCAGACGACTGGAAGCCCATCCCGCTCTTCTTCTGGATGAAGCGCGCGCCGATGTTCGAGGTCATGATGATGATCGTGTTCTTGAAGTTAACGCGATTACCCAGGCCGTCGGTCAGATGGCCGTCCTCGAACACCTGCAGCAGGATGTTGAAGATGTCCGGATGCGCCTTCTCCACTTCGTCGAGCAGCACGACGGAGTACGGGTTCCGCTTCACCTTCTCGGTGAGCTGACCGCCCTCTTCGTGGCCGACGTATCCGGGCGGCGAGCCGATCAGCTTGCTCACCGAGTGTTTCTCCATGTACTCGGACATGTCGAAGCGAATCAACGCGTGATCGCTGCCGAACAGAAAATTGGCCAGCGCCCGCGCCAACTCCGTCTTACCGACGCCGGTCGGCCCGAGAAACACGAAGCTGCCCACGGGCCGCGCGGGGTTCTTCAACCCGGCGCGTGAACGGCGAATCGCGCGCGAGATCGCCGAGATCGCCTTCTCCTGGCTGACCACGCGGCGGTGCAGTTCGGCTTCCATGCGGAGCAGCTTGTCGCTCTCGTCCTGGTTGATCGACGCCATCGGTACGCCGGTCCACTTCGACACCACATCGTCGATCTCGGCCTTGCCGACGACGACCTTGCGTGCGGACGACTTGACGTCGAACTTCTCGCGGACGAACTGCAGATTCTCGCGGGCCGTCACTTCCTGCTCGCGGTAGAACTGCGCCTTCTCGAAATCCTTCTGGCTGACCGCGCTCTCCATCTGCTCGACGGCGACGCGGATGCTCTTGTTGATTTCGCCGAACTCATCGCTGTAGCCCGCCTCGCGCAGCTTGGCGCGCGCGCCGGCCTCGTCCACCAGATCGATCGCCTTGTCGGGCAGGAACCGATCCGTGATGTAGCGGTTCGACTGGTAGACCGCCGCTTCGATCGCCTCGCGGGTGTACTCGACGTGGTGGAAGCTCTCGTAGCGATCCTTGACGCCGAGCAGAATCTCGATCGTCTCGCGCTCGCCGGGCGGGTCGACCTTGATCGCCTGGAAGCGCCGCTCCAGCGAGCGGTCCTTCTCGATGTACTTGCGGTACTCCGCCGGCGTGGTCGCGCCGATGCAGCGGATTTCGCCGCGCGACAGCGCCGGCTTCAGGATGTTGGCCGCGTCGAGCGATCCTTCCGCCGACCCCGCGCCGACCAGCGTGTGCAATTCGTCGA
>JANYHS010000036.1 GCA_025358945.1 Acidobacteriota bacterium
GGCCGGCCGTTTCCGGTCGAACCGATCCGGACGCTCGACGCGATTCACCTGGCCACGATCGAGCTGATGGACGAGACACCGCAGCTGGTGACCGTGGTGACGCGCGACGATCGCGTTGCGAGAAACGCGCGCTCGCTGGGCTACCACGTCGTGCCGTAGCGGAGGGCTGTTCCCTGTCAGTGCGTGAGCCCGTAGATGATGTAGTTCACGCCGAGTGTGTACGCCTCGTTGGTGTCGTCGATCGGCCGCAGTCCCGTTCCTGACCATTCCCAGAACTGCGACACGTCGGTGTGTAGTTGACGATGACCTGCAGCCGCTTCGAGGGATCGTTGTCCTCGAACAGACCGCGAGCGGCCAGCCGCCATACCAGTTGCCGCCACACGCGTGCGCACGGCGATCGCTACTGCTGCGGCGGGTTTTTCTTCGCCAGCGCCCGGTAGTACTCCTCGATGGCCTGGCGGAATCCGTCGGGCACCTGATCGGAGCCCGAGAGCGACAGCGAATCGTTGCCGGCATCCGCTTTGCGGCGCAGCGCGAACTCGACTTTCTTCAGCTTCTCGATCGCGGCCGCCTGCAGTTGCTCGAGGCTTCGCGGGTCGGCGAACACCTTGTCGTTGTCGAACGCGCGCAGGTCGCGCAGTACCTCGTCGAGATCGCGCGGGTTGACGCCGGCCTGCTGCAGTTGACGCCGCAGGCCTTCCGCGTCGTTGGCCCATTCGCGGAACTGGCCGCGGAACTGGCGGATGTCGTCGGCGTTCCAGCGGCCGTTGCCGCCACCGTAGGCGCCGTTAGATGGACCACCGACGCTGGTGCCGTTGGTCGCGCCGCCGCCTCCGTTCTGTCCGCCCTGCGACTGCTGACCCTGACCCTGACCTTGTCCCTGTTGGCCGTCCTTGCCCTGCTGGCCTTGTTGACCCTGCTGTCCGTCCTTGCCTTGCTGACTCTTGCCTTGCTGCCCTTGTTGTCCTGAGCCCTGAGCCTTTTGCCCTTCGTTCTTCCCCTGCCGCATTTTCTGGTCGAGCGATTCCATCCCGCGCACGAGGTCGCGCGTCTTCTCCGCCGCGCGCGCCACGGAGTCCTGCTTCGCCGCCTTGCCCACCGCGCCGGCCGCGTCGCCGATCTTCTTCTGCAGCGCGTCCAGGTTGGCCGCGATGTCGTCTTCCATCCCGCGCGCGTACTGCGAACCGGCACCCTGCAGCGCGCCTTTCGTGTAGCGGATCTTCTCGCGAATGCGCTTGTCGCGGATGCTGCCCGCGGCGTCATCCAGCTTGCGCGCCGCGTCCTTCTCGTCGCGCCGCATCTCGTTGGCGATCTTTTCGAGTTGCTGCTGCAGGTCCGCAACCTTGGCGTCCATCGCGTCCTTGCGCTGGCCGAGCGCCTGCGCTTTGGCCTGACGGCTCGCGCCGGCTTCCGCCGAATCGAGCGCGTTAACGTCGGACGTCACCTCTTTCTGTTCGTTGGCCAGCGCCTCTGCCTGTCGCTGCGCATTCTGGAGGTCGCGTTCGCCGCGGCCGCTCTGATTCCGTTCGAGCTTCTGCTGCGCCTGCCGCAGGCGATCGAGCGCCTGATTCGCCTGGGCGCCGCCGTCCTTTGATCCGTTGGCGGCTGCGCGGCGCATCGCGTCGGCGGCATCCTGCAGCTGCTTCATCGCGTCGTTCAACGGCTGCCGCTGCTGCTCGTTGCGCGTCAGCTGCTCGAGCTGCCGCGCGGCCTTTTCCGCCTCTTCAGCCAGCGCGCGCTGCGAGGCGCTGCCGCTCGACGAACTCTGGCCGGCCTGCGCCATGCGGCGCTGCCGCTCCATTTCCTGCTGCTGCCGGCGCGCCAGCTCTTTCAGCTTCTCGACGAGCTGATCGACCTGCTGGTCGCCGCCCTGCTGTTCGGCGCGCTGCTGCATCTCGTACTGGTTCGCCAGCTTGTCGAGCTCCAGCTCGAACAGATCGGCAAGGTCGTCGGCCAGCGCGCTCTGCGCGCCGCCACCACCGCCTCCGCCGCCCTGCTGCTGCGCGACCTGCATTTCGTACTGCTGCTCGGCGTCCTGCAGCAGCTTCAGCGCGCGCTGCTCGGGTGACAGCGCCGTGTCGGCCTTCATCGCCTTCAGGTCGGACTCGGCCGCTTTCATTTCTTCCGCCGCCTTGGGCAGCGCTTCGGCAATCTTGTTGTAGGCCGGATCGACCGTGCCGAGACGCGCTTTCAGTTTCCCGACAAGTTCTTCTACTTGCTCGCGCAGCTTCGCCTGCGCGAGGTTGAGGAAGACGACGTTCTCGCGGAATTTCTCCGGCTTCGTCTTCGCCTTGTCGCGGACGATATTGAAGGTCGCCGAGACGATTTCGCGCTGCTGCTGCGAGAGTTGGCCGACCTGCTGCCCGCCACCACCGCCTCCGCCGCCGCCCGCCTGCGACTGCGACGGCTTGTAGTCCTTCTTGAACGGGCGGATCTGCACGAAGTAGATGTCGCTGGTCGTCGTCTTCGATCCCTGCACGGCATCGGTGTCCGACGCCTTCGCGTAGTACGAAACGAAGTCGCCCGGCTTCAGGCCGAGCTCTTCGAGGTAGATGGTGTGGCCGGCGCTCACTTCGGTCAGCGGCTTCGGCCCGCTGAACAGGTTCACTGTCTTCGCCGCGCCGCCGTTGACGGAGTAGAACAGCTGCAGCGACTTCACGCCGTAGTCGTCGTCCGCGCGCGCTTCGAGGAACAGTTCCTCGACCGGGCTGGCCTGTGAATCTCGGCCCGGTTTGGTGAAGCGAACCGCCGGCGGCTGATCGTCGATGACGTCGATCGTGTACTGCGGCGACGCCTCCACCTGTTCACCGTGTGGCCCGGTGAGCTCGATGCGATAGAAGCCCTGGCTCTTGATTGGGAAGCTGCCGGTGAGCGATCCATCAGCCTGGCGCGTCAGGGGCATCGCGCCGCCGTCGCTCAGCAGAATCTTCCCGTCCGGCGTCGTCATCGTCGGCACGATGTGCAGCATGACGTCGGCGCCGCGGATGGCGGCCACGTCGCCGCCCTGAGCCTTACGCGGCGCGAGACCCGTGTAGGCGGGGAAGCGGTACTCCAGATCGAGGTCTTTCACGGTTGGCAGGTCGACGACCTCGAACGTGAACGTGGCCGAACGGACGCCGTTCGATTCGACGTAGTACTCCGTGTGTTTCTCGAGGTGGAAGAGCATGCCCTCGAAGGCGCCGGCCTGCGCCGACGCGATGAGCGGCACGCGATCGAACGATCCGGTTGCCGCGCTGCGCATCATCACGCTGACGTCGCTCGAGGTGAACCCGACAAGCTTCGCTTTCACCGTCTGATCCGCGCCGCGCGGCACCTTGGTGTTCCCGGGCGTAACCTCGATGCGGTACGGCGTGGACGCTTCCGCACTGCGCGAGATGACGAGCAGCGCTGACAGGCCGTGGCGGATGTACGCGGGACCGAACGCGACGGCGAGCGCAACGAAGGCGGCGATGGCGGCCATCGCACCAGCATGACGCTGCACCGACGTGCGCTCGAGCGCGCGGCCGTGGTCGAGCGTACGGCACTGGTCGGTCGCCTGCTCGACGAGTTTCTCGACGAGGCGCGGGGAGTGCGCGGCCGATCCGCCACCGGCCGTGGCTTCCACCGCGCTGATGATCGCGGCTTCGAGCGTCGGGTCCCGCTCCTCGAGATACATCGCCACCTGCGCGTCCGTCACCTGACGGCGCAGTGGCCAGACCAGGGCGTAGAACAGGAGTCCGACGAAGACCGAGACCGTGAGGAACCGGAAGGTGATGATCGCGGGCGCGCTGAATCGAAACGACTCGAGCCCGGATGCCGAGAGCAGCAGCGCCAGCACAGTGCCGGCCAGCACGACGACCACGCCCCGAACGGCGAGCCTGAGCCGCCACCGATTCCGCACCTGACGAATGACGTCGACCAACTCCGTGCGTGGGTCCATGCGCCGATTCTCCCTCAGGGAAAGATTATAGGAATGTGTCTTTGCGCGACAGCTGATTCGAGATCACGGTCTCTGCCGCCAGCAGCAGGAGCCCGGCCATCAGCAGGTACCACCAGAGACCTTGGCGCTTCTCGGACTCCTCGCGCGTCATGTCCTGCGTCTGCACCGCCTGCGCGCCGCTCGGCATCGCGTGACCGGTGACGGAGGCGACGAGTTCGCCTGGGTCGATCGCGGTCAGGTCCGATTCGGCCGGATCGATATTCACCGCAATCGCTTCGGGCCGGCCGACGGCTCCGGTCGACCGCACTTCGTAGATGCCCTGCTCGCTCAGCTCGATCAGGCCCTCGTTCCCCTCGCCAGCGCTCGACTGCGGAATCCGCTCGCCGGACGGCGTCACGACGATGCGGTCCGCGCGATCGCCGCGGCCCTTGGCGCGCGCGGTCAGGTCGAGTACCTGCCCGACCGTCAGCCACGATGTCGGCGGCTCGTAATGCGCGAGATGCCGAATCAGCTGATGCACGAGCGGCAGGAAGACCGGCTTCACGCCGATGTCGGTCCACGTATCGTCCAGCGTAGAGGTCCAGACAATCGATCGCCCGCCTCCGATCGTCCGTTCCGCTGCCGCGATCGCGCCATCGTCGAAGCGCGCGAGGACGCGATCGGCCGGCGACGTCTGCAGCGCGCGATAGCGGAAGACGTGCGCGGCGGAGAAATCGCCGCTGCGGGGCGCCTTGAAGACTTCGAACACCGGATGGCTGTAGTCGAGGAAGCCCAGTGAACCGCTGCGTCCTGATGTGCGATCGACGGTGGCGCCCAGTCGGCCTGGCAGCAGATCCGCTTCGCTCTGTGGCCACGTCGCGTGATCGCCGGCGACCACGAGCAGGCCGCCACCGCGCTGGAGAAACGCCTTCAACGCGCCGCCTCCGCCTGCTGGCGGGAACATCGTGTCGTTCAGGATCACCACCGCGCGTTTGTCGAACGCGGCCGGCGTCAGCCGGCCGGCCGAAGTGACGTCCACTCGAAACAACGGCGTCGTGCCAATCGAGAGCGCTTTCTGGAGGAACAGGCTCGACGCCGAGCGATCGCCGCTGTCAACGATGATCAGGGATACCGGTTCACTGGGCGCGAGGACGAAATGAAAGGTGTTGTCGGCTGGCATCGGGTCGGTGCCCGCGCGCACGGAGCCGCGCACGTTGGGGCTGGCCAGCGTGAACTGCGTGAACGACACCGATCCGGACGCGTGCGCCGCGACGGTGACGTGCTCGGTCTGAATTTCGTGGCCGTCGATCGTCAGCGTGACGGGGACGTCCTTCAGCGCCTGGTCGCCCTTGTTGCTCAGGCCGGCGGTGACGGTCAGCCGTTCCTGGCCGGAGAACGACGCGCGCGCGAACGCGACGGACGGCACCGAGAGGTTCGCGGTATTGGGCGAGGCCACCGACACTGTGCTGACCGTCATCCCTTCGGGGAAGCGGACTTCTTCGGATCCCGTCCAGCCACTGCGCTGGAAATCGCTAATCAGCACCGCGCTGCGCCGCTTGATCGGCGATCGGGCGAGGATGCTTTCCGCGAGTTTCATCGCCGGACCGAACCGCGTCGCGCCCGATCCCACCTTGGCCGCGGTGATGGCGCCCTCGAGCCGCGTGCGATCCGATGTCGCGCGCATGTTCTCTTCCGCGTTCTTGTCGAACAGCACCAGCGTTGCGCGATCCTCGGCGCCGAGGCTGCGGACGACGGCACGCGCAGCGTCCTGCGCGCGGGCCCAGTGATCGCCGTAGCCCATGCTCGCCGATCGATCGAGCAGGATGACGATTTCGCGAGCGCCGCCACCGACCACCGCGGCCACCGCGCTCTGCTGTACGAACGGGCGCGCGAACGCGGCCACGATGAGCGCGATCGCCGCCGCGCGCATCAACAGCAGCGCCCAATGCCGGATGCGCCGCCGCCGGACGGACTGGTACGGAATCCGGCGCACGAACATCAGCGACGGAAACTCGATGACGCGCTTCTTCTCCCGCTGAATCAGGTGAATCAGGACGGGGATCGCGATCGCCCCGAGGCCGGCCAGAAAGAATGGGGTGAGGAACGCCATTTACCGGACTCTCATGAGCCGTTCGCGGCTCGAGAGATAGCTGAAGAGCGCGCGGTCCAGAGGCTCGGAGGTGTTGAGCACGGTGTAATCGATCCGGTGCTCGGAGAACTTCGTCGTCAGCGCCGCGATGTGCGCCTGGAGCATCTCGCGGTACTCCGTCGCGAGCGATGCAGGGACGACCGGAATCTGCTCGCCCGTCTCGAGATCCTCGAAGCTCGACGCATCGTCGTATCCGAAGTCGATTTCAGCCGGGTCGAGCACGTGGAAAACGATCAGGTCGTTGCCCAGGAACTTCAGCGGCTTGATCGCTTCGAGGATCGCGTCCGGCTCCTCGTAAAAATCCGAGATCAGCACGATCAGGCCGCGTCGCTTGAAGTGCTCGGCCATCTTCTTGAGCGGCACCGTCAGGTTGCCGGGGCGCTCGGCTTTCGCGTTCTCCATCGTGCGCAACACGATATTGAAGTGTTTCGCCGACGGCGGGATGTGCGTGACGATGTCGTTGTCGAACGTGATCATGCCGACGCGGTCGCGCTGCCGCTGCGCCAGGTAGGCGAGGCATGCGCCGACGTAGCAGCCGTATTCGAGCTTCGGAATCCCGCGGCTGGCGAACTTCATCGACCGCGAGATGTCGAGGAGGATCGACAGGTTGGTGTTGGTGTCCGCCTCGTACTGCTTCACGTAGAAGCGGTCAGTGCGCGCGTACAGCCGCCAGTCGACGCGGCGGATGTCGTCGCCCGCCACGTAGCCGCGGTGTTCCGCGAAGTCGATCGACGCGCCGAAGAACGGCGCCCGATGGAGGCCGTTGATGAAGCCTTCGACGACGTGCCGCGCGAGGAGTTCGAGGTTGCCGACCCGTGTGAGAACGTTCGGGTCAACGAACCGTGCGCCTGGGGTTGCGTGAGAACTGGCCATGGGGTTCGCTCGGCTGAAGCCTTCGCCCTACATCCCGCTCTTCGGCACCGGCACGGCGGTCAGCAATTCATCGATGATCGCATCGGAGGTGACGCCCTCGGACTCGGCGCGGAAGTTGGTCAACACGCGGTGCCGGAGGACCGGGTGCGCCAGCGCGCGGATGTCCTCGTAGCTCACGTGATAGCGCCCGCTGGTCAGCGCGCGCGCCTTCGCGCCGAGCACCAGGTACTGCGCCGCGCGAACGCTGGCCCCGAACGCGACGAATTTCTTCACGAGCTCCGGCGCCTGCGGTGATTTCGGCCGGCTCGTGCGGACGATGTGCAGCGCATACCGGAGCACGGCATCGGCCACCGGCACCCGGCGCACCAGCCGCTGGAACGCGACCAGGTCGGCGCCGTTGACCGGTTGGTTGAAGTGCGGATCGACGATCGCCGTTGTCGCGCGCACCACGTCGAACTCTTCGTCTTCCGGCGGATGCTCAACGACGATGTGGAACATGAAGCGATCGAGCTGCGCTTCCGGCAGGGGATACGTGCCCTCGAGCTCAATCGGATTCTGCGTCGCGAAGACGAAGAACGGTTCGGTGAGATCGTAGGTCCGCCCCTGGATCGTGACGCGGTGTTCCTGCATGGCCTCGAGCAGGGCCGACTGCGTCTTGGGTGGCGTGCGGTTGATTTCGTCAGCCAGCACGATGTTCGCGAAAATGGGCCCGGGTGCGAACACCATCGAGCGGCGGCCGTTCGCGTCTTCCTGGATGATGTCCGTACCGGTGATGTCCGACGGCATCAGGTCCGGCGTGAACTGGATGCGGTTGAACTTCAGATCCAGCACTTTCGCCAGCGTGGCGACAAGCAGTGTCTTGGCCAACCCGGGCACGCCGACAATGAGGCTGTTGCCACCGACAAACAGCGACAGCAGGATCAGTTCGATGACCTCGGACTGCCCGATGATTCGCTTTCCCAGTTCAGCGATAATCTGCTGACGGCCGACTTTCATTTTGTCCGCCAGCGCGATGTCGTCGGCTGACTCGAAATCCACAGTGTCCAGAGTCATTAGTGTGTCATCCCGTAAATGATGTAGTTGACGCCGAGCTTGTACGCTTCGTTGGATTCGTCGATCGGTTTGAAGCCGGTATCGGAGAACTCCCAGTATTCGGAGATGTCGGTGTTGAAGTTGGCCAGCGCCATGATGCGCTTCGCGGGGTCATTGTCCTCGAAGATGGCGCGGAAGACCGGCGTCCCGCGGTCATAGTACTGCGGCACGTCGAGCGTCTTGATTTCGAAGAAGGCGTGGAACACCGGGTTGGACAGATCGAGGTCCACCCACCGGCCGTTCGGGATCACCCGCTGCATCTGAAACTCGAAGTTGTCCCACTCGCGCGCGCCGCGGTAATCGTCGAAGAACACGAATCCACCCTTGGCGAGATAGGCGCGAAAATGCGCCGCCTCGATATCGGTCATGTCCCAGCGCCCGGGCTCGCACATGTAGGACAGCGGGTGCTTGAACAGTTCGGGATCATCGAGTCCGACCACATTCGACTGGTCGATGTGCGGCGCGAGGTAGCTGAGCTCTTTCAGGATCTTCATGAAATGCTTTTCGCCCTCGGGGTAGTCGTGCGACCAGCTCACCCGCTGTGTCTGATACGCGACGGGCGGGCCGTACCGCAGACGGATGAACGTGAACGTCCCGTCGTAGGGCAGGTTCGGCAGGATCGGCGCGCCGCTGCCTCCGCCGAAGCGCGGCCCGCGTCCGCCGCCAGAGCCGCCACGGCGCTGCGCCAACCCTGTGGCGACGCTGGCCGCGAGCAGCACGCCGACGATCGCGATCCGCGCCGTGGTCCGCCTCACGACCTGTCCTTTTTCGCCTGCAGATCCCGAATCGCTTTCGTCTTCAGCGCCAGGTCGGTCAACAACTGCTCGAGTTGCGCGTCGTACTGCGCCTCGTCCATCGTGTTCTTCTTCAACTTCAGCGCGGTAATCTTCTGGTCGATCGTGTCTTTCTCGTCGGCCAGCGCTTTCATCGCCGGGTTCGAGGTGTCGATGGCGAGCGCACCGTCTGCGCGGCCGTTCCCGAGGAACATGGTCGCGGCCAGGCGCCCCTCGCCGCCATCGTCCATCACCGCATGCTCGGTGAGCAGCAGACCCTTCTGCTGGAACGCCTGCGCGACCTTCGTCTTCGCATAGTCGAAGGCCTCCGCGATCGACACATGACCGTTGCGATCGCGGTCCGCGGCCGGGTCGTTGAACGCGGCAACAAAGAATTCCGGAAACATCGTCTCGTTGCGCTCGCCACCGGTCTTGGTGGCGGTCACCACGACGCGGCCGGGCGAGGCGATCGCCGGGAGAAACGCGCCGCTCGAACTGCTGGTGTTGATAAACGCGACGTGCTGCGACGGAAACCTGCCGAGCAGCTTCGCCCACTCGTCGACCGTGAGATCCGGACCGGGCAGGTTGAACGCCCCCTGCGTGCCGTTGAAGCTGCCATGGCCGATGAGCAGGACGACGACGCCGTCGTCTGGCTTCACGCGCGCCGTGAGAGCCGCAAACGCCTTCTCGACGCCGGCTCTCGTGGACTGCTTTTCCGAGAGGGCGGTGATATTGGCCGCGGGCACGGCGTCCTTCGTCTTCGCCGCCTCAATGAACGTCGTCGCCCACTTCTGAAACTGCGCCGTGTGCTCCTCGTCGCCAGGCACACCCGTGATCACGAGGAGATGCGTCTGCTGCGCGAATACGGGCGTCGCGCACAGGACCACGAAGGCTGTGGCGCAAGCCTTCAGGCTTGCGATCGCAAGGCTAAAGCCTCGCGCCACATGACTCCGCAATGTCATGCCAGGCCCCGCATCCGCCGGTAGCCCCATTCGGAGGCGACGAGACCGACGAGCAACAGGAAGAGCGCGGGCATGTCCCACAGTTCGCGTTCCTCGACGACGGTGACGCCGCGACCGCTGTAGCTGATCGCTTCGGGCAGCGATGCGGCGTTGGCCGGGGTGAAGAAGCGTCCGCCGGTTTCCTCGGCGATGCGCTTGAGCAGCGGCGCCCGCATGCCCGCATCGAAATACTCCGCATCGCCGGCCGATACGCGCACGTGCATGTCCGCCGATCCCAGGTCTTTCGAGTCGCGCGCAGCGGTCACTTTGATGTCGTAGATGCCCGATTCGTCGGGCGTGAAGCTGGCGCGGTATTCACCGTCCTTGGTCACCGTCCACTCGACCGGCACGTCCATCGTCTTGCCCGACGGCGCCGTAACGCGCGCCACGACGCGGCTGTCGTTCACCTCGACATAGGCGGAGTCGAGGACCTCGGTCGACAGCTTGATTGCTTCGCCCGGCTCGACGCGATCGGCGGCGGTCGAGACGTTGACCTGCTCGGGGACGCCGTCTACGAGCCAGCGAATCAGCCGGCGCCAGAACATCGCGTGCGTCGTGTCTTCGACAGGCATCCTGGCGTCCATCTTCCAGAGCCACGAGTCCTGAATCGGCATGGCGATCGCCTTACCGCGGCCGTAACGCTGGTAGGCGAGGACGATCTGCTCCTGCTTGCGGTTGTCGATGCCGCTCAGCAGGACCGTGGCGCCGGGCTTGGCCAGATGGATCGCGTTGACGCTGGTCACCGCGGGCATGTCGTTCCACTTCGCGGCGGATGCTTTCTCGTCGCCGGCGACCTGCGTCACCGGATAGGTCGCGCCCGCGCGCGTCGGCTTCGCCTGCACCTCGGAGAAATACTTGGTGTTCGTGTTCTCGATGACGACCGGCAGCACGTCGCCCACCGGCGTGCCGCCCCAGCCGCCCTCGTTGAAGGAGCGACGGCCGCCGAGCATCAGCAGCCCGCCGCCGCGCTTGTTCACGAAGTCGGCGATCATGCGCAGCTGCTCCGGCGAGAAGGACGCGGCTTCGACGCTGCCGAGAATCAGTCCGCGATACTGGAACAGTTCCTCGCGCGTCTTGGGGAACCCACCGATCAACTCGTCGGCGTTGGTCACGTCCTGGCGGTAGTACTTGTTCTCCGCCGTGCGATCGAGCGACACCACCTGCAGATTCTTGTCGCCCTTGACGCCCATGCGCAGGAACTTGTATTCGAAACGCGGCTCGCCCTCGTAATACAGAACCTTCTCCGCGCGATCGTTCACCTGGATCAACGCGTCGCGCGCGTTGTTCTGCGTGACTTGTTCGTCCTTCTGCGTCGGCACCTTGAACCTGAACGTGCGCGGGCCGGCTTCGTTGGCGGTGAAGCGGACCTTGACCGTCGCCGATTCACCTTCTGGCGGCAGCGTCACAACCTGCGTGCTCACGATCCGCCCATCGTCTTCCACGCTGAGCGGGACCGTCTGGCCGGCGTAACCGGTCTGCGACAACACGACGTCGACGACCAGGGCCGTGCCTTTGAGGACGGCGCGCGGCGTTTCGACGCGCGTCACCTGCACGTCGCGCGCGAACCGCTCCTGGCCGACGCCGACGGTGAAGACCGGAATCGAGCGCGCCTTCATGCCGGCCAGCGTCTCGTCGATCGCGGTGTCCGAGGTGTCCGCGCCGTCGCTGACCATCACCAGGCCGGCGAGCGGCAGCCCCGAGAGCTCATCGCGCGCGCGGTCGAGCGCCTGACCGAGGCGCGTCGCGGCGCCGTCGAACGTCAGGTCGTGTGCCGAGGGCACGCGGTCAGACGAGGATGAAAAACGGAAGAAGCGGACGACGAAGCGCTGGGACAGCGCATCGAGGAGCGCCGCGTGTTGTCCCGACAACTGCTGCTGGATGAATGCGCTGCGCGGCTGTCCGTTGACGTCGGCGATCGACATGCTGCGCGAATCGTCGACCAGCACGCCGAGAAAATTCTGCTGAGGGACCGCGGCTTTCAGGATCAGCGCCGGACGGAACAGGCAGAAGAGGAGTACGGCGAGCGCGGCGAGGCGCAATCCAACCAGCACCACGCGGTCGCGCCGACGATTCGTCGCCGACACGCCGCGATACGTCAGCAGCGCGAGGATCGCGACGCCTGCGGCCGCGATGACGGCCAGCAGCACCGGACGAGAGAGGCCCCAGGTGAAGTCGCCCTGCTGGAACATGAGGGGCGGATACTTGAACAGGAACCGAAAGAGCGTGTCCACCACCAGGCGCTCATTCTAATACTCCGAGCGCCCGGCGATGTGTGGAAGGTCTGTGGCAGGATCCCGGTATGCGCCTGCTCGTCGCCACCACGAATGCGAACAAGGTTCGCGAGATCGGACAGATGCTCGCCGGTTCGTCCGTCGAGCTCGTCACGCTTGCCGCGTGGCCGGCGCTGACGGCGCCGGAAGAGGTCGGTGAGACGTTCGAGGACAACGCGCGCGCCAAGGCGTTGTACTACGCGGCGGCAACCGGCGAACTGACGGTGGCCGAAGACTCCGGTCTGGCGATTGACGCGCTCGACGGCGCGCCTGGCGTCGAATCGGCGCGATTTGGCGGCGTGGAGACGCCGTATCCCGAGAAATTCGCGCTGATTGACGCGGCATTGCGGGCCAAGGGCGATCGCGGGAGCGCGGCCCGGTTCGTCTGCGCGCTCGCGCTCGTGCGAGGCACGCAGGTGCTGTTCGAAGCGCGCGGCACCGTCGAGGGACGCATTTCGCCGGAGCCGAAAGGGCAGGCTGGCTTCGGCTACGACCCGATTTTCTTCTACCCGCCATACGGTCAGACGCTCGCCGAGGCCGGCGACAGGAAGGCCGCCGTGAGTCATCGAGGCGAGGCATTCAGCAAGCTACGGACGTTCCTCGAAGGCGATCACGACGTCCAGCGCGGAACCCGCTGAACCCGCCGAGCTCACCGAGAGGTTCTCCTTACGCGCGCCGCAGGCGAGCGACTTTGTTGTCGCGCTCGGTCGTGAGGTGCTCGCGCTCGCGGCGGTACTGCTGGTCGAGCGTCTCGCGTTCGCCGGGGTCGAGCGTGCTCTGGGTCTTCGACTGATGCAGGACTTCCAGCTCCGCGATTTTCGCTTCGTAGAAGTTGCGCGCCTCGGCGATCGCAGCCTTCTGCGCATCGGTCACCGGCGTGGCTGCGATGCCCGCATCGGCATCCTTTTTCGCCAGGCGTTCCATCGCGAGTTCGAAAGACGACTTCAAGGGCTTTTCGTCGGTCATTGCAGGGTTCCGTTCCTGACCCACACCGTGCTGGCGACAGTGACGATGAGGTCCGTTAAAAAATTCCAGCGGACGCACGCCGGTTGGCCCGGCGCCGCCGCCGCGCCGCCCGCCTTCTGCCGGTGCCGCGACGGTGAGCGCGAGGACGAAGGCAAGCAGGCGTCGCATGACGCCTGCGATGGTAGCTTAATTCCTGAACGTGATCTGCGAGGCCGTTGCGGTCTTTTCTCCGGTCATGGTGCCGCGGACGGCAAGCCGACGCCACCGGACGACCAGGGCGATCTCGTTCGACACGCCGCTGGGTCCGCACGCGTTTTTCGCGCGCAGCCGGACGGAATACGTGGCGGGACCGAGCCCCCGCCGAATACACGACCGCCCGGCCGGCCAGATCGCTGCCGGGGACGAGAGCGTTCGATCCCGGTGTGAAGTGCGGTGTAGATGAAGGGAGGTCTGGCGCCCGCTACGGAACGATGACCGTGACCTCATTCGACGCCGGTCCGACGCCGCAGCCGTTCTTCCCGCGGATCCGGATGTAATACAACCCCCTGCTGACGTTCGGTGCTGCGAGCGAGGGAGTCAACGATCCCAGGTCGCTGATTGCCAGGTTGGACAGGCTCGGCCCCGACCCGGCCTCAACGACATACGACGTCGGATTGCCGGCCGCAGCGCCCCACAAAAGAAAAATGGTCCCGCCACTGGATGAACCGGCCAGTGTGCCGGGCGCAGTCGGGGGGCTGGCACAACCATTTCCCACGACGAGAATCGATTCGTTCGATTCAGCACCGGTGCCCACCGCGTTCGCCGCTCGGACCCGCACGTAATAGACGCCAAGGCCAACGCGGTCGGCAGAAAACGACGTCGCCGTGCTCCCCGTCGAGTAGTACGCCAGGTCGGATAGCCCGGACGAGGAGCCGGACGCGATGTAGTAGGTCGTGGGGGTGCCGCCTGTCGCCGGCGCGCGCCAGGTCATTGTGACCGTTGTCCCGAAGGCGGACGTGACAAACGACGTCGGCGCACCGGGCACGGCAACCGGTGCCGACGCGCCGACGACGAGAATCGATTCGTTCGATTCAGAGCCGATACCCGCGGCGTTGGCGGCCCGCACGCGCACGTAATAGGTGCCGAGGCCGACGCGGTCGGCGGAAAATGACGTCGCCGTGCTGCCCGTCGAAAAGTTCGCGAGGTCGGACCGCCCGGACGCTGCGCCGGACGCGATGTAGTAGGTCGTGGGCCTGTCGCCCGTCGTCGGCGCCTGCCAGGTCATCGTCACCGACGTGCCGATCGCGGAGGTCGTGAACGCGCTCGGCGCTCCCGGCGTCACAGCGCCCCCGGTCGGCCGATAGTTCGCGATCATCGACCGCGTGTTGTTGATACTGCGGACGTTGTCTTGCCCCGCCGTTCCGGTTGGAAATCCTTGATAGGTGTTGACCGGGCTGGAGAACTGGTTGAGCTCAGTGCAGTTCGTGCATCCGAGCCCGTACGACATCGCGTCGTAGAACTTGTGGACCGTGTCGGTGTAACCGAGGGAGTAGAGATAGGCGCCTGATGTATCGCCGCCGGTGCTGTTTCCGGGTTCGTGCAGGCTCCCCTGATTGTGCCCGATCTCGTGCGCGAGCGAATAGATATACCCCAGGAAGCTGTAGTAGACGGTGACGTTGTATCCGTAGTCAGCCGCGGCGACACCCTGCGACACGCTGACGTACCCGATGCCGCTGCTGCCGCCGTAGTTCGCACCCCTGGACACAAGGATCGTCACGATGTCAGCGCCGTAGCGGTCCCGGGCCGCGCGCACGTCCGGGCTGGTGCGCAGGGCCGTCAAATCCGTGCTCAGGCTCAGCGTGTCGACATATCCGCTTTCGATCGCAGCCACCAGGCGAACGCGTGTCGAGATGCCGCTTGCGACATACGCGGCATTCACCCGAGCGATGGCGGCCGTAATCAGCGCACTGACGGCAGCGGTGCCGCCCGCCTCATTCTTCGCACCGGACGTGTAATAGAGCAGCAGGTCGTACACGTCGCCGCTGTCGACGGCCGCGGCCACCGCGTTGGCGGCAGGGTTCGCGCGCGCCTCGGCCGGCACAGGAACCGCGTCGTCATCCGGTTGCGCCGGCCTGTTCACTTCGGCGATCAAGTAGGACCCATCCCGCTGCGTCACCGAGTAGAGGTGCGTCGGCAGTTCGATCGAGCCTGAGAGAACACCGTCAGCGACCGCCAGCACCACTTGGCTGCCCTCGACGCCGCTCACTTGTCCCACCCATGCGTAGCCGAGCGCCGCCACGGCCTCCACGTAGTCCAGCTGGGCGACAAGGTTGACGTCGGCGAACAGGTTCAGGTCAATCGTCCGCGCCGCAAGACGCGCGACACCCGACCCGCCGCCGGCAATGCCGGGCTGCGCGAGGAGCGATAGATCCACTGCGGCGCGCCGGCTGCGGATCACCATCGGGTCGCTGACCACGCTTCGAGCAGCGGCGGCGGTCGCTCCCTCGTCAGAGAACAGTGCGCGGTTCTGAGCGCGCGCCTGCGAAGCGTTGAGCACGCCGAGGGCCACGAATACCACAAAGAGGCGGACCCGCAGGCCGCGATGGATCGACGTCACGAGTTGGGCGCGACGCTACCGTGGCCCGTATCGCGATGTCAACCGGCGCGCTAAACCGTGTCAACCACGAATGGCGTTCGATGGCAGCTCAGTTCTTGAACGTGATCTGCGAGGCCGTCGCGGTCTTTTCTCCGGTCATCGTGCCGCGGACCGCAAGCGCCCTCCCGACACTGACGGTGCTGCAACTCCCGCCGACGAACTGCGTGGAGGCGGTGAGCGTCACCGTATATTCGCCGATCTGCACCTTGAGCGCGGGGCACGCGGAGCCGAAGACGATGCCGGTCACCCTGCCCTCGCCTTCGACTTCCGCCGTCGGTTGAGGCGCGCTGGCGCGCACGGTGACTCTGGTCGCGATAATGCTGCCATCGGTGTTTCTCGAGCCCTTCACACCCACCGTTACGCCGGCCTTGAGATCGGCGCAGACGCCGCCGACGTACTGCGTCGATGCGTCCACCTTGACCAGGTACGTGCTGATGAAGAACTGAAGCGCCGGGCACGACGTGCTGGTGCTGACGCTGGAGATGGCGCCTTCGCCGTCAACCGGTTCGGACGGCCGGGTGGGCTCGGTCGGCGTCGTCGGCGTCGTCGGCGTCGTTGGCGTCGTGGGTGTCGTCGGCGTGGTGACGTCCCGGAACGCGATGTTCGTCGCGACGATCGGGCCGTCGCCTGTGCGAGTGCCGGTGAGCGCCACTTTCGATCCCGCCTTGAGGTTCGCGCAGACGCCGAGTTCCCAGTGCGTCGCCGTGGATGTCGTGACCGTGTAGGGACCGACCAGGAAGCTCAGCGCGGGACACGCTGTTGTGGACACCAGCGACGTCACCACGATGTCGGTGTTCACCGGCGTGGACGTCGTCGGTGTGGTCGGCGGCGTCGGAGCTGTCGGCGTCGTGCCGCCGCTGAGGATCGTAATCTGCGATGCGTAGGCCGTCTGGCTGCCTTCGGTCGTGGCGCGCACCGTCATCGAGACGACTGTGCCGGCTCGGAGGCTTGCGCACGTTCCGCCGCTGTAACTTGTCGCCGCATCCGTTTTGATCAAGTACGTGCTGACCATGAACTGGAGCGCCGGACACGACGTGCCGCTGACGAGCGAGGAAATGGTGTTTCCCGACCCCTCGTTCGCGGTCACGTGCGCGCCGCCGACCTCGGATGCGGTGGCGGTCGAGACGCCGCTCGAGGGCGCAGTCGTTACGCCGCGGTCTGAACTGCAGGCGGCCAGTGGGAGGATGGCGGCTAACGCGATGATCATCGCGGAGGACCGGAGAGTCATATCTGTGCCTTTATCACGATGCGTGCCATTGCTCAGCTTTCGTAGGTTCTGCCAATAAGTCATAGGTTTTACGTGGGTTGCACGTTGGCGCGTATGAGCAGCGAACCGAAGGAATGAGCCATTTTTTGGCACCGCTGACACAAATTGTTAGCCACGGCGTGGTACCTTGGAGAGATATGCCTCTCGTGACCCTGGACCGTGTGTCGATGGCATACGGTCATCTCCCGCTGCTCGACGAAGTGGCCATGCAGATTGATACGCGCGAGCGCGTGTCGGTGATCGGACGCAATGGCACCGGCAAATCGACGCTCCTCAAAATCATCAGCGGCGAGATCGCGCCCGATTCCGGGACGCTCTGGCGCCAGCCGTCGATGCGCATCGCGCGGCTCGAGCAGGATGTGCCGCTGTCGGCGCACCGGACGGTGTTCGACGTGGTTGCCGAGGGGCACACGCATCATCTAGAGGCAGACGAGGCGTGGCTGCGCGAGCATCACGTGGAATTGATTCTGTCGCGCCTCGATCTGCCGGCAGAGTCGATTGTCGACACGCTCTCGGGCGGATGGCGCCGGCGCGTGCTGCTGGCGCGCGCCCTCGTCGGCCAGCCCGACCTGCTGCTGCTCGACGAACCGACCAACCATCTGGATATCGACGCCATCCAGTGGCTCGAGAGTTTCCTCGCCGAGTACGAAGGCGCGGTGATGTTCGTCACCCACGACCGGGCGTTCCTCCAGCGCCTGGCGACGCGGATCATCGAACTCGATCGCGGCAAGCTGACCTCGTGGCCGGGGAACTACGCGACGTACCTGCGCCGGAAGGAAAGTGCGCTCGCCAACGAGCAGGTGCTGGCGGACAAGTTCGACAAGAAGCTCGCCGAAGAAGAAGTGTGGGTGCGACAGGGCATCAAGGCGCGGCGGACCAGGAACGAAGGCCGCGTCAAGGCGCTCGAGGCGATGCGCGCGGAACGCGCGGCGCGGCGCGAGCAGATGGGCAACGTCCGTCTGCAGGTGGAGCAGGCGGAGCAGTCCGGCAAGCTCGTGTTCGAAGCCAAAGGCATCTCGAAGGGCTTCGCCGGCACACCGGTGGTCCGCGAATTCTCCACGCGTGTGATCCGCGGCGATCGCATCGGCCTGATTGGCCCCAACGGCGCCGGCAAGACCACGCTGCTGCGGATGCTGCTGGGTGAACTGCAGCCGGACGCCGGCGAGATCCGGCTCGGCGCCAACGTGCAGATCGCGTATTACGATCAGCAGCGCGAGCAGCTCGATCCCGAGCGCACCGTATTCGACACGGTCGGCGAAGGCAACGATACCGTGACGTCCAACGGGCGCACGCGTCACGTGCATGCCTACCTGCGCGACTTCCTGTTTTCTGACGAGCGCGCGCGGTCACCGGTGAAGGCGCTGTCGGGAGGCGAGCGCAACCGGCTCCTCCTCGCGCGGCTCTTTACGCGTCCGGCCAACGTGCTGGTGCTTGACGAACCCACCAACGACCTCGATCTCGAGACGCTGGAGTTGCTCGAAGAGCAGCTTGTCGAGTGGCCGGGAACGTTGCTGCTGGTCAGCCACGATCGCGCATTCCTCGACAACGTCGTCACCAGCACGTTTGTGTTCGAGGGCGACGGCCGCGTGCAGGAGTTCGTCGGCGGCTACGAGGACTGGGTACGGCAGCGGCTCGCCGAGAAGAACGCCAACTCCAGCGGGCCCAGGAACTCCCGGCCGGCGGACCCGGCGTCCGTCGAGAAACCGAAGGCGACGACGATCGTCGTGCGCCCCAAGAAGCTGTCGTACAAGGAACAGCGGGAGCTGAACGAATTGCCGGCAGTGATTGACGCGCTGGAGACCGAGCAACGCGCCATGGCAGAGCGGGTGGCGGCGCCGGAGTTCTACAAGGAAGGCGCTGAGGCGATCGAGACGTCGCTCGCCAGAGTCGAGGAGTTGCCACGCGAACTCGCAACGGTGTACGCGCGCTGGGCCGAGCTCGACGCGCGGAAATGAACGCAAGGCTGAAGCCTTGCGCCACATTCAGATGCAGGGCTGAAGCCTTGCCACATTCAGACGCAGGGCTCAACGCCCGGCGCCACGTCGATCAATGAATCGCGCCGCTGTGCTGGTTCGCGCACGCCTGGCACACGCCATCGTCGTGCATCCACTCTGGCGCGGTGCGTTGCCCGCAGTACTGGCACACACGGAATCGCGAGAGCCGTGATTCCCGCGCGCCTTTGATCAAGACCGCCAGTGCGTTGAACAGTGCGGTCTCGGGCAGTCGCCGCCATTTCAGGATGCCCACCCGCCGCGGCTTCGCCGCGAACGTGAACGGCGTCTCCCATACGCCCGCGAACTCGGACACGATGACGCTGGTCTCGGTCAGTGAGACGACGACGTCGGCGGGTTCTCCGCCAACGAATCGCACCGAGCCGTCTGCTGCTTCCTGGCGATCAACCGGGGTCGACAGATTCGTGTCCAGAAATGCGAGGAGCTGTTCGTAGCGTTCAGGGGCATCCATAGAGTCAGAGCACAGTATGACGGCGTTTCATGCCCGAACAGAGCCCTGCGGAGTGTCGGCCCGGCGACGAGGTGCTCGCCCTGGGCGCGTGGGGCGACGCGCGCGCCGCGTTCGAGCGGGCGTTGGTCGAGCGCGAGAGTCCGGACACTCTTGAGAGGCTCGGGCTTGCCGGCTGATGGCTCGATCTCGCCGGATCCATCAGGCCTGCCTCAGCGGCAGGCCTGATGCTGACAATCGCAGCGCAGCTCTGTTGTCTGTCCTTTTTCCTTGCAGTGCTCGCAGCAGTATTTTCCGTGAGGACCGCCTCGTTGGACCGCGCAGTTGCAGGCAGGGTGGGCGCACTTGTCAGGGTCAGCCATCGCGAGCCTCCTCCGCCGCATTCTACACCTGCCTGCTCCGCACGCGCCGCGAATGAGCCGGCCGCCGGCTGCGTGACACGCGAGAGCCCGCGACCACGTCGCACGCCGGGGCCGCCGGCTGAATCGGCGGGCCCTGTGATCGCACAAGGTCGTGGCACGCCGACACGATGCGGCCAGTGACCCATTCGGGTCGCCAACGACCAGTCGAGTGGTTTGAAAACCTTATAGAATTCCCCCATGCGAGTCGTCAACCGTACGGCGGTCACCATGACCGGTGCCCAGCCGTTCATCGACTGGATGCGCGACACCGACGCCGACTTCAACCGGAGCGCGATCACCGTGCCGCGCGCGAAAGCTTATCGCTCGACATCGAAGGAGAAGAACTGTAATGCTGCTGCACCTCGTGAGCTTCAAGTACCAGACGCACGTCGATGCCGACACGCGGGCACAACACCGCCAGCGCCTTGCCGCTCTGAAAAGTATAGATGGTGTGATCGACCTGAAAGTTGGCGGGGACGTCGTGCACTCGCCGCGGTCGTTTGACACGGGGCTGTCGGTGACGTTCAGGGATCGCCGGGCACTCGACGCGTACCAAAAGCACGATCAGCACGTGCCGGTCGCGCAGTTCGGCGTTGGGCTCTGCGAGCAGATCGTCGCGGTCGATTTCGAGATTTAAGACCGCCTCATGAAGGCGGCGATGTCGGGCGCCTTTCGCACATCTATTTGCCTGTCCCGCTGCCTCGTTCCGCGATACGATTTCGCGGTCGCGTTTTCATTTTTACGAGGTGGCTATGTTCAAGAAGTATGCGGCGCTCGTCGCGCTGGCAGTGAGCGTCATGGTCGCCGCGCCCTACGCGCAGAAGGCGGCGATGACGTCCAAGGTCACCGCGCCGAAAGATCAGTTTGGCTGGGCCGTCGGCGACGACTACCGCCTTGTCAACTACACGCAGTACACCGACTACCTGAAGAAGCTGCAGGCGCAGTCGGAACGCATGCTGGTGACAGACATCGGCAAGACGGAAGAAGGCCGCACGGAATTCACCGCCATCATCACGTCGCCTGAGAATCTTCGGAAGCTGCCGCTGATCAAGGCGGCGAATCGTAAGCTCGCACTGGCCGAAAACCTGACCGACGACCAGGCGCGCGTGCTGGCGCGCGAGGGCAAGACCGTGGTCTGGATCGACGGCGGCCTCCATGCCACCGAAGTGCTGGGCGCACAGCAGCTGATCGAGACGATCTACCGTCTCAACACGAAGACCGATCCCGAGACGCTGCG
>JANYHS010000039.1 GCA_025358945.1 Acidobacteriota bacterium
GAAACCAGGCTTTAGTGATCCGGTGGTTCCGCGTGGAAGGGCCATCGCTCAACGGATAAAAGGTACGCCGGGGATAACAGGCTGATCCTAGCCAAGAGTTCACATCGACGCTAGGGTTTGGCACCTCGATGTCGGCTCATCACATCCTGGAGCTGTAGCAGGTTCCAAGGGTTCGGCTGTTCGCCGATTAAAGTGGTACGTGAGCTGGGTTTAGAACGTCGCGAGACAGTTCGGTCTCTATCTATGATGGGCGCAGGAGATTTGAGTGGGGCTGTCCTTAGTACGAGAGGACCGGGATGGACGGACCTCTAGTGTACCGGTTATCGCGCCAGCGGTAGCGCCGGGTAGCTACGTCCGGAAGGGAGAAACGCTGAAGGCATCTAAGCGTGAAACCCTCCACAAGATGAGATCTCCCCAGCCGTAAGGCTGCTAAAGGCTCCTGGAAGATTACCAGGCGATAGGTCGGGTGTGTAAGCGCAGTGATGCGTTGAGCTTACCGATACTAATCAGCCGTGAGGCTTGACCATATTTTCTTTTTCCTGGGCTTTGCCCAGGACCATGCACGCAGAAACCGCTGCGTGAGTGAGGTCTGGCGAAACTACCGTTTGCAGAATATTCAGTTGATGCCGTGGGATTCCCTCGGCATAACGGCGCTCTTTGAAGTGTTTAACAAGATTGTCTGGGACGACCGGCGATGTGAGCTAAGGCGCGGCTTGAGAGCTGCGATCCATATCGGCGGACCCCAGGCAGCAAGTTTGCCGGTGGTCATAGGATCAGGGCTCCACCCGTTCCCATTCCGAACACGGAAGTTAAGCCTGATACCGCCGATGGTACTGCATGGGAAACTGTGTGGGAGAGTAGGTCGCTGCCGGCATTATTTAAGAGAGAGCCCACGAACATTTGTGATTGTTCGTGGGCTTTCGTTTGTACGAAAGAGTCTGCCGAAAGTCTTCACGCCAGGCTTTTCGTGTGTTCAGGCTCATCGAATCCAGGCCTGACGAACTCCACCGCACGCGGAAATCGTTCGCGCACTCCCACCTCGAGCGCCTGAAGCATCGCCGCCGCCTGCGCCGGCACGCCGTTCGCCGTTGCGCGCCCCCCTTCCATCAACACCTCCCACGCCCGCCGCGACTCGATGATCCCAATCAGCGCCACCTTCGCCGAGCCGTTGCAGTCGCTCTGTGTTTCGCCGACTGGCTCCCACGCTTCAGCCTGACCGCAGATCGCGCGATACAGCTTCGCGCTGATCATCGACGAGAACCATTCAATGGTCTCAACCGCCTCGATGACGCCCGCATCGCCGCGAGCTTCGGCGAGCGGCGCCAGCGCGCGGCCGACCCGCCAGGCGAGATGCGCATACTCGCGCGCGCGGACCGCGAGTGCATCCTCGCGATACCTGCCGAGGTCCTCGGTCGACGGCGCCAGCCCTTCGTCCGTCGCCGCCTCGAGGCTGACACCCTCGCGGTTCGCCACCTCCGCCAGCATCTCCAGCGTCCGCTGCAGCGATTCGCCGACCGTGTCGCCAAGCGACCGATCGCTATCCTCCGCCGACAGCAATTCCTGATTGTCGAGATACGTCAGACACCGTTCAATGAACGGACACCGCGGACACCGGCCGTCGCAGTAGTTGTAGATGCCGGGAATCAGCCGCGGATTGCGGGCGCGAGCAACGAGACGATCGAATTCGGCAGGATCCATGGCCGCGCAAACTGCAACGCGCCGGCCAGGCGAGTTTCCTAATGTTTTCGCGTGACCGCACTCTGAACGTCGCAGTTACTTCAACCGCCGCTAACGCGCGGGTGTGCGCTTCCTGCGGACTGTCGCCCCGGGCTTCAATATCGACCTCGAGCCCGCCTTCACGCCCGCACCCGGTTGCTTCGACTTCGGCAGCCGCGCCGCCACCAGCTCGTACGACCGGCGGATCAGCGTCTCGACTTCACGCCGCTCCAACGCTGTGCCGAGTTTCTCCTCCTGCACCAACATGTGGCGCGTCGCGTAGGGCGCGGGAATGATCCCCTCCCGCTCGGTCAGCTCCGCAAACATTTCAGGAGTGCACTTGACGCTCACCTGGTGTGGCGGATCGAGATTAACCGCCGCATACATCTTTCCGCCGACGCTGAAGCACAGGTCGTGGCCCCACTTCACGTCTTCGGACGCGCCCGGGACTGCGAGCCAGATCTTGCGCAAGCTCTCAATCGTCCTCGCGCCCCCGGGACGTATAGTAGGCGACCATAGGGGGAAGTATGCAAAAAGGCGCTCCGATGATCCTGGCGGTCGTGCTCCTCGCCGCTTGGGCGCGCCGCCAGCCGTGGCGCACTGCTTCAGCAAAGTCGACACCGACATGAACCACCTGGTCGTGCGAGTGGACGGCGATCACATCCTGCCGGCCGGCTACGTGCACCCGGCGGTAGGGACGCCGTAGAACGAAGGCTCGCCGTAGCGCGAAGGCTTTAGCCGAGCGGAACCGCAGGGTATAATCCGCCCACTTGATCGGCCAGACCCTCTCTCATTACCGCATTATCGAAAAGCTCGGCGGCGGCGGCATGGGTGTCGTCTACCGCGCCGAGGACACCCGCCTCGGCCGGCAGGTGTCGCCGACCTTGAAGAAACGTAGAAATCTGGACGGGTGGTCGACGGGCGGACGGGCGGGCCCGCTCACGGGGCGGCCCGCCGCTTCTTCTGTGTCAGTTCGGCCTCGCGCTTGCGATAGCTCTCCCCCTCGATCGGAATGATGTCGGCATGGTGCGTCAGGCGGTCGATCAAGGCGACCGCACAAGCCGCGTTCGGAAAGACCGTGTCCCACTGCTTGAAGAGCAAATTGGTGGTGACGACGATCGAGCGGTGTTCGTAGCGACGACTGATGACTTGAAACAGCAGGTCGGCCGCGTGGGCGTCGTAGGACAAATAGCCGATTTCATCAATGGCCAAGATCTGCGGGCGCGCGTAGGCGCGCAGCCGGCGTTCCAGCGCGCGCGAGGTGTCCTGCCCGCTCAGATCGAGCAGCAAGTCCGAGGCGGTGATGAAGAGCGCGGAGTGGCCGGCCAGGACCGCTTGGTGCAGCAGGTTCTTCGTCAGCATGGTTTTGCCGAGCCCTTGGGCGGCGACCAGGACGACATTCTCGCCCTTCGCGATGAAGTCGAGCGAGAAGACCCGGTCGACGGTGGGCCGGTGCAGGTGCTTCGGCCAGGTCCATTCGAAATCCGCGAGGGGTTTGAAGCGGCCGAGGCGCGCCGCTTGCAGTTGCCGTTCGAGCCGTCGGCGGGCGCGCGTCTCGAGTTCGGCTTGCACGAGGGTCTCCAGCAGGACGGCCGGACTCCAGCGGGCCCGCGTCGCCCGCGCGATCAGGTCGTCGAGGCTGCCCGCGGTCTCCGCGCGCCCAAGGCGGCGCAGGTGAGCGGTCAGGGTCGTCGTCAGGGTCGGGTCGACTGAGCTCATCGTAGGACTCCAAGCGATGCGGGGTGATCGTGAGGTCACGGACGCCGGGCCGGTCGGGCAGGATCATCGGCACGGGCGGCGCGTGGCCCCGGTGGCGGCGTCGGGTTTCGAGAATGTGGGAGATGGAGCCGGCGCCGAGGGCATCGCGCGCCAGCGCGATCGCGACGGCGGTCGCGAGTTCCTGCGGCCCGTAGTCGTCGAGGAGCGCGAGCAATCGGATCAGATGGGGCCGCAGCGCGTCGCCGCGTTCGGCCAGACGGGCAAAGAGGGTCGCGGTGATCGGGACGGCGAGGCGCAAGCGATCGCGCGTGCTCGACGCATTCGCTTGCCGGGTGGCGGTGAGCAGGCGGTCCAGATGCGTGGGATCCTCGATCGTGGCGCCGGTGTCGTAGCTGCGCCCGTGCCGGGCGATCGCGTCGGCCCCCTCCACGATTCGCACGGTGGTGGCGCTGGCCAGCAGCGTCAGCGGCCGGCGGACGTGCGTGTGGGGAATCGAGTAGCTGTTGCGATCGAACCGGACGTACGCCAGTTTGCCGGACACGACCGGCCGCATGAGATCCGTCTCGAAGGGATGGGCCGGCAGCGGCAAGAGCCGCGCCTGCTCGTGCGCGAAGACCTGCGCCACCGTCTGGTCGCGCTGCTCGGGATGCGGACGCTGATGGGCGATGTCGTCTCGCCAGCGCTGAAACTGCGCGTTGAGATCGTCGACATCGCGAAAGGTGCGGGCGGCAAAGAACGCGTCGCGGAGGTAGCGGATCTGCCGCTCGACTTTGCCTTTCTCATTGCCGCGGGCGGGCGTGCAGGGCCGGACCGCGAAATGGTAATGCCCGGCGAGTTCGAGCAGCCGCGGGTGGAAGCGGATCGCGGTCCCCTGGCGTTCGAGCACGGCACTTTTCAAGTTGTCGTACACCAGGGTCCGCGCGGGTCCGCCGAAGACCTGGAAGGCTTCGACATGGCCGCGTAGAAAACTCTCCAGGGTCTGGTCCAGCGTGAAGTGCGCGAAGAGCGCGCGCGAGTACGAGAGGACCATCACGAAGCCGGACAGGGATCGCGTGCCGTGGCCGATCCGAATGGACCCAAACGCCCCCCAATCGACCTGGGCCTCTTCCGCCGGGAGGACGACGAGGCGGCGGTACAATGCGACGCGGCCCTGCGGCCGAAGCACGCGGACCAGGCGACGGAGTTGGTTGGCCGAGCCGGCATAGCCGCGCGGCCGCAGCATCTCGTAGAGCCGGGTGGCGCGCAACCGCGGATACTGCGCCAGCGTGTCGCGAATGAAGGGCAGATACGGGTCCAGGATCGAGCGCCGACACGCGCCCCGGCGGACGACGCGCGTGTCGAGCGCGATCGCCGCGCGCACGGTGTCAGGGTGCACGCCGAGTTGCGTGACGATGGTACCGACCTTCCAATGCTCGCCGAAATAGAGGCGGCGAATCTCGGCGTGTTGCTCGGGCGTGATCATCAGGAGCCTCCCGCGGCCCGCCCGCCGACCGCCAGCGCTCCGGCACGATCCACACGCTCGCCCGCTGGCAGACGACACAGCGCGGCGTGGGATCGGGAGCAGGCGGCGCAGCATTCCGAGAGTGGGGCGCGCCGACGGCCAGCAGTGTGGCGTCACCCAGGGGGCCCGGGGAAGTGTGATCCCGCACGCGGCGGCGGGCGCGATACGCGCGCTGATGGTCGCGGTGGTCGAGTTGCCCTTCCGGCGAGCCGCGATGCCGCGCCTTCGCGGCACGCACGCTCCGTCGGCGCCCCGCGCCCTGGCAGCACGGCGAGCAGTAGGCGTGACCGCGGTCACAGGCCAAGCAAATCGCAAACAGCGCGCCGCAGGTGCGGCACACCTTCTGGCGCAACGGGACGTCGTCCATGGCGTCGCCTCAGCAGCGACGACGGCCCCTGGACGTACACGGCGATTTCGTGGCACAACTGACCACGATGGCCTCGGACGTCCCATGGCGAGTCCGAGGTGGTCACGAGGGTCCGGAGGATCAGTCCGGGCCCCCACCTCTGCCCTGCCGGCTCAGCGTACTCGACCCGCACGACCACGACGCCGGAGGCCGTGGACGCTGCCGGACCCGTGGACGCGCAGACGCGCCCACCGGTCCTTGCAAAACCGCGCCGACGCGGTTTCGCACAAGCGCCCACCGCCAGCATCTTTTTTGATCAGGAGAACGAGAACGGAAGAACCCGGCGAGAGAAGTTCAGATTTCTACGCTTCTACGTGGCTGGCGACAGCCAGAGTCTCAAGTGTTCTCGGATGTCCACATCTACTATCACGGAGCAGGGGCGGAGACGAGGTACACGGGCACTGTCGAGATCGGATTTTTCAAACGGGCTCCTGCGATTCATACCGTCACGAGCGACATCGTGGTCCGAAAGACGGGATCCATCATCAATCACAGCGTCAGCGACAGCGTCACCTCTGCACCCGGGACGTATGCAATCGATTTCAATCTCGTTGCCACGGTCACGGACACAAAGAGGGCTCAGCCCATTCACGAGAACGTTCGCGTCGTCGTCAGGTGACAAGCGGGACGGAGGGAACGCGCGTTCTTTCCGCTTGCTGCGGCAACTGGTAATATCGTCGCCTCCGCGGTAGAAATATGGACTTGTTTCAGGCCAGAAACCTTACAAAACGCTACGGCCGGCTGACGGCGTTGAGCGATGTGTCGTTCAGCGTCCGCCGCACGAGCTGAAGCTGACCATCGACGGCGCCGATCTGAAGACGTGGCTCGACGGCGAGCCCGGCCCCGGCCGCAACAACGCGCCGCCGAACCCGGATCTGATTCCCGTGAACAACACGTCCTGCGTCCCCCCGTCATGGGAAACATCGGCGTGTGGGCCAAGACCGATACAACCAGCGACTTCAAAGACTACATGGTGACTCCGAAATGACGATCCGAAACTCTCCACCACCGAGTCCTCTGTGGTGGAGACCTGTCCTCTTGTGCGTCAGCCTCGCGCTATCGTCAACCGTCTTCGCCCAGTCCCCGAACACGTCCGCGATCGTCGTCCTCGTCACCGACCAGTCGGGCGCTCTCGTCTCCGACGCGACAATCACCGTGACGAATAACCAGACCGGCGCGACGCGCGCGGCGGTATCGGGAAGCGACGGCAGCGCCGCGTTTCCGGCGTTGTCGCTGACGGGAACCTACACCGTCGCCGTGTCGAAGCAGGGCTTCGGCAGCGAGGAGCGCAACGACATCACGCTGCGCGCCACCGAGACGGCGACGCTGAAGGTCAAGCTGCTGGTCGGCACCGAGAAGACCGAGGTCACCGTCTACGGCACCACGCAGGGCGTGCGCGCTGACGCGCCGATCGGCCGCAGACTCGACAGCACGACCATCGACGAGACGCCCATCCTGGGCCGCAAGGTCTCGACTTTGCCGCTGTTCAACTCCGCGTTTCGTCAGGGCAAAGGCACCGGCGACCTCTTCGTCAATGCGACCTACTTCGTCACCGGTGGCGGCAGCCGGCGCACCACCACGTTCATGCTCGATGGCGCCAACAACGACGAAGGGTGGGGCCGCCAGACGGCGTTTGCCACCGTGCCGCTCGGCGCCATCCAGGAAATCTCGGTGCTGTCGAACGCGTTTTCCTCCGAGTTCGGCTGGACCGCTGGCCCCGCGCTGAACATCGTCACCAAGTCCGGCACCAACAACATGCACGGTGAGGCTTTGTATATGGCCCGGCCCGGCAGCTGGCAGGCGACGACGTTAGGCACCGACGGCTTCTGCGCACCGTCGGTCGCGAGCTGCGTCGCACCGACCACGCTCACGGCGATCAACCCCGCGGACGTTCCGGACGAATTGAACCAGTACTCCGGCACGATCGGCGCGCCACTCGTCACGGATCAGACCTTCCTGTTTGCCACGGCGGACTACACGCGCCAGGACCGGACGACGTTTCTCTCGAACACACTGCCGGCGTTTGTGCTGCCGGCAGACGGCAACCTCGCGTATGTTGGCAACTACCGGCAGGCGCTCTTCAATGGCCGGTTGGACCACAAGGTCACGCCGGCCCAGACGCTGATGTTCCGTGTCAACGTCGATCGGTTCTACGACACCAACCCAAATGACGCCGTCGCCGGCACGAGCGCGCCGAGCGTTGCGCGCAAGTACACGCGACGCTCGGTGACCGGCCATTTCAGCGACACCTGGATCCTGGGCCCCAATCTCCTCAACGAGGCGCGCATCGGCTACCTCAACGGCGATCCGGTCACGCTCTGGGAAGCGCAGTCGCTCTCGACGGCCTACACCCGCGCCGGATCGGTGCCCTTCACCATCGGTCAGTCACGCGAGTCGAACGTGCACAGCCGGCAGGCGCAGTTTTCGGACACGTGGTCGTGGTCACGCGGCAAGCAGACCCTTCGTTTCGGCGTCAGCGTCGCCCGTCACAACTCCGGGGGCACCGGCAGCGAGCCCGGCACCGCCTCGCTCGGCACGTTCACGTTCCTCAACACGACGCTGGCACCGTTCGATCAGTTGACGCTGGCCAACGTGCAGAACTACACGCAGCCGATCAGCTACGGCATCTCGAGTTACGAGTTGAACCAGTGGCTCCCCGCTGTTTTTGCGCAGGATCGCATCCGGGTCAACAACGACCTCACGCTTGATATCGGGCTCCGCTACGACCAGCAGACGTTGACCGACGCGAAGAACAACGTTGCGCCCCGCGTCGGCTTCGGCTGGCATCCGCGCGGCGACGCGCGCACGTCGATTCGCGGCGGCTATGGCGTCTACTACACGCAGATTCAGTCCAATGTGATTGCCGGTTACCTGGTCAACGGCCTGGACGGCCTGACGACGTACACCGCGACGCCTGGGCAGCTGGGTTTCCCCTCCTGCCTGACGGGCTCGTGCCTGCCGCTCGCGTTCGATCCGAGAACCCTGGCGGCGTCGCAGATTCCTGCGCGCGACATCACGATTCAGGCGGGCCAGGCGGCCTTCTACCGGACCCAGTTCGCGAAGTACGGACTGAACTTCGACCTGCTGCCGAACTACCCAGACACGCTCGCAAACTCGCGCAGCCAGGCCTCGTCCATCGGCGCCGAGCGAGAAGTCGCGAAAGGCTTGTTTGTCGGGACGGACTACGTGCATCAGCACTGGACCGATCTCGCCCGCAGTATCGATCTCAACGCGCCGTTGGCATTCGATCGCACGGACGTCGGCCAGGTGAGGACCGTGGCCGCGGCCAACCTGACGCGTCCGATTCTGCCGGTGAACGGCGGCGTGCGTCAGGTCAACGTGCTGACGAACCTCGGTGTTTCGGACTACGACGGTCTCCAGACCGAGCTGAGCTATCGCGGCCACTCGAAGATCTACGCCGCGCTCAGCTACACGTGGTCCAGCGCGACGAATACCAGCGAGCCGGACGGCAACGGTATCGGGCCGAACCAGAGCAGTCTCTCGCGCCTTGGCGAGGAAGAACGTGGGCCGAGCCTGCTGGACCAGCGTCATCGCGCGGTGATCACGTTCACCTACCAGTTGCCGTACACCATCACCGCCGGGACGGTGACGCAGCTCGCGTCCGCGCGTCCGTTCAATGCCGTCACCGGCGTGGACAACAACGGTGATGGCGCGAACAACGACCGCCCGGCTGTCAACGGTGCTGTGATCGGCAAGTCGGCGTTCCGCGGCACCGGCACGCAGGACGTGTCGGCATTCGTCGAGGGGCGCGTGAAGCTGGCGGGTCGTGGCATCCTGCTCCGGCTGGAGGGCTTCAACCTCCTCAACCACGGCAACATCCTCGGGCGGGCGCAGACCACCTACGGCGATCTCGCGACGGTGAATAACACGTTCGGTCAACTGGTCGCCGCCGGCGCTGCGACCAACGCGCTCCCGGCGCTCGCGAACATCGATCCGCCGAGGATGTTCCAGTTCCAGGCGCGGTTCACCTTTTAGGGAACGGAGTGGACAGAGGGAACGGAAAATTCAACACAGAGGAACGGAGCAACAGAGGAGAACGGAGCGGCGTGCGTTGCGGGCCGGCCGCACCTGCCCCGTTCGTCTCCGTTGCTTTGTTTCTCTGTGTTAAACCGTTCCCTCCGTTCCCTCCGTTCCCTCCGTGTCCTCTGTTCGCCTTTTCACGGTGGCGCGCGGATTGATCAGGCGTTTCACACCCTCCATCAGCCGCGGCACATTGAAGTTGATCAGCAGACCCACCGGACAGTCCGTGAGTTGCATGTAGGTCAGGAGTTGCGTCACCTCCTCCTCCTCGCTGAATCACCCGCACATCTGCACGCTCTTCGACATCGGTGAGGATTCCGGCCAGCGCTTCATCGTCATGGAGCTGCTCGACGGGGAAACGCTGAAGCATCGCATCGGCGGCCGGCCGCTGCCGCTCGACGAGATTCTCGATCTCGGCACGCAGATCGCCGACGCCCTCGAGGTGGCGCACACCACCGGCATCGTCCACCGCGACGTCAAGCCGGCCAATATCTTCGTCACTCGGCGCGGTCAGGCCAAGGTGCTGGATTTCGGGCTCGCGAAGCTCGCGGTGCAGCCGCACGTGGCGGGCAAAGACGACTCGCGTCCAACGACCGGCGACGATCTCACCGACAAGGGCACGACGCTGGGCACAGTCGCCTACATGTCACCCGAGCAGGCGCGCGGACACGACCTCGACGCGCGGACGGATCTGTTCTCGTTCGGCGTGGTGCTCTACGAGATGGCGACGGGCACGCAGCCGTTCAAGGGCGCGACGTCGGCCGTGATCTTCGAAGGGATCATGAGCAAGGCGCCGGTGTCGCCGGTGCGCGTGAATCCGGATCTGCCGGCCGAACTCGAACGCATCATCAACAAGGCGCTCGAGAAGGATCGCAGCCTGCGCTATCAGCACGCCGGCGACATGCTCGCCGATCTCAAGCGGCTGCACCGCGACACTTCGTCGGGACGAAACGCCGCCGCTGACTCGCGCACCGAAGCGGAGCGGCCGCCATCGGTCGGAGCCTCGCCGGCCTCGGGCAGTTCCGCCGCCGTCGCTACGCCTGCCGGATCCGGCGCGATGCCGGCTGCGGGCTCCCCGCGCAAGATCTTGATCGGCGTCGCCGCGGCGGTCGTCGTCCCCGGCATTGCCGGCGCCATGGTGTGGAAGCGCGGATCATCGAACAGCGCGGCCGGGACCAACTCGGGGAAGCCGTCGGTAGCCGTGTTGTATTTCGAGAACAAGACCGGCAGCACCCAGCTGGACTGGCTGCGCACGGGCCTCACGGACATGCTGGTGACCGATCTGTCGCAGTCGCCGGACGTCGAAGTGCTCGGCACCGATCGCCTCGTCCAGATCCTGACGGACATGAAACGTCAGGACGACAAGGTGATCTTCTACGACACGGTGCAGGAACTGGCCCGCCGCGCCGGCGTGAAGGCCGTCGTCCTCGGCAGCTACATGAAGTCGGGCGACACGATTCGCATCAACACGACGCTGCAGGAAGTCGGCACAGGGAGGATCGTCACGTCGGAGCGCGTGGAAGCCCTCGGCGAGTCGAACCTGTTCCCGATGGTCGACGATCTCACCAAGCGCATCAAGGCGAAGTTCGCGCTGCCGTCCAGCGATCCGACGCGGCCGCTGTTGAGTTCGCCGATGACGGTGACGACGACGACCGGAACCGGCGTCGATCGCGATCTGAAGGATGTGACGACGGCGTCGATCGAGGCGTATCGGTACTACGCCGAGGGCATCAACCTGCACGAGCGTTTTCACGAGCGCGAGGCGGTGCCACTGCTCGAGAAGGCCGTGGAACTCGACCCCAGTTTCGCGATGGCGCTCACCAAACTGGCCGTCGCGCACGGCAACCTCGGCCACCCGACGCTGCGGGAGGAATACGCCAAACGCGCGTTCGAACACGTCGATCGCCTGACGGCGCGCGAGCGCTACTACGTCGAGGGGTACTACTACACTCTTCGGAACGACACACTGGGCAAGGGAATCGACGCCTACAAGAAGGCCGTCGAGTTATACCCCGATCACGCCTCAGCGAAGCATAACCTTGCGTTGGTCTATCTCAACCTAGAGCGTTTCGAGGACAGCGCGCGGCTCGCCGAGGATCTCCGGCAGAGGCGCTTTACGTTTCCGGCCACCTTCGGCAACCTCGCATCCGCCTACGCGGCGCTCGGACGCGGCGCTCGGACGCGTCGAGCAGGGACAGCAAGTGCTGGAGGAGTACCTGCAGCGCAATCCTGAGAGTCCGGCGGCGACGCTCGGCCTGGGTAATCTCCTCGCCGCAGTCGGCAAGTCCGATGCAGCGCTCGCGGCGTACGCGAAGTCAGAGGCGCTCGAGCCGGGCAATTTCAATCCTGAACTCGGCCGCCGGGACATCCGCGTGCTTACCGAACAATGGGCCGAGGTTGACGCGTCAGATCGAAAGTTTCGGCAGTCCCCCGACTCCTTCTTCAAGTGGCAGGGTGACATGAACCTCGCCGCCGACGCGCTCTACCGCGGCCACGCGGCCGAGGCCCTCAAGTTCTTCGAGTCGGCTGCGAACGGTGTCGGCCCGAAGGGATCTAATCAGAGCGCGAACTCGCGAATCGCGTTGGCGGCGATTCTGCTCGATCGCGGACAGGCCGCCGACGCGCTCACCCAGGCGCGTCGCGCCGTCGAAGAAGCGAGGGGGCAGGGCGCTGTGCGAATGGGACTGATCCTCAGCGCCGTCTCTCTCTCGCGGCTGGGCCGCGACGCGGAAGCCGCCAAAGCGGCAGACGAGCTCGCGCGGCAGGCCGCCGCGCTGCCGGCCGAACGCGACCAGCGCTTCGTACATCAGCTCGATGGCCTGCTCGCGCTGCAGCATCACGACAGCGGCAAAGCTGTCCAGGCGCTGAAGCAGGCCGAAGCGATGCTGCCCGTAGTCCCGCTCGGCGGCGCGGGAGCTGACGCGACACGAATCAGGTTCGCACTGGGCACCGCGTTCCTGAGCGCGGGCAACCTCGCCGAAGCGTCGACGCGCTTTCAGCGGATCGTCGAGAGCGGCCTCACGCGTGTCGCATCGCCGGCCGAGTTCGTCCGCAGCTTCTATTTCCTCGGCCAGATCGCCGAGAAGCAAGGCAACCGCGACAAGGCGCGCGAGAACTACCGCCGCTTCCTGCAGTACTGGGAGAAAGGCGACATCGACCGCGATCAGGTTGCCGACGCGCAGAAGAAACTCGCGAGCACGTAACTACCGCCCGTCAGATTTTCGCCGCCGTTCGATCCGCGTCACGCGCGTTTCAACAGACAGCAAACGGCTCCCGTGATTCTTTTCGACGTGTCCCAGACGGGCGTCAAGCGACGATGTGGTCGCCACCGTCCAGTCGTAAAGGTTCCTGAATTCCGCCTTGAAGTTTTCAGCCGTGAGGTCGAAATGGGTATGGAGCTCGTCGAACCGACGGTTCATGCGTTCTTCGAGTGTTCGGATCTCACCGAGCAGCGTCGTGTCGCCTGCTCGCATTTCCTCGCGCAGGGCCGCGTCGCCCTCGCGAACGTCGCGGCGTGAGGCAGGCTGGTCCAAGTCCTGATCGAGCATGTCGTTGGTTCGGTCGGTCATTCTAACATCGTCTGCATGGCGGGTACCGGCGCCGATCTCTCGGCCAGTCGCGCAGTCGACGATTGGAGTTGGCAATTCTTTCGATGACGTGGCCGCGCACGAATGTCAGAATCCGCCACATGTCACGTGTTTCCTCGGCTCTTGCGTTGGTGGCGATCGCAGTCGCGACACTCATGGCCGCGCCGCGCTGGACGCCGCAGGTGAGCGGTGGCACGGCGACGCTGCGCGGCGTGAGCGCGGTCAGCGACACCGTCGCGTGGGCGAGCGGCAGCGGCAACACGATCCTGCGCACTTCCGACGGCGGCCCCACGTGGCAGGCGCTGACGGTCACGCCCGACAAGCTCGACTTCCGCGACGTAGATGCGATTGACGCGCGCACGGCGTACCTGCTCAGCATCGGTGACGGCGCCGCGTCGCGCATCTACAAGACCACGGACGCCGGCGCGACCTGGAATCTGCAGTTCACCGCCCGCGATCCCAAGATGTTTCTCGACTTATGACCTTCTGGGACCCGGACCACGGCGTCGTCGTCGGCGATTCGATCGACGGCAGATTCCAAATCCTGCTCACCTCGGACGGCGGCCGCAGCTGGACGCCGCCGCCGTCGGACGGGTTACCGCCCGCGCTACCGAACGAAGGCGTTCGCCGCGAGTGGGACGAATGTCGCGGTGCTTGGCAATGACGTCTGGTTCGGCACGGGCGCGGCCGCGCAGGCGCGCGTCCTGCACTCACGCGATCGCGGGCGCACGTGAACGATTGCGGAGACGCCGCTCGTCGCCGGGCCGTCCGCTGGGATTTTCTCCATCGCGTTTCGTGACGCGATGCACGGTGTCGTCGTTGGCGGCGACTACAAGAAGGAAGGCGGCGCGAACCCCAATCTCGCCGTCACGAGCGACGGCGGCCGGACGTGGACGCTCATCCGAGAGCACGCGCTGTCGGGCTTCCGGGCGGTCGTCGCATTCGCGCCGGGGACGTCAGCGTCGCTGATCGCCGTGGGGCCTCAAGGGGCTGATTGGTCCAGTGATGACGGCCACACGTGGACTCTGATCGACGGGCCGGGTTTCCACACGTTCGGTTTCTCGAAAACCGGCCGGGTCGGCTGGGTCGCCGGCGGCCGCGGCAGCCTCGCGAGACTCGACCTGCCGTAGAAGGCTTCAGCCGAGCGTTCACGGGTGCTACATTAGCGACATGGCCGAGAAAACCGAGGACGAGTGGCGTCAGGCGCTGACGCCCGAACAGTTTCAGGTGCTGCGCGGGCACGGGACCGAACGCGCGGGCACCAGCCCGCTGAATGTCGAAAAGCGCGACGGAGTCTTCAATTGCGTCGCCTGCGGTCAGCCGCTCTTCACGTCTGACACGAAGTACGAAAGCGGCAGCGGGTGGCCGAGCTTCTATCGGCCGATCGAAAGCGCGATCGCCGCCACCACCGATCGCAGCCACGGCATGACGCGCGTCGAAGTGCATTGCGCGCGGTGCGGCGGCCATCTGGGTCACGTGTTTCCGGACGGTCCGAAGCCGACCGGCGAGCGCTACTGCATGAACGGCGTCGCGATGGAGTTCACACCGAAATAGCTGCCACCATTTTGTCTAATCCTGGAGCGCGGCTCGTCGGCTAACCTGGCTATGACGGTGAGATTCGCTATCCCAGCTCGCCGACCGACATCAGACCCGATAGGCCGATCAACTTGCTATCGGCGATTCGTGTGGCGGCAGCGCCGACGACATACCCTCTCGACGGACTTCGATGTCTCGAAGCTCCAGGTGATGCCCCGGGTCGGCATCAGCTACTCCTATGCCGGTGCTCACGGTGTGTCCGACTCCGAAGCAAAAGCCATCGTTGTCGCCACGACCGGCTTCGCCCCGCAGGCGAAAAAATGCTACGCGGGCCTCCGGCGGAAGGGCGTGATCGTTGCGACGACCTTCCCGTCAGGAGAAGAGATCTTCGCCGTCGACTGGCCTTCCAGCGGTTCTGATTTGACCGCGCCGCCCGTGATTGGCGTCAAACACCTGATGCCGGCCAAGGCTCGCATTCTCATGATGCTGACGCTCACCAGGATCACGACCCTCTCAGACATTCAGAAGATCGTTGATTCGTACTGACGCTGCGGAACTAAGCGTCTTGTCAGACCATCGGGACGTGACTACACTGTAGTCACATGGTCGCCACCACCCGCATCGTTCGTATTGGCAACTCCCGCGGCATTCGCGTGCCGAAACTGCTGCTCGATCAGGCCGATCTGCCGGACGAAGTGGAACTGCGCGCCGAACCCGGCCGCCTCGTCGTGAGCGCGGCGAAGCGGGCCCGTGAGGGTTGGGCCGCGGCCGCTCGGGCGATGCGCGCGCGCGGCGGCGATACGCCATTGGATCCCGAGACACCGACCCGGTTCGACCGAACGGATTGGAAATGGTGATCACCCGCGGCGACGTGCACCTGGTGCGGCTTGACCCCGCACTCGGCAGCGAAATCAGGAAGACCCGGCCGTGCGTCGTCGTCTCCCCAGACGAACTCAATGCCCACCTTCGTACTGCCGTCGTCGCGCCGATGACGACTGCCGGCAAAGCCTACCCTTGGCGGATCCGTTGCCGTTTTCAGAACCGCTCGGGCTTCGTGGCGCTTGATCAGCTGCGAACGGTCGACCAGGAACGCCTGGTGAAACGTCTCGGTGCGCTTTCGCCCGATACGTTGGCGCATGTATTGGGCGGACTGCAAGAAATGTTCGCCGAGTAAGGAGGACGCCGATGATGGATCCGATCAGACGCAAGATACTGAAAACTGGCGCCGCGGCGACGGTGATGGCCGTAACGCCGCGCGTGCTCGCGCAGCAGGCCGGGCAGTCAGCCGGCATGGCCTTCTATGAAAAAGGCCCCGTTCGCATCCACTACGAGGAGGCCGGCTCCGGCTTCCCGTTGCTGCTCATCGCCGGCGGCGGACTGAACTCGACGATCGCCAGCCTGGCCAATCCCTTCAACCCGACCCCGGAGTTCAAGGGCGAGTACCGCTGCATCGCGTCGGATCTGCGCAACGCCAATACCGGCCAGTCCAGCGGCCCGCTCGAGATCGACCGACCCTGGGATTCGTTTACCGATGACCACCTGGGTCTGATGGATCACCTCGGCATCGATAAGTTCATGGTGATGGGCTTCTGTATCGGCGGCCCGTTCATCTGGAACCTGTTGAAGCGAGCACCCAATCGCGTGGTCGCGGCGGTTCTGGCTCAGCCCAGCGGGTCGCGGCCCGAAGCGCGCGACCTGTTCTACGACACCAACATGCAGGGCTGGGGCCCGGAATTCGTCAAGCGCCGCCCCGAGATTCCCATGGCGACGGTCGAGAAATTCCTGACCAGGATGTACCGCACCAACCCCGACTTCGTCTTCACGGTGACACGCGACTTCGTGCGGACGTGCCAGACGCCGGTGCTCATCCTGCCGGACGATATCCCGGCGCATCCGTACGCAGTCGCTATGGAAGCCGCGATGCTCGCGCCGAACGCCGAGGTGAGCATGTTTCCGTGGAAGGAACCTAAGGAACGGATTCCCCTCGCGGTGCGCCAGATACGTTCCTTCCTCCGGGCGCATCGATGACCAACCAAATCCGATTCGACGATGGGGCTGCCTACGAACGATACATGGGGACGTGGAGCCAGCTTGTCGGCGAAGTGTTCCTCGACTGGCTGGCTCCGAAATCAGGTTGGCGATGGTTCGACGTGGGCTGCGGCAACGCGCCTTTACCGAAATGATCGTCGAGCGGTGCGCACCAGTCTCCGTAGGGGGGATCGATCCTTCTGAGGCACAGCTTGCTCACGCCCGCACGCGGCCCGCATTGCGTCTCGCGCAGTTTCAGCAGGGCGACGCGATGGCACTGCCGTTTCCCGACGACACGTTCGATGCCTCAATCATGCCGCTGGTGATCTTCTTCGTTCCCGATCCGGCGAAGGGCGTTGCCGAAATGGCACGCGTGGTCTGCCCGGGCGGCATCGTCACCGCCTACGCGTGGGACATGCTGGGCGGTGGTTTTCTTTACGAGGCGTTGCGGGATGAAATGCGCGCGCTCGGCGTGGCCGTGCCGGCGCCCCCGAGCACTGACGCGTCCCGAATCTGCCGGCAGATGCCACCGGCCGTATCACCTACGGTGCCCGCGCGAACGCCGTAAAGGGTCGCGTTAGCCCTCGCCGCAGCGTTCGCGAGCCTCCTCGCCCTTGGCGCCGGCTGGTCAGGACATCGGGTCTCGGCCGCGACGTCGACCCTTTCGGAATCCGTGTCGCTCAGCCCGGCCGCATCCAGGACGGGCTCGCCGAGATGTTCGCGACCTATACGCCGACGGCGCTCTGGGCCGGGTTTCCGGAGCGCGTCAATATGATGAAGGCGGTGGACTTCACGATCACTTCCGTGGTGACGCGCCTGTCGAGTCGAGATCTCGATCTGACCGACGGCGGCCTCGGCTTCACGAACTACGACGCCGTGGTCGTGATCAACGATCTCACCCCGATTGCCGCGCACGGTGTGGAACGCTGGCCGGGGAGCATCACGCGCCCGCTTTTCTACGGGGAAGACGGCACCCTCGATCTGCACATCGATCCGTTCTGGCTGCAGCCGGCGCTGTTCGCTCACGAGGTTCTTCACCGGAATCTTCCGTTGAATTGCCGGATCCCTTCATCACGCCGACCGCCGACAACGTGGGCGGCGATTGTCTGCCCGATCGGTTCGCTCCCGATCTTCACTTCGACCACCGGCCCTACTCCTGGATGTTCGCGTCGAGGACCAGGCCAGGCGCCGCGCTTCAAGGCGTTCTCGGTATGCTCCGGAGACCCGGCCAGGCGATCGCGCATCCGTAGGACCGCGCCGTTCGGCGATGACGTCGGCTACAATCGGCCGGATGCCATGACGGATCCCCGCGACGACAGACCTGACCCCGATCAGTCCCTCGTGCTGTCGTACCTCGGTCTTCGCAAGGCCATCGGGATCATCGGCACAACGCTGCCGTTCGTGCTCGCGCTCGGCAAGATTGTGCTGGGGAACCCCGGCATCCAGCCGTCGATGAGCGCGTACTACGACACGAAGATGGGCGACGTGTTCGTCGGCATCGCGCTTTTTCCGACGACCGAAGCAGGGAAGGACATCACGTTTGTCGGTCTCCTGCATTACGTCTGCGCCGCGTCGTTCTTTCTGGCGCTGGCGTGCGTCGCGCTCGCCGCACTCGGCGGACAACTGCCGAAGGGTTCCTCCTGGCAGAAACTCGATCCCCTGTTCTGGTTCGAGGCCACCGCCGTCGTCGCGTTCGGTGTATCGTGGCTCACCAAGGGTGAAGCGTTTCTGAAGGATTGATATATGTGGAAACCGCTCGTTGTGATGGCGCCGTTCGCCGCGCTGGCCCTCGCAGCCCAGGCCCAGGCGCCGAAGACGCATCGCCTCGAGGCGACTCCGGGGACGGTGGCCGTCGGCTACTACTGGGCAGATGCGAAGCCGGCGCTGCGCATCGCCTCAGGCGACATCATCGACGTCGACGCGCTGCTGACCAACAACCCGACCGGCCTCGCGCGCGCGGGCGTGCCGGACGACAAGATTCAGGCGTCGCTGAAGGCCATTACCGCTGAAGTGACGGGCGATCGCCGCGGCCCCGGCGGGCATATCCTCACCGGTCCGGTCTTCGTTGAAGGGGCCGAGCCCGGCGATGCGCTCGAAGTGAAAATCCTCTCAATCGATCTCCCGATCGACTACGGCTACAACGGCTGCAGCGGGTTCGTGCCGGACAACTGCGAGCGCGGGACGCTGTCGAAGATCATGACGCTCGATCGCAAGAACATGACTTCGGAGTTCGCGCCGGGGATCGTGATTCCGCTGCGCCCGTTCTTCGGCAGCATGGGTGTCGCGCCCGCGCCGGAATTGGGACGCGTCAGCAGCAATCCGCCAGGCCGGCACGCCGGCAACATGGATAACAAGGAACTGATCGCCGGCAGCACGCTCTACATCCCGGTGTTCACGCCGGGCGCGCTGTTCGAGATCGGCGACGGCCACGCCGCGCAAGGCGACGGCGAAGTGGATCAGACGGCGATCGAAACGTCGCTCCGCGGACGATTGCAGCTCACGGTGCGCAAAGGCATGGCGCTCAACTTTCCGCGCGCGGAAACGGCCACCGACTACATCAGCATGGCCTTCGATCCGGATCTCACCAAGGCGACGACGATGGCGATTCAGGAGATGGTGGATTTCATCGCGGCCACGAAGAAGATGAGCAAGCATCAGGCGTATCAGCTCGTCAGCCTCGCCGGCAACGTCGCGATCACACAACTGGTGGACAAACCGAACCACGGCGTTCACGTGCGGATGCCGAAAAACATTTTCAAGTGACGTGAGCGATATGCTGTCGAGGCGTGATCTGCTCGTTGGCGCCGTGGCCGGGGCCGCCGTCCTCGCGCGTCGCAGCACCGCCGGTCGAGCGGCGGCGTCGCGGCCGGCGACGGCGGTGACGTTCGAGGTGCCGGCCGGCGCCTGCGACGCTCACACTCACATCTTTGGTGCCCCAAGCCAGTTCCCCTATGCGGCGAACCGCGTCTACACACCTGAGCCGGCGTCAATCGAGGAGATGCGCGCGCTGCATCACGCGTTGCACATGGATCGCGTGGTCATCGTGCAGGCCAGCGTCTACGGCACGGATAACGCGTGCACCCTGGACGCAGTCCGTCAGCTCGGCTCGCGCGCTCGCGCGATCGTCGTGATCGACGACAGGACCGCTGCCGCGACGTTGGACGAGATGCACCGCGCCGGAGCCCGAGGCATTCGCATCAACCTCGCGACGTCCAACCAGACGACGCCGGCCGTAGCGCGCCAGCGCTTGCAGAGTGCCGGCGAGCAGATCAGGGGCCGGCTCTGGCACATTCAGATGAACACGACGCTGCCGGTCATCGATGCGATCAGGGATCTGGTGATGCAGTCAGACACGCCGATCGTGTTCGATCATTTCGGAGGCGCGCAGGCGTCGCTTGGGACGCAACAGGCCGGCTTCGACGTGCTGCTGGGCCTTGTGCGATCCGGCAAGGCGTACGTCAAGATCTCGGGCGCCTATCGCAGTTCGAGCCAGCGACCTGACTACGCCGATGTCACGCCGCTGGCGAAAGCGCTTATTGCCGCCAATCCTCAACGCATCCTGTGGGGCACCGACTGGCCGCACCCCGACTCGTCAACGGTTGCCGGCCGCGCCGCGACCGACATCTCGCCCCTTCTCCAGATCGACGATGGTCGCGTTCTGAATCAGTTGCCGGTGTGGACTCCAGACGCGACGCTCCGCAGAACGATCCTCGTCGACAACCCCGCGAGGCTGTATAGGTACTGAGATGATGAGACACCGGCTATTCGCAACCATCGCGGTGCTGGTCTTTGTGATCGGTCCGGCAGTCGCGCAGACTGGCAAGGCGGACCAGGAGGTCCGCGCGATGGAGAAGCTGTGGAACGAATCGCGTGTCCGCGCTGATGTCGTCGCGCTCGGCCGGCTGCTGGACGATGGCTGGACGGTGACGCATGGCGACGGCACGATCAACACGAAAGCGGAATACCTGGCTGACCTGAAATCTGGTGTGCGGAAGTTCTTCGGCGACGTGAAGCAGGACGACTTCACAGTCCGGATCATCGGCGACACCGCGATTGCCGCGGGCGTCAGCGACTCGAAGGTCGAATACAAGGGCAAGCCGTCCGGCGGTGCGTTGCGCTTTACGCGCGTCTACGTGAAGCGCGACGGCGGCTGGGTGATGGTCGTCTCGCACGCCACGCGCCGGTAAGATGATGACGCTCGCGGTTCTGCTCTTCGCGCTGCAGGTCACGGCCACGCGGATCCCGCAGAATCCGCTCATCACCCTCGAGATGTCGCCGTCGCTCGGCGACAACATCAACGGGCCGACGATCATCCGCGTGCCGTCGTGGATCCCAAATCCGCTCGGCCGCTACTATGCCTACTTCGGCCACCACAAGGGTCAGTTCATCCGGCTGGCGTATGCCGACGCGATCGCCGGTCCCTGGAAGATCTACGAGCCGGGCGTCGTCCCCGTCCGCGACACCGCGTTCTACCGGCCGCAGCCGGATCCTCCGGATGGTCCGGTCGATCAGTTCTACACGCACGTCGCATCGCCGGAGATCTACATCGACGAGGCGAACAAGCGGCTGGTGTTGTGGACGCACGGCTGGTGGACCAATGGGGAACGATGGCCGCTGAAGCTGGCGGACGCGCGCGAGTGGGCGCGCAGGAACGGCTACGGCCAGTTCACGCAGTCGAGTGAATCGACCGACGGCGTGCACTTCACGCTGCATGCGCCGATCACAAAGGTCAGCTACCTTCGCGTGTTTCCGCTCGACGGCTACTTGTACGGCATGGCGCGGCTCGGACAATTGCTGCGCGCGAAGGATCCGCTCGCGACGTTCGAGATCGGATCCAATCCGTTCGCCGGCGGACCGTATGCCGACCGCGTCCGCCATGTCGCGACCCTGCTGCGAAGCCGGACGCTGTATGTGTTCTTCACGGGGATTGGCGATGCGCCGGAGCGCGTGATGTGGTCGACGATCGATCTCGCCGGTGACTGGAAAACGTGGAAGGCGTCGGCACCGGTAGAATTGCTGAGGCCGCAGGCGGCGTACGAATGCCCGGGCCTGCCCAACGTTCCCTCAGCGGCGGGCGAGATCGAAGGGCTAGCCCAACAGCTGCGCGACCCCGGCATCGTCGAGGAGAACGGAAAGACGTATCTCTTCTATTCGATCTGCGGCGAGCAGGGACTCGCCGCCGCCGAGTTGATGTTCCGTTGACGTCCTGGCGATATACTGATTTTCATGGCTGAATTCACGGCGCATGCACCGGGAACGTTTTCCTGGCCCGAGTGGCCGGTACGCCGTCGATCGGCATGATGCCGATGGTCGAACACCTGCCAAAGAACGTGCCGTCGTACTGGATGCCGTATTTCCAGGTGACCGACGCGGAGGCCAGCGTGGCGAACGTGAAAGAGCTCGGCGGGGCCGTCATGGTTCCGCCGCAGGATATTCCGAACACCGGCCGCTTCGCGATCGTCAGCGATCCGCAGGGCGCGACGTTCGCGGTGTTCACATTGACGCAGGGATAAGACATGTCCATCTTTTCGAAGAAGCCGCTCGCGATTCCGTCGGCAGACGATGCCCTCCCGGGCCGTGCCGGACGGATGCCGATTCCGGACGCGCATTTCGTGAGCAAGCACCGCATCTCGGATCCGTTTCCCGATGGTCTCGACCGCGCCGTCTTCGGCATGGGTTGTTTCTGGGGCGCGGAAAAAAAGTTCTGGCAGCAGCCGGGCGTCTACAGTACGGCCGTCGGCTACGCCAGTGGTCCGACGCCGAACCCAACCTACCGCGAGGTCTGCACCGGCCAGACCGGCCACAACGAGGTCGTACTCGTTGTGTTCGATCCGCAGATTGTCACCTACGACGATCTGCTCAAGGTGTTCTGGGAGAATCACGATCCCACGCAGGGAATGCGCCAGGGCAACGACGCCGGCACGCAGTATCGCTCCGGCATCTACACCAGTACCGCGGAGCAGCAGCGCGCTGCGGAGCGCTCACGCGACGCGTTTCAGCAGCAACTGACTGCGGCCGGTTACGGCGCGATCACCACCGAGATTCTTCCGGCGCCGGAGTTCTACTACGCCGAGGAATATCACCAGCAGTACCTGTCGAAGAACCCGAACGGCTACTGCGGCCTCGGCGGTACGGGCGTCAGCTGTCCGATCGGCGTCGGCGTGAGTGCGTGACATCGAGCTGATCCCGCTCCCGATCGATCCGCACGTCGAGCAGATCGTCGAGTGCGTGCGCCGATCGCGGGCGGCCGTGGTCACCGCGGCGCCTGGCGCCGGCAAGACCACCCGCGTTCCGCCGGCACTGCTCGCCGCCGGCCCCGTCATCCTTCTGCAGCCTCGGCGTGTGGCCGCCCGGGCGATCGCGGCGCGCATCGCCGACGAACGCGGCTGGACGCTGGGCGGTGAGGTCGGCTGGCAGGTCCGGTTCGAGCGCCGATTCAATGCCCAGACGCGGCTGCTCGTCGTCACCGAAGGTGTGCTGACCGCGCGGCTTCAAAGCGATCCACTGCTGTCCGATTTCACGACGATCATCCTCGACGAGTTTCACGAGCGCAGCGTGCACGCCGATCTGGCGATCGCCCTCGCGCGTCAGGCCTGGCGCGCCAGAACCGACCTCCGCATCGTCGTCATGTCGGCAACGCTGGAGTCCGCACCGGTGTCCGCGTTTCTCGATGCTTGCCCGGTGATCGACGTCGAGGGGCGAACGCACCCGATCGAGGTGTCATATCACCCTGGCCAATCGGTCGCCGATGCGGCGGTCCAGATCGTCGGCGAGACGAGGGGCAACGTGCTGTGCTTTCTGCCGGGCGCGTTCGAGATTCGCCGCGCCGTCACCGAACTGCAGCACAAGGCGAGCGGAGTAGAGATCGTGCCGCTGCACGGATCGCTCGACGCGGACGAACAGGATGTGGCGCTGCGCCCGTCGACGCGGCAGCGGGTGATCGTCGCCACGAACATCGCGGAAACCTCGCTTACCGTACCCGGCGTGACGGCGGTCATCGACGCCGGCTTGCAGAAAGTGGCGCGCTACGACGCCGAGCGCGGCATCGACAGCCTCGAGACCGAGCGCATCACGATGGACGCCGCCGACCAGCGCGCCGGGCGAGCGGGACGGCTCGCGCCTGGCGTCGTGCGGCGGTTGTGGGACGCGCGCGATCGGCTGCGCCCGCACCGCGAGCCGGAAATCCATCGCATCGATCTCGCGAGCACCGCGCTAGACGTCATCGCCTGGGGCGGCGATCCGCGCACGTTCGAGTGGTTTGAGGCGCCGCGCGAAGACGCACTCGATGTCGCGATTACGTTGCTGGCGCGGCTTGGCCTCATTGAGGCGGGTAGGTCAGGCGGGTCGGGTGAGTCACGTGGGTCGGTGCCGCGCCTGACGCCTATCGGAGAGCAGGTGAGACGGCTACCACTGCATCCGCGGCTCGCACGCATGCTGGTCGCAGCCGGCGGCGCTCGTCAGGTCGCGCAAGCCTGCGCGCTGCTCTCCGAACGCCACATGCTGACGCCACGTCGAGCCGCCACATCGTCGGACCTGTTGTCCGCCATAGACGGGTGGAGCGGAGTGCCGGCGCACGTCAGGCGCGTGGCGGATGTCATTGCGGATCGCGGATTGCGGATCGCGGATTCGATTGTGGATTCTGAAGCCGCGATTTCGGAGACCGCTTTTCGGCGTGCGGTTCTTGCGGGATACCCTGACCGCGTGGCCAAACGCCGCGAGCCCGGTTCAACCAGCGTGCTGCTGGCGTCCGGGACCGGCGCCGAAATCGCGCCCGAGAGTGGAGTGCTCGACGGCGAGTTTGTCGTCGCGCTGGATGTCTCCAGTCGTGCGCAATCCAATCCGCAATCCCCAACCCACAATCCTCAATTCGCCCGCGTGCGCATCGCCAGTCGCGTCGAGCGGGAGTGGCTGACCCCGACTGCGTCCGCGACGATCCATCGCTTTGAAAAAGAGACCGGCCGCGTCCGCGCGACCGCCGTCGATCGCTACGACGCGCTGGTACTCGCTGAGCGTCCGGCGCTGGTGGACCCTGAGGTCGCCGCGCAGTTGCTCGCTGACGCCTGGTTGGCCCGCGGTCCGCGCGACCAGGATGTCCGGCTGCTGCGGCGGCTGAAATTCTCCGCGCGGGACGTCGACCTCGAAAGCCTGGTGCGCACCGCCGCGTACGGCGTGCGTTCGCTGGATCAGGTGCGCATCGAGACTGCGCTCGGCGCCGACGTGCTTCGCGACCTCGACCGCGACGCGCCCGAATGGCTGGCCGTGCCCAGCGGCCGGCACGTACCGCTCGAGTACCACGACGATGGGAGCGTGTCGGCGTCGGTGAAGCTGCAGGAGTTGTTCGGACTGGCCGAGACGCCGCGCGTGGGACGTCAGAAAGAAGCGGTCGTACTCGCGTTGCTCGCGCCGAACGGACGGCCGGTTCAGGTCACTCGCGATCTGCGCAGTTTCTGGGATCGCACGTACCCGGAGGTCAGAAAGGAACTGCGCGGCCGATATCCCAGGCATCCGTGGCCCGAAGATCCCTGGAAAGCAACGCCCACGGCGCGGACTACGAAGAGGGCTAAGGGCTGAATGTGGATGCCGTCTCGTGCGACACTAATTAGATGGAGACACTGATGACGCGAAAACTGATTGCAACCGGCGCGATGGCCATCGCCATGAGCGCATTTGTTCTGGCGCAGGGCGGCCGCCCGGCCAGCCCCACGGGCACGACGGCGACCGAGATCGGCGGGAAGTACGACACGAGCGGCGCCGAACCGGTCTACAAGGGCGGCAAGTGGATCGAGGTCACGTTCGGACGCCCGATCAAGCGCGGCCGCGACGTGCTCGGCGGCGCCGGCGCGAACTACGGCAAGGTCGTGAACCCGGACGCGCCGGTGTGGCGCGCCGGCGCAAACTTCACGACGCAGCTGAAGACCGAACTGCCGCTCGTGATCAACGGCAAGACGATCGCGCCAGGCACGTACACGATGTTCATCGATCTGAAGCCGAACAACTGGACGCTGATCGTGTCCACCTGGAAAGCCCAGACGAAGTACGACCCGAAGAACACAACGGAGCTCTGGGGCGCCTACGGCTACACGCCAGACAAGGACGTCGTCCGCGCGCCGATGAAGATCGAGACGCTGCCGCACGTGATTGAAGAGCTCGCCTGGGAGTTCGTCGATATGACCGACACCGGCGGCACGCTCGCCATCGTCTGGGACAAGACGATGGCCTCGGTGCCGTTCAAAGTCGGAACATAGCCCAGGCGTCAGGCGACAAAGCGGCCGGGCGTCGATCCAAAGACCGCGCCTCGGCCGCTTACATCGCGGATGGCGGACTGCGGATTGGTTACTTCGCCATTTCTTTCTGCAGCGTCGCGATTCGTCCGGCCATTCCGCCGAACAGCGCGCCGACGGTCGGCGCGTAACCCTTGTATTTCTCTGGCAGCTTCCATTCAGCGGCCGCTGCTTCCGGCGTCTTGCCGGCCTTCAGCTCCGTCGTCATCCAGGCCACCAGGTCCTTGTTGAACTCGGCGTATTCCTTCAGGTCGGCCCAGGTGGTCTGCGCCGGCGTGTGGCCGTTGATGATCGCGTCCACGTTCTTGATGCCGTCGTGCGCCTTCATCAGCGTCTCGGAAATGTGCATCATGCTGCCGCCGTTGGCCTCGTCGATGAGCGGCACGTTCTTACCGGAGAAGATGTCGCCCGCGTGGACGATGCGCAGCGCCGGGAAGACCACCCAGGCGTCCCCGTTGGTGTGGCCGGGGCCGAAGTAGTAGAGGTCGATCTGATCGGCGCCCTTGCCGATCGTCATCTTGTCCTTGAACGTGCGCTTGGCCATGCCGACGCCGCCGTGCTCCTTGAAGATCGGCATCTTCTCCATGTTGACCTTGGTGTTTTCCTGCGCGACGAAGTCGATCGTCGCCGGGAACTCCACGTTGCCGCTTACATGGTCGCCGTGCGTGTGCGTGTTGATCAACATCGTGATCGGCTTGGGCGTCAACGTCTTGATCTTGTCGAGAATCGGCTTGCCCCAGCCCGGATTCTTCGCATCGACGACGACGACGCCGTCCGCCGTCAGGAACACGGCGGTGTTGCCGCCGCCACCTCGTAACACGTAGAGGTTGTCTTTCACTTTCTCGACATCGATCACCTTCGGCGCGTAGGCCGCCGGCGGTTGATACGCCTTGACGCCGAGCGACAGTGCGCCGATCAGGATCAGTGCGCCGAACACAATTCCTCGCTTCATCAGATGCCTCCAGGAAAAAAGACCCGTTGAACGAACCAGAACGCGCCGGCCGCCATGACGACGATCGATCCGGCGAAGGCGAGCTGCCGTCCCGCGGCTTCGTTCCGCGAGCGCAGCGCCGCCAGTGCCGTGGCCACCACGGCCACGACCAGCAGTTGACCGATTTCCAGACCGATGTTGAACGAGAAGAGTGACCAGCCGAGCGCGCGCGCCGACAGATCCATCTCGCGGAGCACGTTAGCGTACCCGAAGCCGTGGATGGCGCCGAACGCCAGCGCAATCCACGCGCGCACGTCACGGCCGTCACGGATCAGCAGATTGTCGGCGCCCAGGTAGACGATGCTGAGCGCGATCGCCGGCTCGATGATCCGCGCGGGCGGGCTGACGATGTTCAGAGCTGCGAGCGAGAGCGCGACGCTGTGTGCGAGGGTGAACGAGGTCACGATGACGGCGAGGCGGCGCACAGTGCCGCCAAGGAGCAGCAGGCCGACGAGGAAGATTAGGTGATCCGGTCCGACGAGGATGTGTCTGATACCGGCCGGCAGGAACCGCGCGACGACTGCCAGCGCGCCCTGCCGCGAGCCGGCAAAGTACTCGAACCGTGACCGGCCGCCGTCGAGAATCGCCTGCGTGAGCGCGGTGCCTTCGTAGATGTTCAGGAACGTCTGGTGCTGCGGGTCGTACGGGAACATCACCGCGGTGATCCCGAGTGTGCCTGTCTGGCTCGCGACCGGGTAGCGGAGGCCGAGCTTCAGCGACTGGCGGTCGGCGAGCACTTCCGCACTGGACCACTGCGGCGTCAGCGTGACGCCGTTGGCCGTGACGGTCAGACGTCCTGCGAACAGTTGTGCGATGGCCGCCGACTGCTGACCCGCGATTGCGGGATCGAGTAGCCGCTCGGCCGGCTCGATGTTCAGATCGTGCGCGAGATCGAAGATGTGCGCGACGAGCGTGCCCTCGAGGGCGTTCGGCTGGAGGCGGAGATCGAGATAGGTGAACGGGACGGGATGCGCAGCCGCCGCCCGAGGTACCAGGGCGGCGAGGATCACGACGGTCGAACGCAGAATGCGCAGAGCAATCATCTTCTGCGGGTTCGGCGGGTTCTGCGTTGATCGTCGTTCCACGGCGGCCAATGGTAACGTACGCCCGTGGAGATCAGGCCGTAACCATGGCGCCGGGCGCGCGTGTTGCGTGGCGGGAAGGTGGGCTCGTCGTCTTCGCCTTCCTGTGTCTGTCGCTCATTGCGACGTTTCCGCTTGTCCTGCGTCTCGGTCGCGCGCTCCCCGGCGATCTCGGCGATCCGTTGTTCACCTCCTGGCTTCTCGGGTGGGACGCTGACCGGCTGCGTCACGGACTGCACGCCTTCTGGGACGCGCCGATTCTGTTTCCGAGCCGCAACACCGTCGCGTTTTCCGAGCACATGCTGGGGATCGCGGTCCTTGTCGCGCCCGTCATCTGGCTAACCGGCAATCCGATCCTGGGTTACGATGTCGCGTTTCTGCTGACCTACGTCATCGCGGGTTCGGGGATGTACCTGCTCACACGGGAACTGACCGGACGCCGCGACGCCGCGTTTCTCGCCGGCCTCGCGTTCGCCTTCGGTCCGATGCGCGCGTTGCACATTTCGCATCTGCAGGTGCTGGCGTGGGGATGGATGCCGATCGCGTTGTGGGGCCTGCATCGCTACTTCGCGCGCCGCTCGTTCGCGGCCCTCGCGATGTTCGTCACCGCCTTCACGATGCAGGCACTGTCCAATGGGTACTTTCTCTACTACCTGTCGATTGCCGCTGCCTTCGTCGTCGTGTACGAGCTAATCACGCAACCCGCCTCGCAGACCGAGCGCGTGCGAGTGATTGCGACCCTGGCGGTCGCGTCGCTGATCATCCTCGCGTTCGTGGGCGCCGTCGC
>JANYHS010000067.1 GCA_025358945.1 Acidobacteriota bacterium
CGAGAAACTGCGAGTCGGTACCAATTGAAACGCCGTTCGGTCCGGCGACGTCTTCATGATTCGAGTACCACGTGACGCCACCCGTTGCCGTGATCTGGACGGTCTGGCCGTTGACCAGCGTCACCGTGCCGACGGGATCGGGGAGGGGCACATTCACGTTCGGGTAGTTCGGGTTCGCGGAAGCGCCTGCGGTCCCAGGGACATTCGTCGCCGCTGGTGGCGGTGGCGGCGGCACCGTCACGTTGAACGACGCCGACGTCGCCGCCGGGAACGGGGCAACGCCGAGCGTCGCCACCAGCGTGTAGCCCTCCCCGGCCGCGCTGAGCGACAACCCGGTGAAGGTGGCGATGCCGCTGCTGTCAGTCACGACCACGGTTCCGCCGGCCAGCGTCGCGTTGCTCGGGTTCGCGCCGAGTGACAGCGTCACATTCGCGCCGGAGAAGGCGGCCCCGAGCCCGTCGAGTGCCTGCACGGTGACCGCCGGGCTGATTGATTGGCCAATATTCACACTGGTCGGCTGTTGCACGAACGTCGGGGGTGGCGGCGGTGGCATCGTCATGTTGAACGGCGCCGACGTCGCCGGCGTGAAGGCGCCCGAGTTGAGCGCCGCCACTAATATGTAACCCGTTCCGACTTTGTCGAGCGACAGTCCGCTGAAGGTCGCGACGCCGTTCGCGTTTGTGGCGACCGGTCCGCCGCCGGTCAGCGTCGCGCCGCCCTGGTTGCTGACGAGGGACAGCGTGACGTTGACGTTGGGCACGACCGCGCCGCCGCTGTCACGCACCTGCACGCTCACCGCAATCATCTGCCGGACGTTCACGCTGATCGGCTGCTGCAAGAACAGAATCGTCGAGGTGTTCGGCGTCGGGTTGTCCGGCGTCACGGTCGGGCTGTTCGGGGTCACAATCGGCGGCTTGGTGTACCCCGCCAAGACATCAAGCGAGCCCACCGGCTGCGGCACCACGACGGGCGTGATGGTCTGCACGGCCGGCACGAGCGCCGGCGGAACATGCGCGCCATTCACGGTCACATAGTCCACCGGGTGCGCGTCCACAAGCCGCAACGTGACGCGTCCGGCCTCGCCAGGCGCGAGCCAAAGAGTCGGGTTGGTGATCGCCGGATCGTTCTGATCGATGAAACCATTCGAACCGTTGGGGGTCACGAACACTGGATTCGGGATGTTCGCCACGAGGATCGACTGGCGCTGCAGTTTCAGATCGCAGCCGACCGCGATCGGCGTGTTGTACACCTTGTGCAGAATGAGCTGGAATTTCAGGCCGGACGGGAGCTGCTGGTTCGCCAGAAACAAGTTCACGTTGTACGCGGTCGTCGTATTCCCGTTGTTCTGCATCGTCCACGTAACGTCGGTGATCGCACCATTGGTGATGTCGGGCGTCGCGACGTTGGGGTTCGTGATGTCGGGGTTGGTGATATCCGGATTCGTGATGTCCGGGTTGGTGATATCGGGGTTGGTGATGTCCGGATTGTGCACCTCGGCGTTGGTAATGTCCGGATTCCGAACGCCCGTGTTGGTGATGTCTGGATTCGTGATGTCGGGATTCGTGATGTCCGGGTTCAAGTACGTCGTGCCCTGAAGCCCGCCCGCCACCGTCGTGCCGCCCACCACCGAAATCTCGCTGACATCCACCTGCACTTGCGCCTGCGGATTCGACGAGGTGACGTACACCGTGCGCGCCGCGAGCGACCGCGGAGCCGTCGTGACGTCGATCGTCCCGAGCGGCGCGAACTGCGAGAACGACGCGCGCCCGCCGACGGGCTGGCTGGCGATCGTCAGCCGGAACGTCTTCACCCCCTCGGTGGTGTTCTGCGCGAACACGACGAACGCGCGCTGTAACGATGCGCTTAACGTCTTGTTGTTGCCTGGCGATCCGACGATGAGGCCGCCGGTGATGCGCGAGGTGTAGATGTTCTGGTTGCGTGAGCCGACCGACCCAGGGTCGCACCTCGCGAGAGGATTGAAGGCAGAGATCGGAGGCGAGTACTTCGTCCAGTCAAGAGTTCGAGGAGAGATGAGGTTGCCCTGCGCATCCTGCTTGAACGTGTTCGGGGGGCGCACGTCGCGGTTGTCGGTCCACACCGCCTGAAAGACCGGCAGCGTGGTCCCGGCCTGCGTGTTGTAAGTCCATCCGCCGCGACCGTCCGGCACGAAGGCTGGAGCCGGCGTGAGGTCGATGTAGTCGCCCACGAACGGCACTGTGCCGAGCTTGAACATCGGTAGGTTTGGCGGGTTGAACTGCATCTGCTCGGTGCCCCGATTTCCCGGCCGGCTCCCGCGCGCGTAGTCCGAGATCTTCACCGACGGTGCAAACACGGGCGCCGACCCTGGCGTACCGAGCGACGCGCGGATGTCCATAGTGCGGCGGCTTGCCGAGGGGCGGCCGCTCGTGTCGTCGGCGAACTGGCTGAAGATCTGCGTGATGTCGTCGCGCAGGTCGTAGTAGATCAGCATCAGCTTGCCGCCGGCGAACGTCAGGCTCGGCATGAACTGGTGTCCCGGCTGCGAAGCTTCGGAGACTGCCCGCGGCGCCGTCCACCCGACGCCGTTGCTCGAACTCGACATCACGATTTTGGCGTCGCCATCGACCGTGCTCGGCCTCAGCGTCGAGTAGCCGCGTTCCGCCCAGGCCACATACACCCGGCCGTTGCCGTCGATGGTCATCGTCGGATAGCCGTTGGTGCGGAATCGATCACCCGCGCCGCGCTGGTCGAAGGCCGCAAGCGTGTCGATCGTTCTGGCCGGCTTGAACTTCAGCGGCTGACGGAATGCGGGCCGACGGTCATGGTCGTCATCGTCGTCGTCGTCGTCATCGCCGCGGTCCTTGTCTTTACCGCGATGCTCGAACACCCACGGTGGCAGCTTCAGGGCCTTGCCGTGCTGGGGGAAGCGGTGGGCTTCGTACGGCGAATCGAATTTTTTCCCGAAGTCGATCGAGCGCGCGGCGGTGATTGAATCGGTGTTGGACGCGCCAGGCGACGCAAAGCTGCGCCACGCCACGATGACCGCGCCCGTGCGCGGATCGATCGCGATCGTCGACCCTTGGTTGATGGGGTCCTGTGAGCGGCTGATGACGACCGGCGCGCTCCACGTCACGCCGCAGTTGAGCGAGCGCGACAGGAAAATCTGTGAGCGCAGGTTCGCGCCGGTGCCGGTGATCGCGGTCCAGCTGACGTAGGCTGGCCCCGCTGGAATCTGTTGTGTGCGGTTGTTCGGCGCCGGAATCGCGCAGGTTGCGCCGCTGCGTGGCACGTCGACGGCCAGCCAGGGTTTGTCGAGAAATCGTGTTCCCGGATCGGCGGCGACGATACGGGTGCCGAGATAGGCGAAGGGGTCGCCATTCTCCGTATTGTTGTTATCGATGAAGCGCGCGACGAAAATCGCGCTTCGGCCGGTCGCCCCCCGGTCGAACACCAGTCCCGCGTAGTAGATGAGGCCATTCGTGCCGGCGCGAACGACCGGATCGGCGCCCGCCTGATATCCCCTGAGTAGAGATGGCGCCCCGCCCGGCTCCTGCAACGTTGACGGCGACCCGCCCACGTGATCCTGGGGGTACCCGGGGATGAGCGTGCTCTTCCAGCGCTGCCCGCCGTCGGTCGACCTGAACACGCCGAGCCATGCGTCGCCAGTTTCCTGGCCGTCGGGCAGGCCCGGCACATCGACCGTGCGGTAATCGTTGGCGCCGCCCAGCAAGTGCAGGGGGTTTCGCGTGGATGCGGCGATCGACGGCTCGTTCTGGCGCTGCAGATACGGGTCTCCGTCCGGCAACGTGGTGCCCGACACCATGTTCACGTTTCGCCCGGGAATCTGGGCGAAGAGCGCCGCCGAACCCAATGTGGCGGCGAGTGCCACACCGAAGACGAAACGTCGCGCTGCAGGCATGCTATTGGGTGACTGTCGAAACGAGCCGATCATGCGAACCTCCGCATCTGCAATAACGAGCGGTATGTAAGTTGACGGAAAATTTGCGGGCCACTGGCGATGTGAAGGGACAAAGAGTCATTTCTTTTAACAAAGAGGCAGATAGGATGCAAATAATGCATTGGGGCACATGAAAGTTGCAACAATGAAATTGGACGAACAGTTCTAGCGAAAGTTCGATTAATCAAACTTATTTATTTCAATAAAGAAAACGGAAAAACGCGACGGAAACGGCAGATACAATACGGACCCCATGGATATCGTGCGGAAAGAACCCCATCACGGCTGGATCGAAGTCATCACCGGCAGCATGTTCAGCGGCAAAAGCGAGGAGCTGATCCGGCGTTTGAGGCGCACTCAGATCGCGCGCCAGAAGGTCCAGATCTTCAAGCCGCTCATCGATAATCGCTTCAGCGAGGATCACATCGTGTCGCATAGCGACATGCGGATCGCTTCGCAGAATGTCCGCAACTCTGACGAACTCGTCCAGCAAGTCGCTGAAGAGACGGAAGTGGTCGGGATCGACGAGGGGCAGTTCTTCGATCCGAACCTGCCCGCGGCGTGCAACACGCTGGCGGACCGCGGCAAGCGCGTCATCGTCGCCGGACTGGACCAGGATTATCTCGGACGTCCGTTCGAGCCGATGCCGCAGTTGCTGGCGATCGCCGAATACATCACCAAGACACTGGCCATCTGCGTCGTCTGCGGCGATCCGGCGAATCACACACAGCGGCTCGTGGTCAGCAGCGACCGGGTGCTCGTCGGCGCGACCGGACTGTACGAAGCGCGCTGCCGGCATTGCTTCGATCCGCATCTGGCAGAGGCGGCGAAGACCCAGCCATAAGCCCTGAGCCCTCAGTCCTCAGCCCTGACGCGCTAACATCCCCCCGTGGACGTGCTCACCGCCAGTCTGCTGATCCTCGGCGTCGGCTTTCTGATCGCGAACGCGAAGCTCGCCTGGGACTACCTCCGATTCCTGCGGCGTCGTCGATCGGCCCTGTTGACGTGGCGGATTCCCAAGCCGCCGCAGTACACGTTTGCGATCGGGCTGGGCGTTGCGCTCGGCGCGCTGGTGTTTGTGAAGCTGGTGTTTCTCCGGCGGCAGGCGTTCGGCGAGGCGATGATGTTCCTCTACTATGCGTACCTGTACCCGATGAGCCTGACCATCGGACGGGGCTTCTACGAAGACGGCATCTGGGCCGACAGCGCATTCATCCCGTACCAGGAAATCGGCGGCATCAGCTGGCGCGAAGGCGAGCACCAGGTCTCGTTGATCGTCATCTCGCGGCTGCGCAATCTTGCACGCCGCCTGAATGTGCCCGGCGACAAGTACGGCGCGGCCCGCCGGCTGCTGCGGGACAAGATCAGCGAGCACGCGATTCACTTCAGCGGAACCGGCCTGGATCTCGGCGCCCACGACGAACGGGACGAGGCGTAGAACTGAGAAGTTAGAACTGGGAAATTAGAACTGGGAACCGATCCACGCGACGAGTCCCTGATCGTGCGCCATCGGATCGCCGAGCCAGGCGGGTGGCACAAGCCAGACGAACGCCAGGATCGCAATCACCCAGACGTCGTAGGGCAGGGTGGCGCGCTCGTCGGTCCAGAAGAATGCGCGGTTGAACATGCCCACGACGCCGGACTTCGACGGCATCGGCAGTTTGTTCAGCGCCAGATACGTGTAGTAGATGCGGTTGGCAACGGCGAGGATCGAGAGCACCAGCAGCACCCACAGCACGCCTGCCATCCGGTTCGTGATCGTGCCGATCATCAGCAGCACAATCCGCTCGGGCCGTTCCATGAAGCCGACCTTGCATTTCTCGACCAGCGACTCGGCGCGCGCGCGGGCGTAGCTGGTCATGATCGAGAAGATCAGGGTCAACGCCGCAATCATCACGTAGTCGCTGCGGTCCAGTTTCGAGTACAGAAAGATGAGCCCGGTCAGCAGCGCCAGGTCGGAAAAGCGATCGAGCGTCGAATCCCAGAACGCCCCGAACTGTGACTGCAGCCCCAGGATGTGGGCCACCTTGCCGTCGATGAAGTCGAAAATGTTGGCGACCAGCATGATCGCGAACGCCATCCGGAAGTGCCCGAACCCGAGCGCCCAGGCTGCCGCGACGTTGATGAGGACGCCGATCAGGGTCAGCGTGTTGGGGTGAATCCGCAGCGCGACGCAGATGCTGATGATGCCGCGCAGCGGCAGCATGCACGCGGCGCCAATCGCGCCCGTGAAGGTCATCGGCTTGTGGTCGCTCGAATCGGCCGTGGATATAGGAGGCACTATAATGGAGGGTTCCGGAACACGTCGGAAACGCGTCATATTATCGTATGCCCATCCACGAACTCAAGGAACAGATTGGCCGGCTGCCCGAGCAGCCCGGGGTCTATCTGTACTTCAACGAGGGTGGCGACACGATTTACGTCGGCAAGGCGCGGGTGCTGCGCGACCGGGTGCGCAACTATCTTGGTGCGTACGGTTCGAATCCGAAGACCGATGCGCTGCTCGACGAGGTCGTCCGCCTCGAGGTGATCGTCACCGATTCGGTGGTGGAGGCGCTCGCGCTCGAAAATAACCTGATCAAGCAGCGCTCGCCCAGATACAACATCCTGCTGCGCGACGACAAGAACTATCCGTTCCTTCAGCTGACGACCAATGAGGCATTTCCGCGCGTCCTGGTCGCGCGCGGTGTTCAGCGCGATGGCAGCTTTTACGCCGGCCCGTTCATGCCGGCCCACTTTGCGCGCAAGACCATGTCGCTCACGCACCGGCTGTTCGGGATGCGATCCTGCAACGAGGTCATCACCGGCAAGCGCGATCGTCCTTGCCTGGAGTACGACATCAAGCGCTGCATCGCGCCGTGCGTCGACACGATTTGCACCGAAGCAGACTACGGCCGCGCAGTCGACGATGCGCGGTTGTTTCTCGAGGGGAAGAACGACGAGCTCGTCAAAACATTGCGGGCGCGCATGCAGGCCGCCGCGGACGGCGAGCGCTTCGAGGAAGCCGCCCAGGCGCGCGACGCGCTCCGCACGGTGCAGACGCTGCACGATCGTCAGCAGAAGATGGCGACGACGCAACTGGGCCATCGCGACGTGTTCGGCCTGAAACTCGGACCGGCCGGCGTCGCGGTTCAGGTCTTTCAGGTGAGGAGCGGACGGGTGGTCGAGCGTGTCGAACTCGGCACCGAGGAGCCGATCGTCGGATCGAGTGAAGGCGAAGTGCTCGAGGCGGCGATCCAGCAGTTCTACGAGTTGCGCAGTGCGCCGGCGGAAGTTCACGTGCCCGCCGATCCGGACGAACAGGAGGCGCTCGAGACGTGGCTGTCCAGCCGCGCCGGTCACCGTGTGCGCATCGTCGTACCGCAACGCGGAGAGAAACGCGGCTTCGTGGATCTCGCGAACCGCAATGCGGCGATCGCCTATCAGACGCGATTCAACCAGACGCAGACCGCGCAGTACGACGCGCTCGAGACGCTGCAGCAGGTGCTCGCGCTGCCGTCGCTGCCGCGGCGGATTGAGTGCTTCGACATCTCCACGATCCAGGGCAGTGAAACGGTCGCCTCGATGGTGGTCTGCGAAGAGGGGCGCATGCGGCGCTCTGAGTACAGGAAATTCCGCATCAGGAATTCCACCCAGGATGACTTCGCGGCGATGCATGAAGTCGTGCTGCGACGCTATCGCAAGCTGCTCGAGCTCGGCGGACTGTTTCCGGATCTCGTGCTGATCGACGGCGGCAAGGGACAGTTGTCGGCCGCCTACGCCGCGCTCGAGTCGCTCGGCCTTGCGAACCTGGTCGCGGTCGGCATCGCGAAGAAGGAAGAGCTGATCTACACGCGCGAGCACCGCGACCCGATCGCCCTGGCTGCGCACGATCCCGCGCTGCTGCTGATCCAGCGCATCCGCGACGAAGCGCACCGTTTCGCCGTCACGTTTCATCGTCAGGCGCGCTCGATGCGCGACCTGCGTTCGGATCTCGATGAGGTGTCTGGTGTGGGATCGCGCCGCCGCAAGACATTGCTGACGACGTTTGGCAGCGTCGCGGGCGTGCGCCGCGCCACCAGAGAAGAGCTGGCGGCGGTTGTCGGCGCGAAAACCGCCGATGCCGTCCTTGCGTTTTTCGCGAGTCGGCCGTAACCTTTAACCCTTGCAGCACCTCGACTTCGCGGGCATTTTCATCAGCTTTATCGTTCTCCTGTTTTCACTGACGGTGCACGAAATGGCGCATGCATGGACGGCCGATCGGTTGGGCGATCCGACCGCGCGGCTGCTTGGGCGCGTGTCGCTGAACCCGCTGGTGCATGCCGATCCGATCGGCACGGTCCTGTTTCCGCTCATCTCGCTGGTCAGTGGTGCGATGCTCATCGGCTGGGCGAAGCCGGTGCCGGTGACGGTGCGCTATCTCCGCCAGCCGCGGCGCGACTACATGCTCGTGGCGGCGGCAGGCCCGGCGAGCAACTTGATCCTGGCGATTTTCTCCGCCATCGTGTTGGCCCTTGTCCCAATTTCTCCGCAGACCCTTGGCGAGTCGAACGTGTCCGTGCCGATCGCGACGTTCCTGACCAGGCTGGTGAGTTTGAACGTGCTGCTGGCCATCTTCAACCTGCTGCCGATTCCTCCGCTCGATGGCGGCAACGTGCTGGCGGGGCTGCTGCCGTCGAACCTGGCGGCGCAGTTCAACAAGCTGCGGCCGTACGGGTTCGTGCTGCTCTACGCGCTGATTCTGTCCGGCGGTTTTGAAATGATTGTATTGCCGCCCTATCGCTTCATCCTCTCCTGGCTTCAATAAATTGACCCATTCGACAAGCTCTGGGCCGGCTGCACGCGCCCGCGTCGTGTCCGGTATGCGGCCCACCGGCCGTCTGCATCTCGGTCACCTGGTCGGCGCACTCACGCATTGGGTGACCCTGCAGCAGCAGGCCGAGTGCTTTTATTTCGTGGCCGACTGGCACGCATTGACCAGCGACTTCGCCGATACCAGCCAGTTGACGACGTACACGTACGACAACGTCGCGGATTGGATCGGCGTCGGACTCGACCCGGAGAAGAGCACGTTCTTCATCCAGTCGCTGGTGCCCGAGCACGCCGAGTTGTACCTGCTGCTGTCGATGGTCGTGCCGGTGCCGTGGCTCGAGCGCGTCCCGACCTACAAGGAACAGCAGGAGACCCTGAAGGAAAAGGATCTCTCGTCGATCGGGTTTCTCGGCTATCCGCTGCTGCAGACGGCCGACGTCGCGATGTACGACGCCACGCTGGTGCCGGTGGGTGAGGATCAGGTCGCGCACCTCGAGCTGTCGCGGGAGGTCGTGCGCCGGTTCAACAACTGCTTCGGCAGCGTCCTCGTCGAACCGAAGCCGCTACTGACAAAGTTCGCGCGCCTGCCCGGTCTCGACGGCGACAAGAAAATGAGCAAGAGCCTGGGCAATACGATTCTGCTGTCGGACACGCCGGAGGAAGTGACGAAGCGCGTCCGGCAGATGTACACCGACCCGAAGCGCATACGGGCCGACATCCCTGGCACGGTGGAAGGCAATCCGGTCTTCACCTACCACGATGCGTTCAACCCGAACACCGAAGAAGTCGACGACCTGAAGGCGCGCTACCGGGCCGGCAAGGTGGGCGACGTCGAGGTGAAGACCAAGCTGGCCAACGCGCTGAACGCGCATCTCGATCCGATCCGCGAACGCCGCGCCGCCGCGCTCGCCAGGCCCGGGTATCTGCGCGAGATCCTGTTCGAAGGCTCGAGGCGCGCCCGCATCGTCGCCGCCGAGACCATGACCCGGGTGCGCGACGCGATGAAGATTTCGTACCCATGAACGAGTCGCATTCCGAATTCGAGTCGGCGAAGGACGCCTTCCCGGTCAAGCTGTCGAACTTCGAAGGGCCGCTCGATCTGCTCCTGCACCTCATCAGGAAGCACGAGCTGGACATCCACGACATTCCGATCGCGCTCATCACCGCGCAGTACCTGAAGGCGATCGCGCTGCTGCAGGAACTCGACCTCGACGTCGCCGGTGAGTTCCTGGTGATGGCGGCGACGCTCATCCACATCAAGTCGAAGATGCTGCTGCCGCGGCCCGAGACGGCGGCGGGTGTCGAGGGCGAGGTGGAGGATCCGCGCGACGCGCTGATGCGGCGTCTGCTCGAGCATCAGAAATTCAAGGCGGCGGCCGGGCTGCTGCACGAACGTGAGCAGCTGCGCGCGGCGCAGTGGCTGCGCCCGGATGGCCGCGTTGCGGAGCTGGCCGGCGACGACTACGAGCCGGAGCTCGAAGTCGATCTCTTCAGCCTGATGAACGCATTCCAGGCCGTCGTCGATCGGCTGAAGCAGCGGCCGAAGGTGCTGCTGCCGCCGGAAGAAATGCCGGTGGAACTGCGCATCGAACAGCTGCTGGCGCGGCTCTCCGAGACCGAAGCCCTCGGCTTCGACGAACTCTTTTCCGATGTCGACCATCGCCGCGGCCTGATCGTGACGTTCCTGGCGCTGCTCGAAATGATCCGCTTGAAGCTCGTGAGGGTGTTCCAGTCCGGCAGCTTCGGCCCGATTCGCGTATACAAACGCTCTCGACCGGCTGATGCGCCGCATCCGATTGGCGACCCGGAGGACAACCGTGGCTGACGAAGAGAATGACGACAACGGGCTGGCAGGGCAGGTGAATCAGGTAGGTTCCGACGGCCTCGAGGGGCAGGACGGACAGGATCGGCGCGAGGCCGACTCCCAAATTCAGGAAGGCGAGAGTCTGCCGAAACGCGGCGCCGCCGAACTGAAAGCCATCCTCGAGGCGCTGATCTTCGCGTCGCCGGATCCGATGACGCCTAAAGCGATGTGCAAACTGCTCGACACCGAGCCGAAGGAAGAGGTGATCGCGGCGCTCGCCGAACTCAAGCAGGACTACGAGCGCCCGGGGGGCCTGCAACTCGTCGAGGTCGCCGGCGGCTATCAAATCGTGACGCGATCGGACTTGCACGAGTGGGTGCGGCGGCTGTTTCACGAACGCACGACGCAGAAGCTGACGGTGCAGGCGCTCGAGACGCTGGCGGTCATCGCCTACCGGCAGCCGATCACGGCGGCCGAGATCACTGAGGTTCGCGGCGTCAACACCTCGGGCGTGCTGAACACGTTGCTCGAGCGTCATCTGATCAAGATCGTCGGGCGCAAGCCGGTGGTCGGCCGTCCGTTCATGTACGCGACGACGAAAGAGTTCTTGATCCGGTTCGGACTCAACGACCTGACCGATCTGCCGAAGGTCGAGGACATGGCGGAGGCGCTCGGCCTCGAAGGGCCGCTGCTGATCGAGCGGACGCCGTCAGAGGAGATGCTGCCGCTGGACGAACCGGAAGAGGACGCGGAGCCGGAGCCGGGCGAGTCGGTGCACTAAGGCTTTTTCTTTGCGGCCGGCGGCTCGTCTGTCGATTTCTTCAGTCGCTTGACCTCGTCGGCGTCGAGATCCCGCCAGAAGCCGACCTTCAGCCGCGAGTCCTTCAGCGGCCCGATCGCCACGCGCTTCAGATGATCGACCGGGTGGCCGATCGCGTCGCACATGTTGCGCACCTGGCGATTGCGTCCTTCACGCAGCGTGATCACCAGCGTCGCGCCGGTCGCGTCGCGCTTCATTGGCAGCAGCGTCACTTCAGCGGCCCGCTGGCGGCGTCCGTCGATCACCATACCGCGCTGCAACCGATCCAGATCGTGCGCGTCCGGGATGCCGAGCACCTTGGCTTCGTAGACCCGCGCGATGCCATGACTCGGATGGGTCAGGCGGGCAGCGAGATCGCCGTCGTTCATCAGCAACAGCAGCCCTTCCGATTCGTAGTCGAGCCGCCCGACCGGATAGACATATTCCTTGACCCCGCGCAGCAGGTCGATCACGGTCTTCCGCCGCTGCGGATCGGACCGCGTCGTCACGTAGCCGCGCGGCTTGTTCAGCAGGATGTAGCGGTGATGTTCGACGAGCTTCACGCGCGAGCCGTCGACGCGGATGTCGTCCTTCGACGGATCCGCTTTGGTGCCGAGTTCGCGGACGGTGGCGCCGTTGACCGTGACGCGGCCGTCGAGCATCATCTGCTCTGACGCGCGCCGGGACGCGATGCCGGCCTGGGAGAGAATTTTTTGCAGGCGTTCCATGATCACGAAACTCACGAAAGAAGAACACGAAAGACACGAAGAAGACCCTGTGGGATCTTAGTCTTCTTCGTGTGTTTCGTGGGTTCTTATCGCGAAAGCAGATCGCCCCAGAATCCCGCGAGCTGCAGCACATCCTTCGCGTGCATGGGCTGGTCGGCTTCGGCGTGCGAGATGAGGCCGCTTAGCAGCAGCCGCACCGGCGCGTGGCCGCGCAGGTCTTCGGCGAGGTACTCGGACTCGACTGGCGGCACGACGTTGTCTCCGAGGCCGTGCAGCAGGAAGACCGGCGCGGACGGCTTCGGCGACTTCGAGACTGAGAGCGCATCGGGTGTGTTCGTGCCAATCAACGGCAGCAGACGGGCGCCCAGATGCACGACATCGCGCTCCAGCACATACCGCAGCAGCTTCGCTGATGGCTCCGGCAGGGTGCGCGCCAGTTTCTGCACCGCGTCGAATGCCGCCGGCGCCCGGGCCTTGTCCACGCCACCGTCGAGCGCCGACGCCCACAGATACTGCCGCACACCCGCGCGCAGCCGCTCGACCTGGGCCGCCGGCACCAGGCGATCCGCCAGAGAGAGCAGGATCACCGCCACGCCGTAATCGTGCGGCGGGAGGACGAACGTCGTGTCTACCGGTGCGGTTCCCAGCTGCACGGTCGGCACCGGCCGCAATTCCTGTCCCGTGCAGAGGTAGCGCAACACGCGTGCAAGATCGTCGTGACCGCCGAGCGAAAATACGTACGCGACGCGATTGGTCAGCGAGGGGCGACCGGCCGCGATGATCGACAGGCCGCCGCTGAAGCTGATCCCCATCAGCGCCGCCGTGTGATCCGGCGCCAGCGTGACGTCGGAGGCCAGCCAGCCGCCGGCGTCCTCGATCGCGTCGGTGATTGCCGGCGCGATCTCGAAGCGGGACAGCTCAGGAATGTCCGGCGTCACGACCAGGATGTGGCTGCCGGCAATCTGGCGGGCGAGCCGGACCAGTCGCGGCTCGTCGATGCCGGAGGCGTGCAGCCCAGACGTCAGCAGCGCCGCGCGCGTGTGCGCGCCGGACGGCTCGTACACCCGCGCGCGCATCGGTCCGCGTCGGGTGGGGATCGTGATCTCGCGCTCGACAACCCGCGCGGTGTCCAGGTCCGCAATCCGACGCGGCAAGCCGCGCATCTCGGCCGCGCGGATCACGAACGACAGGCCGTGGAGGTAAGGGCGTGCGATGAGCGCGGCACCGGCGAGCGCCGCAAACAGGATCACCCACCGCAGGAAGCGCATGGCTGCATGTTACCCTTGGTCCGGTGGGTCAAGTAGGTCAGGTAGGGCAGGGAGGGCGAAGACTAAGCGTCCTTACCCGACCCACCCGACCGAACCCGACCTGCCCGACCTCATGAAACCACTGATCATCGCCATCGACGGCCCTTCGGGTGCCGGAAAAGGGACAGTCGCGCGGGCGATCGCCGCCCAACTCGGCTACCGCCACATCGACAGTGGCGCGATGTACCGCGCGGTCGGCTGGAAGGCGATTCGCGACGGCGTGTCCCTCGAGGACGAGGCCGCCGTCACCGCCCTCGCGGAGGGCGCACGGATCGACGTTTCCAGCACGCAGGTCACGATTGACGGCATCGACGTGACGCGGGACATCCGCACACCCGACATCGACCGCGCGGCCGCCGGTGTCGCCCGGCTGCCGCGGGTGCGCCGTGTGCTCGTCGATCAGCAGCGTCAGATGGGGATCCACGGCGGGATTGTGATGGAGGGGCGCGACATCGGGACCGTGGTATTCCCTGATGCCGACGTGAAGCTGTACCTCGACGCGTCGCCGGAAGAACGCGCGCGCCGACGCGCACACGATCCGGCCCACACCGGAGTTCCAGCCGTCGTTGCGGACGTCGCGACGCTTCTGACGCAGCGCGACGAGATCGATCGCACGCGCGCCGCATCGCCGCTGTACGCAGCCGCCGACGCCGTCCTCATCGACACGACCGGGAAAGATATTGCCGCCGTGGTCAGAGAAGTGATGGCGCTGGTACACAAGAAGGGGCTAGGGGCTGGAGGCTAGGGGCTGCCGTTCCAGACTCAAGCCTCCAGTCCCCAGCCCCCATTGGCTGTTATCGTTCTTTGAAGTCTTCGGATGACGCCGGGTCCAGTTCCCAGCGGTGTTTGTCGCGTTCGGTCACCTTCTCGCTCGCCTTC
>JANYHS010000107.1 GCA_025358945.1 Acidobacteriota bacterium
CGTCACCTTGCCCAACTCGGGGTGCAGGTACGCCCTGCCGAAATCGGCGGCGCTCATTGCGCGCAGGAACATCACCCACCGGCGATGGAGCGCGGCGAGCAGTGCGATCGACATGTCGGCGGGGCCGGTCCTCGCCTCCGGTAACTCCGCCCACTTCGCTTCGTCGTACGCCTTGATGGACGGCGTGTCTTCGGTGACGGCCAACTTCATCCGGATGTAGGCGTTCATGTGGCTGTCGGGCACATGGTGAATCACCTGCCGCACGGTCCAGCCGCCCGGCCGGTACGGTGTATCGAGTTCTGATTCCGTACGGCCCGCGACGAGCGACAGAAATGTCTCCGGCGTCGCTTGAATGATGTCGATGTGCGCGGCGCGCGCGGCCGCATCGAGCGGCGCCTTCAGTCTTGCAAATCGTCCGACGGGGTACCGCAGCTGTTCGAGATCTGTCACGCGTCCTCCTCCTGATAGAATCCGTCCCAGAGGCATTCCATATGTTAAGAGCATCCGTGACTTTTTTTGTCGCACTCTCCTTCATGGTCCTGATGCTTGCCGCACAGGGCTCTCACCAACTTCACGCGCAGGCGCCCGCGGCCGGCGGCCAGGCCGTTTCGGCAGGCGCAGGGCAGGCCGGAGGGCGCGGCGGCGGTGGCGGTCAAGCCGCACCCGGCGGTCGCATTCCGTCGATCGATGAACGCACCACCGGCATGCAGAAGATGGACGGCTTCTTCCCGCTCTATTGGGAAGAGCGCACCGGTTCGCTGTTTATCGAGATTCCGAAACTCGACACCGACGTCCTGCTGAACACCGGCCTCGCCGCGGGGCTGGGATCGAATGACATCGGTCTCGACCGCGGCACGGGCGGCGGCGCGCGACTCGTGACGTTCCAGCGCGTCGGCCCACGCGTGATGATGGTGCAGCCGAATATGTCGTTCCGGTCGAGCAGCGCGAATCCGCTCGAGCGCAAGTCGGTCGAAGATTCGTTCGCCAAGTCCGTGCTCTGGGGCTTCACGGTCGCCGGCGAAGCCAACGGCCATGTGCTCGTGGACGCCACCGACTTCCTGCTGCGCGACATCACCGGCGCGGCCGGCTCGCTGCGGCCGGGCGCCTATCGCGTCGACCGGACACGCAGCGCGTTCTACATGGCGCGCACGAAGGCGTTCCCGAAGAACAGCGAAATCGAAATGACGCTGACCTTCACCAACGATGCCGCCGGCGGACGCGGCGGTGGCGGCGGCGCGGGCCCGACCCAGGGCCCGGGACCCATTCCTGAATCCGGCGCCAGCGCGGGACGAGGCGGTGGCGGTGGACGCGGCGGCGGTCTGTTCTCGGGATCGGTCGGCAGCGTGACGCCGACCGCCGAAGCGGTGACGCTGCGCGAGCACGCGTCGTTTGTGGAACTACCCGACAACAACTACAAGCCGCGCTACGACGATCCGCGCGGCGGCTACGGCGGCCTCACCTATGTCGACTACAGCGTGGCCATCGGCGAGCCGATGCAAATGCGCTACATCCGCCGCCATCGTCTCGAGAAAAAAGATCCGACGGCGGCAATCAGCGACGTGGTGAAACCGATTCAGTACTGGGTCGATCCGGGCGCGCCTGAAGACGTGAAGAAGGCGCTCGTCGAGGGCGCGAGCTGGTGGAACCAGGCGTTCGAAGCGGCGGGATTCCGCAACGGGTTCCAGGTCGCTGTGCTGCCCGACGGCGCGGATCCGATGGACATCCGCTACAACATGATCAACTGGGTCCACCGCTCCACGCGCGGCTGGAGCACCGGCGGATCGGTGGCCGATCCGCGCACCGGTGAAATCCTCAAGGGCACTGTCACGCTCGGGTCACTGCGCGATCGCCAGGACTACCTGATCTTTGAAGGCTTGACGTCGCCGTACGTGACCGGCAACGAGAAACCTGATCTCCCCTATCAGACCGCGCTCAAGCGGATTCGCCAGCTCGCCGCGCACGAGGTGGGCCACACGCTCGGCCTCGGGCACAACTACTACGACAGCGAAAAGGGCTGGATCTCGGTGATGGACTACCCGCATCCGCTCGAGAAGCTGACTGCGGACGGCGCCATCGATCTGTCGGACGCCTACCCGCAGAAGATCGGCGACTGGGACAAGGTGACCATCAACTACGGCTACCGGCAGTTCGCCGCCGGCGCCGACGAGAAAACCGCGCTCACCAGGATCCTCGACGATGCGTGGGCGTTGGATCTGCGGTACATGACGAACCAGGACACCGACTCGAACCCGAAGGTCGACCAATGGTCGAACGGTGTCGATCAGGCCGACGAACTCTACCGGCTGATGAAGGTCCGCCGCGCGGCGCTGAACAAGATCGGCCCGAACACGATTCGCGCGGGCGCGCCGACGGCGACGCTCGAAGAACCGCTGGTGCCGATCTTCATGTATCACCGCTACGCGGTCGAATCGGCCGCGTCGATGGTCGCCGGGCAGGACTTCATCTACGCGATGCGCGGCGACAATCGGACGCCCACCAAAGGCGTCGGGGTCGATGACCAGCGCAAGGCGCTCGACGCGCTGGCGTTCACGCTGCGTCCGTCGGAACTGACGGTGCCGAAAGTCGCGCTCGAGATGATCTCGCCGCGTCCACCGGGATGGGGCATGCACCGGGAGCTGTTCCCGCGCACGACGGGCGACACGTTCGATCCGCTCAGTCCGGCGACCGTCGCGGCTGACGTGACGATCGGGTTCCTGCTGCAGCTCGAGCGCACGTCGCGCATGGTGGCGCAGCATGCGGTGAATCCGCAGATGCCAGGGCTGGAAGACGTGATCGATCGGCTGGTCGCAGCGACCTGGGACGCGCCCACGGCCAACACCTACGAAGCGGCGGTCCGGCGCGCGGAAGAGCGCGTGCTGGTGGATCGTCTGATGTGGCTGGCCGGTTCGTCGCCCAACGGCCAGGTGCGCGCGATCGCGTCGTTCAAACTGTCGAAGCTGGCCGCGCGCGTGAAGACCGCGGTCAACAAGACAGAACTCGATGCGGCGCAGCGGCAACTGCTGGCGGCCGACATCAAGCGCTTCCTTGATCGTCCGCTCGATCTCGCGCGGCCGTTCCAGCACGCGGCGCCCGACGCGCCGCCGGGAGCGCCGATCGGCGACATGCCTCAGGACTGGCTGGCGCGGCCGGCGGGCTGGGACTGGCGGCAATAGAGCACGACCGGAAGAAACCTTCTTATCGGGTCGCGTCGCGCACAAAATTCTTCAACGCGGCGAGATCGTCGCGTGGCCGGCGAACCCGGCGGGCCCTGAGTCGGTCGTGTAGGCGCCCACCGGACCAGCATCACCCGACACGTCGATCAGGATCGGCTTCGACGGCCAGGCGGTGTGATACGCGTGCGCGAGCGCGGCGATCAACGCCGCGCACGGTGGGATCGATGGCTTCGTCAGTCACGGTCGCCGCATCACCAGACATCCGCCCGAGCGCATCGTTGATCGCCACCAGCTTCGCGTCGAACACCGGATTCAGTTTGGCGAGCTCGGCGTAAACATCCGACCCGCCAGACCTACCAGACCCACCCGACCCACCCGA
>JANYHS010000109.1 GCA_025358945.1 Acidobacteriota bacterium
AGGCGCGGGTCGAGGACGGCGAGCACGCCGCGATCGCGCCGATGCCGGATGAGCCGCCCCAGTCCCTGTTGCAGCGCGAGGATGGCGAGCGGCACCTGGTATTCGCTGAACGCATCGCCGCCGCGCGCTTTGATCTGTTCGATGCGGGCGGCGGTGATCGGATCGCCGGGTGACGCGAACGGGATCTTGTCCACGATCACACAGCTCAGGGCTTCACCGACCACGTCCACGCCCTGCCAGAAGCTCGACGTGGCGAACAGCACCGCGTTCTGCGTGGCGCGGAACTGGTTCAGCAACTGCGAGCGCGGCGCCGTCCCCTGGGCAAAGATCGGGTAGTTCAGCGCCATCTCCGCCATCGCCTGAACCGCGCGCATGGTCGCGTAGCTGGTGAACAACACGAACGCGCGTCCGTGCGTGCGCTTCAGGATCTCGATCACCTCGCGACTCGCGGCGACGGCGAAGTTCTCGGATCGCGGATCGGGCATCTTCGGCGGAAGGTAGAGGATCGCCTGACGGCGAAAATCAAACTCGGAGGCGAGCCGGATCTCGTCGGCCTGGCCGATGCCGAGCCGCTCCCGCAGGTAGTCGAACTTCCCGTCGACCGTGAGTGTGGCGGATGTCAGCACCGTTGTGTGCATGCGGTCGAGCAGGAGATCGCGCACGATGGTGGAGACGTCGATCGGCGAGGCGCGCAGGAACGTGCCGCGGCCCCGGAACTCCACGAAATACACGTACGCATCGTCGCCGCCGCGAAGGAGGAAGCGGAGGTCGTCGCGCAACTGACCCGCGCGCCGCGCGAGCGTGGCCGCGTCCTCGCCGCTTTTCGATTTCTCTTCTTCCTCGTCGTCCGCGCCTGGCTTCCGCAGCAGCGTCAGCGTCCCTTCGACGATGTCGAGCGCACCGGTGAGGTTGACGGCGGAGTTGTACGTCTGGCCGAGCGACTCCGCGGTGGCGCGGACCCGTTCCTCGTTCTTTACTCGCCCTTGTCCGCGATGCGCGAACGCGAGCTCGGCGAAAAATGCCTGCCCGTGATCGCGCAGCCGTTCCGTTCCTTTCGCGAGGTCGTCCTTCGCCGCGCGATCCTCGATGCCACCCTTGGCCATCAGGCGTTCGACATCGCGCGCCAGTTCCTCAACGCGGTAGGTGCTCACGTTGAAGCCAAAGTACTGCGTCGCGACGTCTTCGAGCTGGTGCGCCTCGTCGAGAATCACACGTGTGAACGCGGGAATCACCTCGCCGAACGCGTTCTGGCGAACGGCCGCGTCGGCGCAGAGCAGGTGATGGTTGACGATCACCACGTCGGAGGCTGCGGCGCGCTGGCGCATGCGCGTCACGTGACAGTCGTCGTAGCGTGGACACTCGCTGCCGAGGCAGGTGTCGGCGGTTGCCGAGACGTCGTGCCAGAACGCGAGATCTTCAGGCAGGTCTTGTAACTCCGCGCGATCGCCTGTCTCCGTACGCGTGGACCACTCACGGATGATCGGCAGGAAGACGTCGTTGACCGCAGGGCCGATGCCATCGGTCAGCTGATCGAGTTTGTGCACGCACAGATAGTTCGCGCGACCCTTCATGTAGGTCGCGGTGAACGGGATGCCCAGCGCTTGGCGCAGCGCCGGGATGTCCTTGAAGTAGATCTGCTCCTGAAGGTTTTTCGTGCCGGTGGAGATCAGCACGCGTTCGCGGCTGAGAATCGCCGGGACCAGATAGGCGAGCGTTTTCCCGGTGCCGGTGCCGGCTTCCGCGAGGAGGACGCCGCCGTCTTCGAACACCCGCGCGACGGCCGCAGCCATGTCGGCCTGTCCGCTGCGCGGTTCGAAATCCGGCATCGCGAGGGCCAGCGCGCCGCCCGGCGCGAAGACCGCCTGCACCGCGGCCGCTACGCCTCCGGGTACAGCGGGAACTTCCGGCACAACCCCTCGACTTCAGCGCGAACCATGCCCAGCGCGTGATCGTCGTCCGGGGTTTTCAGCGCGCGCGTGAAGAGGTCGCCGATGATTTCCATCTCCGGTTCCCGCATGCCGCGCGTGGTGACCGCCGGCGTACCGACGCGGATGCCGCTGGCGACCATCGGCGGATTCTGATCGAACGGGATCGCGTTCTTGTTGACCGTGATGCCCGCCTTGCCCAGCGCGGCCTCGCCGACCTTGCCGGTAATGCCCTTCGAGAACACGTCGACCAGCATCAGGTGGTTGTCGGTGCCGCCGCTGACGAGGCGAAAGCCCGCCGTGGTCAGCACGCTCGCCAGTTTCTTCGCGTTCGCGACGATCTGCTTCTGGTAGGCGATGAACGCCGGCTCCGCCGCTTCCTTGAAGCACACGGCCTTGGCCGCGATGATGTGCATCAGCGGGCCGCCCTGCACGCCGGGGAACACCGTGCGATCGAGATCCTTGGCGTACTGCGCGCGGCACAGCACGAGTCCGCCGCGTGGTCCCCGTAGGGTCTTATGCGTCGTCGTCGTGACGAAGTCCGAGTGCGGGATCGGGCTCGGGTGCACACCGGCCGCGACCAGGCCGGCGATGTGCGCCATGTCGGTGAAGATCGGCGCGCCGATGCGATCCGCCGCTTTCCGGATCCGCGCGAAGTCGATCACGCGCGAGTACGCGCTCGCGCCGACGATGATCATCTTCGGCTTGTGTTCCTCGGCGAGGCGGTCGATCTCGTCGTAGTCGATCAACTCGTCCGACTTGCGCACGCCGTACGGCACGATGTTGTACAGCTTGCCGGAAAAATTGAGGGGGTGGCCATGCGTCAGGTGGCCGCCGTGCGCGAGGTTCATCCCGAGCACCGTGTCGCCCGGTTTCAGCAGCGTGAGGTACACCGCCATGTTGGCCTGCGCGCCCGAGTGTGGCTGGACGTTGGCGTGGTCGGCGCCAAACAGGGTCGTCGCCCGCGCGATCGCCGCGCGCTCGGCGACGTCGACGAATTCACAGCCGCCGTAGTAACGCTTGCCCGGGTAGCCCTCGGCGTACTTGTTGGTCATCACCGAGCCGGCGGCTTCGAGCACGGCATGGCTGACGAAGTTTTCCGACGCGATCAGCTCGAGGCCGCTGTTCTGGCGATGCAGTTCATCGCGAATCGCGCCCGCGATTTCAGGATCGGTTTCGGCGAGTGTGCGCCACATGGACGGGATCGTGGTGTTGGTAGCCATATCTGCCTTCGCTCGGCTGAAGCCTTCGCGCTACGTGTTCTCAGGCGCCGTCGCGCCACGTTGTTTCAGGCGCCTTCGCGCCACGTTGTTTCAGGCGTCTTCGCGCTACGTTGTTTCTCAGGCGCCTTCGCGCCACGTGTGTGGCGCAGTTCTTCAGCGCTGCGTCTTCTCCGCGTCGGTAATCTGATCGATGCGCCGCTGGTGCCGTCCGCCTTCGAACGCCGTATTCAACCAGAGCGTCAGGATTTCGTCCGCCAAGCCGAACGCGACGATGCGTCCGCCGATGGAGAGGACGTTGGCGTCGTTGTGCTCGCGCGATAGACGAGCGGTGTAGAGATCGTTGCAGAGCGCGGCGCGGACGCCGCCGACTTTATTGGCGGCGATCTGCTCGCCCTGACCGCTGCCGCCGAGCACGACGCCCCGGTCGGCGCGTCTGTCCGCGACCGCCCGGCCGACGGCGATGCAGATCGGCGGGTAGTCGACGGATGCCTCGCTGTTGGTGCCGTGGTCGTCGACCGTGTGGCCGAGCCGCGTCAGGGTCTGCTTCAGGTGTTCCTTCAGCGTGAAGCCCGCATGATCGGCGCCGATAGCGATACGCACAAGGCCGATTGTACTGTACGCTTTACAGCTTTGATGATCCCGACAATCGTCATCTCCGCGCGCGGCGAAGAGCGGCTCCGGGGCGGCCATCCCTGGATCTACCGCGCGGACGTGGCGGAGGCGCGTGCGGCGGCGGGCGACATCGTTCAGGTGCGCAGCCCGCGCGGCCAGATGCTCGGGTCGGCGCTCTTCAGCGACCGATCGCAGATCACCCTGCGCATGCTGACCTACGGCGAAGCGTTGGCCGACGAGGCGCTGATTCGCCGGCGAATCGAGGCGGCGATCGCGTTCCGCACATCGCTGGCCATCGATGCGACCGCGTATCGCTTGGTCCACGGGGAAGCCGACCTGCTCCCGTCGCTGATCGTCGATCGCTACGGCGACTACGTGGTCGTGCAGGCGCTTTCGCAAGGCATGGATCGCCTGCTGCCCGTCGTCGTCTCGGCGCTGACCGAGCTGCTGCACCCGCGCGGCATCCTCGCGCGCAACGATCCGCGCGCGCGCGTGCTGGACGGCCTGGAGCAGCGCGTGGACGTGCTGGCGGGCGACGTGCCAGACGCGGTGACGATTACCGAGACGGGCATCGAGTACGACGTCGATCTGCGACACGGTCAGAAGACCGGGCTGTTTCTCGATCAGCGCGAGAACCGGGCCGCGGCCGCGGCGTACGCGCGCGGGCGCATGCTTGACTGCTTCAGCTACAACGGCGGGTTCGCGCTGGTGATGGGGCGCAAGTGCAAGGAGACGATCGCGTTCGACGTGTCCGAGGATGCCGTCGCGCGAGTAAAGACCAATGCCGCCCGCAACGGCGTCGCCATCGACGCGCGAGTCGGCAACGTGTTCGATGAGCTGCGCGGCCTCGATCGCACCGGCGAGCGCTTCGATACGATCGTGCTGGATCCGCCGGCCTTCGCCAAGAACAAAGCGGCGGTCACCAATGCCCGCGCCGGCTACAAGGAAATCAACCTGCGCGCGCTGAAGCTGCTCAACCCGGGCGGGACGCTCGTCACGTGCAGCTGCTCGTACAACATCAACGAAGCGGCGTTCGCCGAGATCGTCTACGACGCCAGCGTCGACGCGCAGGCGAAGGTCACGGTCGTCGAGAAACGGATGCAGGGCCGCGATCATCCGGTGCTGCTCGGTGTTCCCGAGACGTATTACCTGAAATGCTTCATCCTCAGAAAGCTCGCCTAGCGATGGCGGAGAAGTTCGTGATCCCGATCGCGAAGCGTTCCGCGCTATAGTCAAAGGAGCCGCCAGGGGTATCCCCGCTCGCCGGGATTGAGATAAACCCTTGGAACCTGGATCCGGTTGATACCGGCGGAGGGAGTGCGGAATGTCCGAGTTCACCACAGCGTTTCCCAATTCAACAAAAGTGTTCGTCGACGGTGCGCAGGGCGTCCGCGTGCCGATGCGTGAAGTCGCGTTGTCGAAGGACGAACCGTCGATTCGCCTCTACGACACCAGCGGTCCGCAGGATCACGACCTGAAACTCGGTCTGCCGAAGTTGCGCGAACCGTGGGTGGCCGCCCGCCGTGCCGCGTCGAAGGCCGGCCAGCCGGTCACGCAGCTGCACTACGCGCGCAAAGGCGAGATCACGCCCGAGATGGAGTTCATCGCCGTGCGCGAAGGGCTGCCGGCGGATTTCGTGCGCGACGAGGTCGCGCGCGGCCGCGCGATCATCCCGGCCAACATCAACCACCTCGAGCTCGAGCCGATGATCATCGGCCGCAACTTCCTCGTGAAGATCAACGCCAACATCGGCAACTCCGCCATCTCCTCGTCGATCGAGGAAGAGGTCGCCAAACTGCAGTGGGCGACGCTGTGGGGCGCCGACACGGTGATGGATCTGTCCACCGGCAAGAACATTCACGAAACGCGCGAGTGGATCGTCCGCAACTCCGCCGTGCCGATCGGTACGGTCCCGATCTACCAGGCGCTGGAAAAGGTCAACGGCAAGGCCGAGGATCTCACCTGGGAACTGTTCCGCGACACGCTCATCGAACAGGCGGAGCAGGGCGTGGATTACTTCACCATTCACGCCGGCGTGCTGCTGCGCTTCGTGCCGATGACCGCGAGCCGCATGACCGGCATCGTTTCGCGCGGCGGCAGCATCATGGCCAAATGGTGCCTCGCGCATCATAAGGAAAATTTCCTCTACACGCACTGGGACGACATCTGCGACATCATGGCCGCGTATGACGTGGCGTTTTCCATCGGCGATGGTCTGCGGCCCGGCAGCATTGCCGATGCGAACGATCGCGCGCAATTCGGCGAACTCGAAACGCAGGGCGAACTTACCAAACGCGCGTGGGCCAAGGGCGTGCAAGTCATGAACGAAGGCCCCGGCCATGTGCCCATCCACATGATCGAGG
>JANYHS010000159.1 GCA_025358945.1 Acidobacteriota bacterium
TGGCTGGCGCGCGCCCTGGCCATGCCGCTCGTGACTCTGGACAAAAAGCTTGGCGCGCACGCCCGGCGCCTCTGACCGATGCAACTGCCCCTGGACCTCGACCCGGCTCCGCCAGTCCCTGATCCCCAATCCCCGGTCCCGGCGCTGGTCTTCGTCCGTCATCCACGCGCGCGCCGGTATGTGATTCGCGTCACGGCAGACGGCGCCGTGCGCGTGACCGTACCGCGCTGGGGATCGAAGCGCAAAGCCGCCGCGTTCGCGGAGCGCGAGCATGCGTGGATTGAGACGCAGCTGCGGCGCGCGGAAGCGGAGCGCGGGCGGCGTGAACGCGAGCGAGGCGCGGCTCCGGATTCCGGCGACGGACGGCCTGGTGCCGTTGAACAGCGCGCGCTGATCTCCCGCGCAAAGAAGGAACTGCCGCCGCGGTTGCTCGAACTCGCGGCGCAACACGGCCTCGCCGTGTCGCGCATCAGCATTCGCAATCAGCGCTCGCGGTGGGGGTCGTGCTCGCGCTCCGGTCACATCTGCCTGAACTGGCGGCTGGTGACGATGCCGGAAGCCGTGAGGGACTACGTGCTGATCCACGAACTCATGCACCTGAAGCGCATGGATCACTCGCCGAAATTCTGGAAGCTGGTCGCTGACGCATTCCCGCCCTACAAAGAAGCGCGCGCGTGGCTGCGCTCGCGTTCAGCGCAGTGACAGCGCGGCGAGCGAGTCGGCCTGCCAGCCGCCGCCGACGCCCTTCATCAGCAGCACGCTGGCGTTCATCCGGCGTGTGACGATGCCGACGGCGGTTCGCTCGTTGGCGAGCGCGGCGTTCTGGGCAGAGGTAACCTCGAGATAGCTGGCGAGTCCGCCGCGATAGCGGTTGGTCGCCTGCGTCAGCGAGCGCTGGGCGGCGTCCACGGCGCGGCGTTGGATGACCGCTTCCTCCTCGAGGATGCGCAACGCCGCCAGCTGATCCTCGACTTCTCGAAACGCAATCAGCACCGACTGCCGATAGATGGCGGTCGCTTGATCCTGGGCGGCGCGGGCCTGGTCGGCGACGGACTGCCGGCGTCCAGCGTCGAAGACGTTGACGAGTAGCGACGAGCCCAGTCCCCAGACACTGCTCGTGCCGGTCAGCAGGCTGCCGAGCGGGCTGCTCTCGAATCCGCCGGCGCCCGACAGAATCAAGCGTGGATAGAACGCGGCCGTGGCGACCCCGAGCTGCGCGTTCGCGGCGGCGACGCGACGCTCCGCGGACGCAATGTCAGGCCGCCGTTCGAGCAGCTCCGACGGCACGCCGGCCGGTACCGGCGGCGGCGCCGCATTCAACGGGGCGACGGCGATCGAAAACAGCGAGGCCGGGCGCCCGACCAGCACCGCGATCGCGTGTTCAAGCGCGGCACGGCCGACACCGACGTCCACCGCCTGCGCGCGTGTGGTCTCGAGCACCGTCTCGGCCTGCGCGACGTCGGCCTGCGAGGCGATGCCGCCCTGGAATCGGTTCTGGGTCAACTCGAGCGCTTTCTGGAACGACTCCACCGCCGAGTCGAGCAGTTGCCGGTCGCGATCGATCCCGCGCAGCGTGAAGTAGTCGACGGCCAATTCCGCGTGCAGGCTGAGACGCGCCGTCTCGAGATCGGCGGCGCTCGCCTGGGCACCGGCGCGGCTGGCGTCAATGGCGCTGTGGATGCGGCCCCAGACGTCGGCTTCGTACGACGCGTCGGCTCCGAGGATGAAATCGTTCGCCGCCTGATGCAGCGTGGTCGAGGGGCGGTTGCCCGATCCTTCTGCGCGCGACACAGACGCCGTCGCGTTCAACTGCGGAAACAGCCCGGCGCGCGTGCCGCGCACGATCGCCCGCGCCTGCGCAAACTGGGCTGCGGCGGTCTTCAGCGTCTGGTTCGAGACGTCAATCTGCTGTTCGAGCGCACTCAGGTCGGGATCGGCAAACAGTTCCCACCAGGTGCCGCGCAGCGCTTCGTCGCCTGGTTGCGCCGTCTTCCAGTCCGCGTTCTCCCGGAACGCGGGCGGCGCGTCGACGGTCGGCGCGATGTATTTCAATCTCGGCGCGCACGCCGAGATCGCCAGGACGATCGCCAGGCTCACGCCTTGCGCCGCGAGGGCTCTCACTTGGTTTTGGTCTCCGCCACGCGGACGGGCTGGCCGGCTTCAATCGAGTCGGGCGCGTTGATGATGATCCGCTCGCCGCCGCTCAGTCCAGACACCACCTCGACGCTGTTACCGTAGTCGCGTCCGAGCGTCACCGGCTGCAGGATCACCTTGCCGCCAGCATCGACCATCGCGATCCGCACGCCCTCCGTGTGGAAGATGATCGCGTTGATCGGGAGTTTGTACGTCGACGCTTCGGTCGGCAGCTTCAGGTGCACTTCGGCGTAGGACCCCGGCAGCAACTCGCCGTTCGGGTTCTCAACGTCGATTTCGATCAGTAGCGTCCGCGAGGCAACGTCGATTGACTGCGCCGTCCGCGCCAGCGTGCCGCTGAAGGGATGCCCGGGGAATTCGGTCAGCCTCAGGTCCGCTTTCGTCCCCGGTCGCGCGGCGCGCGAGTAGATCTCGGGCACGTTCACGAACACCCGCAGCCGGTGCACGGCGGCGACATGGAACAGTTCCTTGGCGTTGCTGCCGGAGTCGATGAGCGCGCCGACGTCGGTGTTGCGCGCCGTCACCACCCCGTCAAACGGTGCGGTGATCTTGCCAAAGGCGTGCAGTTGTTCCAGACGGCGCACGCCCGCCTTGGCCGACGTCACCGCGGTCGCTTTGGCTTCGAGGCTGCCGTTCGCGTTGTCCAGATCCTGTTTCGACACCGAGTCGGTCTTGATCAGATCGCGATACCGCTCGGCTGTCGACAGGGCCAGCCTGGCGTTGGCCTCCGTCGTCGCCAGGTCGGCGCGCGCCTGCTCGAGTTGCTGATCGATTTCCGGTGTGTCGATGTCGGCCAGCACCTGACCCGCTCGCACGCGGGTGCCGATATCGGCGTACCACTTGCGCAGGTAGCCGTTGGTGCGCGCGTAGATTGCCGCGTCGGTGAACGCCTGCATCGTCCCCGGCAGGACGATCTCCTGCTGCGGCGCGCCGCGCTCCGGCGCGATCACCGAGACGGTGGGCACCGCCAGCTCCTTCGCTTCCCGTGTGACGACGTCGAGTGATTTCGCGCGTGTGGAGATACCCCAGAACGCCAGCCCCAGCGCGATCGCCAGCAGCAACACGCCGCCGATCAGCGGACCCGATGATTTACGGTTCGACATTCGCTTCCTGTAGGGCCGGCCCTCTCGGTGCCGCCTTTCTGCCATGCATCAACGCAAACACCGACGGTACGAAGAACAGCGTCGCCACCGTGGCCAGCGCCAGTCCGCCAATCACCGCGCGTCCGAGGGGCGCGTTCTGCTCGCCACCCTCGCCGATGCCGAACGCCATCGGCACCATGCCGATGATCATCGCCAGCGCCGTCATCAGCACCGGCCGGAAGCGGGTGAAGCCCGCCTCGATCGCGGCGCGCGACGCCTCGACCCCTGCCGACAGCTGATCCTTCGCGAAGCTGACGATCAGAATGCTGTTCGCCGTTGCGACGCCCATGCACATGATCGCGCCGGTCAGCGACGGGACGCTGAAGGTGGTGTGCGACAGGAACAGGAACCACACGATGCCGGCCAACGCCGCCGGCAGCGCCGAGATGATGATCAGCGGGTCCAGCCACGACTGGAAGTTGACGACGATCAGCAGGTAGACGAGCACGATGGCCAGCGCCAGCCCGCCGAGCAGGCCGACAAACGACTTCTGCATCGTGTCGATCTGTCCGCGCACGATGATTTGCGATCCGCGCGGCAGATCCCGCTGCGCCGCCGCGAGGATTGGGTTGATGTCGCGCGCGACGCTGCCAAGGTCGCGCCCCTGCGCGGCGCCGTAGATGTCGATCACCGGCGCGACGTTGTAGTGCGAGGCGACCTGGGTGCCGACGTTGCGCGTGACGGTGGCCAGACCCTGCAGCGTCTGACCGCGGGCCGCGCCGGTCATCGGGATGTTGCCGAGATCCTGCAGCGAGGCGACGCGATACTGCGGCGTCTGCGTCGCCACGGCGTAGCTGACCCCGGTGTTCGGGTTCAGCCACCACGTCGGCGTCGTCTGGCTGCTGCCGGAGAGCGAAATCAGCAGGTTGGTGGCGACGTCGCGTTGCGTCAGGCCAATCTGTGCGGCGCGCGTGCGATCGATGTCGAGGTGCAGGCGCGGTTGATTGAAATCCTGCTGCACGCGAAGGTCGGCAATGCCCGGGACCTGCGCCAGTTTCGTGACCAGCTTGCCGGCGAAGACGCGGTTGGCGGCCATGTTCCGCCCGACGATCTGGATGTCGATCGGCGCCGGCAATCCGAAGTTGAGGATCTGCGTGACGATGTCGGCTGGCACGAACGAGAACGTCACGCCCGGAAAGCGCTTCGGCAGCGACAGCCGCAGATCGTGCAGGTATTCGGCGGTCGGCCGGTGTCCCGGCCCGAGCGCCACCATGATGTCGGCGTCGCCGGCGCCGATCGGCGCCGATGTGCTGTAGGACAGGTTCAGGCCGGAGTAGGGCAGTCCGATGTTGTCGATGATGCCGGTCAGCTCGTGCGCGGGGATCAGTTCGCGCAGCGCCACCTCGACGTGGTCGGCGAGGATGGCCGTCTCCTCGATGCGCGTGCCGCTCGGCGCGCGCAGGTGCAGCTTGAATTGTCCGCCATCGACGGCGGGGAAGAAGTCTTCGCCGACCCACTGCACGAGTGCCAGCGAGGCGATGCACGCGCCGAGAAACAGCGCCGTGAAGATCCGCCGGCTGCCGACACACCGCTCGAGCAGCCCGCGATAGCCATCGCGCATCCGCACGAAGCCGCGGTCGATCGCGCGCTGGATGCGGACGAACGGATTTCGCGACGGCGCTCCCGTGCCGTGCGGTTCATGCGCGTGCAGCAGGTACATCGCCATCGTCGGCACCAGCGTGCGCGAGAGGACGTAGGAGGCCAGCATCGCGAAGACGACCGCTTCGGCCATCGGTACGAACAGGTAGCGGGCGACTCCGGTCAGGAAGAACATCGGCACGAAGACGATGCAGATGCAGATCGTCGAGACGAACGCGGGGATGGCGATTTGGTCGGAGCCTTCGAGGATCGCCGGCTCCAGGTCCTTGCCCTGCTCGAGATGCCAGTTGATGTTCTCGATCGCCACCGTCGCATCGTCTACGAGCATGCCGACGGCCAGCGCGAGGCCGCCGAGCGTCATGATGTTGATGGTTTCGCCAAGCGCGCTGAGGACGATGATCGAACTCAGGATCGACAGCGGAATCGACACGGCAATGATCACCGTGCTGCGCCAGCTGCCAAGGAATACCAGGATCATCAGCGCGGTGAGGCAGGCGGCGACAAGTGCTTCGCGCAGGACGCCGGAGATCGACGCTTCGACGAACACCGACTGGTCGGCCAGCGGCTTGATGTCGAGTTCCGGCGGCAGGCTCGTCTCGATTCGCGGCAGCGCCTTCTTGATGTTGTTGATGATGTCGAGCGTCGACGCATTGCCGACTTTCTGAATCGTCAGCAGCGCCGCGCGCGAACCGTCGACGCGGACAATGTTGGTCTGCGGCGGAAATCCGTCCCGGACGTGCGCGACGTCGTGGATGTAGATCGTGTTGCCGCCGACCGTGCGAATCGGCAGGTTGTTCAGCTCTTCCACCGTCTTCGGGCTGGCGTTGACGTCGACGTCATATTCCAGTGAGCCGATCTTCTGCGTTCCGCCAGGGAGGATCAGGTTCTGCACACTGATCGCGTTGACCACGTCGGCCGGCGTCAGGTGTTTGGCCTGCATCGCCTCCGGCATCAGGTCGACCTGGATCTGCGGCTGCTTGCCGCCGTACGGGTAGGGGATCTGCGCGCCATTGATGCTGGCGAGCTGCGTGCGCAGGAAATTCACCGCGATGTCGAACAGCTGCTGTTCGGAAAGTGTCTTGCCCGACAGCGCCAGCTGGAGTACCGGGACCGTCGAGGCGTTGTAGGTGAGGATGAATGGCGGCTGCGTGCCAGGCGGAAGCTGGCGCAGCTGCGACTGCGCCGACGCGGTCACTTGCGCCACCGCCAGATCGATCTTGGCGCCCGGCTGAAAGAAGACCTTGACCACGGCGATGCCGCGCAGTGACTGCGACTCGACGTGTTCGATGTCGTTGACCGTTGCCGTCAGGTTGCGTTCGTAAATCGAGACGATGCGGTTGGACATCTCGTCCGCCGACAGCCCGCCGTAGTTCCAGACGACGGTGACGACGGGGATGTCGATGTTGGGGAAGATGTCGGTCGGCGTGCGGGCGATGGTGAGCGGCCCCACCAGCAGAATGAGCAGGGCCAGCACGACAAATGTGTAGGGCCTTCTTAACGCAATCCTAACAATCCACATCGCTTACAGGATCATCATGACATTGCGACGCGGAACGTGTGCAACTTCTTGTCACACGTCAAGATGCGTCAAGCGCAAGCCGGCGGCCCGAGATCCGGGTCAGCTCGCCGATGAAGGCATCGTAGTCGTGGAGAATCCGCGCGCGGTCGCCAACCGTTGCGGCGTACTGCGGTGCGCTGGTTCCTCCAATCCAGAGCTCGACGTCGGCGCCGAGGTGGCGCGCGACGATCCGGAGTTGCGCCGCCGTTGCCTTGTGATCCGTTGTGCGCGTGACGCCAAGGACGACGACTCGCGCGCGGGCGCGGCTGGCGCTCTCGGCAATGTCGCGGCCGGGCAGATCCGGACCCAGATACACGACGTCCAGAGCGGCGGTGGCCGCGAGCATCGCCGCACCGAGCGTGCCGAGTTCGTGGCGCTCGCCCGACGGCGTGGCGAACAGCAGGCATGGATGTTCGTCCGATCGCCGGCGCGTCGGTGAATAGACACGGAGCAGCGAGCCGAGCACGTTCCTGAGCGCGGCCGAGATCAGATGCTCGTGCGCGACGGTCGCGCGCTGCTCGTGCCACGCGTCGCCGACGCCGGTGAGCAGCGGCATCACGACGTCTCGAAGGAGGACGTTCGGTGCGAGTGTCGCCGCGAAGCGCCCGATCTCCGCGTTGACGGTTGAGGCGTCGAAATCGGTGACGGCTTGGCGGAGGGCGCCCGTGTCGACGTGGCCGTTGCGGGTCGGCGCAGGCGCCGCGGCCCGCGTCGGCTGTGTGGCCCGGCGCAGTTCAGCGTTGGAGAGCGAGGCGATACGGCCGATCGCGTGTCCCTGCGCCACCGCCTCGTGCAGCAGGCGGAGACGCGAGATATCAGCGTCCGAGTAGATGCGCCCGCGGGCGTCACGACCCGGCGTCACGGCGCCGTAGCGGCGCTCCCACGCGCGCAATGTGTCGATGGCGACACCGGTCAGTTTCGAGACCGCTCGGATCGGGTATTTCATGAACCGGCAAGGGCGCGTGCGGCGACGGCGCAGATCGCCGTCGCGACCGCGCCCCACGCCATGTCGACGAACATGACCGCCAGCGGATATTGCGCGAGCGTGGCGAAGTTGGTCAGGTCGTAGACGCCGTAGACGACCAGCCCGAAGAGTGCGCCGCTGGTGGCCGCGGACAGGGAGTCCGTCGCGCGTGGCAGGACGAACACCGTGATGCCGACGCCGAGGGCGACGTAGACAAAGAATGCGGCGATCCAGTTCGGCGCGAGCGCGCCGTCGGCGATCCGTGCGATCGGCGCGAGCTGATCGCGATAGAACGACTTCATCACCACGCCGAGCCAGATTCCGTCGAGGATCATGAAGCCCACCATGCAGGTGAGGAATTGCTTCACGGTCTGCGTCATGTCAGGTCTCCTTGGGAAACCACGGGACGAACACGCTCGTCGCGCGTTGGTACTCGCGGTACTCGGCGCCGCGCGACCGCAGCGCCTGGGCTTCGTTCAGCGGAATCCCTGTCACCTTGAACAGGAAATAGAGCATTGCGGCCGGGCAGGCACATGCGATCCAGCCCCACGGTGAGGCCGACGCGAAGAGCGCGAAGGCGACCCAGATCAGCCATTCGAAAAAATAATTCGGGTGGCGCGAGAATCTCCACAGGCCGGTGCGGCAGGTGTGTCCGTGGTTGGCGACGTTCGACTTGAATCGGAGGAGCTGGCGATCGGCCGTGGATTCACCGGCGAATGCCACGATCCACAATCCCGCGCCAATCAGTTCGACGAGTGAGAAGCCCTCGTCCCCGTTCATGGCCGCGAACAGCGCCGGCAGCGAGAAGGCGACGGCGGCCAGTGCCTGGATCTGGAAGAACAAGAAGAAGCGGCGCGGCGCGGCGCCGCCCCATTCGCGCCGCATCTCGACGTAGCGCCCGTCTTCCGGACGGTTGAGCACCCGGTCGTACAGCAGGTACACCGCGAGCCGCAGCCCCCACGATCCGATCATGAAGCCGGCAGCCGCACGACGGTAGTTCCAGCCGGCGCCAAACCGCGCGTCGAGGACCGCGAGGGCGGCGACGAGCGCGGTCCAGCCGACGTCCACGATGCCCGCGTTCCCGGTGCGCTGTTGCCGGAGCCAGAGCAGCGCCATCACGACAGCGGCAAGCATCCAACCGCCGACCGCAAGCGTAATCACTGGTGAGAGTGTATCGGTGGCGACATGGTTTTGTCAATAGTTTGTCATGGACAATAGATTGACACGACCGCACGCGTTTGGTAGATCTGATCGATTTCATGAAGCATATCGCCGTCATCGGCGCTGGGATCTCCGGGTTGGCTGCGGCGTATTTTCTGAGCCGGCGCCATCGCGTGTGGCTGTTTGAGCAGGACACCCGGCTGGGAGGCCACACCCACACCGTACTGCACCGCGGCCTGTCCCTCGACACCGGGTTTCTGGTCCACAACGAGCGGACGTACCCGAACCTGGTGCGGCTGTTTGCCGAGATTGGCGTCGAGACGCGCGAATCGGACATGTGCTTTGCGGTGTCGGACGCGCGGACCGGCCTCGAATACAGCAGCCGGGGCGCGCGCGGTTTTTTTGCGCAGCGGCGCAACCTCGCCAGCCTGTCGCACCTTCGGCTGCTGAAGGAGATCGTGCGCTTCAATCGGGTGGCGCCGTCCCTGCTGGACGCGGCCGATGCGGACGCGCTGACCCTTGGTGACTTCCTCGACATGCACACATTCGGCGAGGACTTCACGCACCGCTATCTGTTTCCGATCGCCTCTGCGGTGTGGTCGTCGTCGCTCGATTCCATCCGCAGCTTCCCGGCGCTGACGCTGATCCGCTTCTTCGACAACCACGGCATGCTGGGCCTCGACACCCATCCGACCTGGAAAGTGGTGCGCGGCGGCAGCCACACCTACATTCCCAAGCTGACGGCGCCGCTCGCCGATCGCGTCGTCAGCGGCGTCACTATCCAGAAGATTGTCCGCAACGAAGAGGGCGTGACGATCCGGTTCGCCGATCGCGCGCCGATGGCCTTCGACGATGTGGTCCTTGCGTGTCATGGCGATCAAGTGCTGCCGCTGCTGGCCGATGCCTCCGACCGCGAGCGCGACGTGTTCCGCGGCTTCACGACGACCGTGAACCAGACGTGGCTGCATACGGACGACACGCAGCTGCCGAGGCTGGCTGACGCGCGGGCCTCGTGGAACTACCGTCTCGGCGCGCACGACGCGCCGCCGACGGTGACCTATCACCTGAATCGGCTGCAGGGACTCGCCACGCCGGAAGAATACTGCGTGACGCTGAACCCGAACGGCAGCATCGACGACCGCCGGGTGCTGCGGAAGATGGTTTACACCCATCCGTTGTACACCCGCGATGCGATTGCCGCCCAGTTGCGGTGGAGGGATGTGAGCGGCGTCAACCGGATCCACTACTGCGGCGCCTACTGGTTCTACGGGTTCCACGAGGACGGATTGCGGTCGGCGCTTCGCGTCGCGCGCGGGCTCGGGGTCGAGTGGTGATCGAGCCAGGCGTCTACCTCGGCACCCTTCGCCATCGCCGGTTCACGCCCGTGCCGCACGCGTTCACGTATCCGCTGTTCATGGTGCTGCTCGACGTCGATCGGATCGGCGAGTTGATGCGAGCCTCGGCGTTCACCAGCTGGAACCGTTTCAACTGGGCCACCTTTGACGACCGCGATCACGTCGGCGATCCCCGGATGCCGCTCCGCGAGCGCCTGATGGTGGACGCGGCGAAGCACGGCGTGGACCTTCCCGTCGGCCGGATCTTTCTCCTCACACACCTGCGGTATCTCGGCTACTGCTTCAATCCCGTCTCCTTTTTTTACTTCCTCGATCGCCACGAACAGCTTCAGCTGGTCCTGGCGGAGGTGAGCAACACGTTCGGTGGCCGCCATCACTACTGGGTGAAGCCGCACGACACGGCGGTCAAGCAGCTCCATGTGTCGCCGTTCATGGGGCAGGACCTTGACTACGCGTTCGATTTCTCGTCGCCTGCCGCGTCGCTCGTCGCACACATGGAGACGGTGAAGGACGGCGTCGCCTTCTTTGACGCCACGCTCAGGCTCGAGCGCCGGCCGTGGACGGCAACGCAACTCCGCCGCGCTCTCGTGCGGCATCCACTCATGACCGCCGGCGTCGTCGCCGGCATTCACTGGGAAGCCCTGAAGCTCTGGTGGAAAGGCGTGCCTGTTTATGATCGACCGACTGTCTAAGACACTCTTTCTGCGCGGCCTCGACACGCTGCATGGCGGCACGTTTCAGCTGACCGCCGGGCAGACGCACCGATTCGGGGATGCCGCGGGCGACCTTCACGCGGTCATGAACGTTGACGAGGATCGCTTCTTCATACGCGCCCTCGCCGGTGGCGATATCGGCATCGGCGAGTCGTACATGGACGGCGACTGGTGGACCCCGGACCTCGTCACGCTGATCCGGTTGATGCTGCGCAACCTGTCCCACATCGAATCGCGCGGGGGCATCGTCCGTCTGGTGAATCGCACGGCGGGCCTCGTCGCGCGCCGCCTGCGCAACAACACGGTGTCCGGCAGCCGCGATCATATTCATCGTCATTACGATCTCGGGAACGATTTCTTCCGGCTGTTTCTCGATACGCGGCACCTGATGTACTCGTGCGGATTCTACGAGTCGGTCCACGACTCGCTGGAAACCGCGCAGGAGCAGAAGATCGATCGCATCTGCCGCAAGCTCGATCTCGGGCCGGACGATCGCGTGCTGGAGATCGGCACCGGCTGGGGCGGCTTCGCGGCCTGGGCGGCGACGCGCTACGGCTGCCGCGTGACGACGACGACGATCAGCGAGGAGCAGTACCGGCACGCGCGGGAGTGGGTAAGGCGGCTGGGTGAGGCCGGGTCACGGATCACGGTCCTGCGCGAGGACTACCGGCGGCTATCGGGGCAGTTCGACAAGATCGTCAGCATCGAGATGTTCGAGGCGGTGGGGGTCAACC
>JANYHS010000209.1 GCA_025358945.1 Acidobacteriota bacterium
CCTCGCCGAGCGCGCCGATGCGTCGTACGAGGACGCGTTCGAGCAGATCGCCAGGCGTCATCGATCCGCCGTCACGCATCTGCTCGATCGCAAGCCTGAAGGCTTGCGCCACACCAAGCCAGAAGGCCTGCGCCGCACCAGTCCTGAAGGCCTGCGCCACACCACGCGTGAAGGACTGCGCCACGCCAGTCCCACGCGCGTTCGCGCGCAGGTAGATGCCCTGCTGGCCGAGCTCCGCAGCACGCTGCAGGGTATTCACCTCCTCCGCCACTGTCCGCCCCGCGCCCTCGACATCACCGCCAGCTTCGGCGAGCGCCTGTCGGCGTTCATCGTCGCCTCGTATCTCGCGCGGTCGCATGCCGGGGCGTTCGTCGACGCGCGCGAATTCCTCGTCACCGACGATCAGTTTACCCACGCCACCGTTGACTTCCCGAAGACCAATCGCCGCGCGCGCGCGTACTTCTCGCAGCTGTTCCGCGGGTCCAAACGGGCAACGCCCATCGTCACCGGCTTCATCGGCGCCACGGCGGACGGCCAGACGACGACGATCGGACGGAATGGATCGGACTACAGCGCGGCGATCGTCGGCGCGGCGGTCGGCGCGTCGGTTATCGAGATCTGGACTGACGTGGACGGCGTGCTCAGCGCCGATCCGCGTGTTGTGCCGGCGGCATTCGTGCTGCCGGAGATGACCTACGAAGAGGCGATGGAGCTGTCGTACTTCGGTGCCAAGGTGCTGCACTCGGCGACGATTGCGCCCGCCGTCGCCAAACGCATCCCGATCCTGATCAAGAACACCTTCAACCCGGACGCGCCAGGCACACGCATCTCCCGGACAGCGGTGGACGATGGCAAGTTGGCGAAAGGAATCGCGTCGGTCGGCGATCTCTCGCTGCTGACGTTGCGCGGCGCGGGAATGGTCGGCGTCCCCGGTGTCGCAGGCCGTGTGTTCGGCACGCTGGCATCGACGGGCGTCAACGTGATCCTGATTTCGCAGGCATCTTCTGAGCACACGATCTGCTTCAGCGTGCAGAGCGCGGATGCGGCGCGAGCCGTCAAGGCGCTCCGCCAGGAGTTCCAGTTCGAATTTCACGCGCAGTCCATGCAGGTGGACGTGAAGCGCGATCAGGCGATTCTCGCGGTGGTCGGCGAAGGAATGAAGGGCCGTCCCGGCGTGGCGGGGAAGGTGTTCGACTCGCTCGGCCGGCAGAACATCAACATCAGCGCGATCGCGCAGGGCGCATCTGAACGCAATATCTCGTGCGTCATCGATGCGTCGCAGCAGGTGCGCGCGCTCAACGCGATCCATCAGGGCTTTTTCGAGACCAAGAAACGCCTCGCGCTGGCGTTCATCGGCGTCGGCAACGTCGGCGGCGCGGTGCTGCGGCAACTGGATCAGCAGCGGCCGTACCTGCTCTCGAAGGGCTTCGACGTCACCGTCGTCGGGCTGGCGAACAGCAAGCGGTTTCTCGCGGATGCGAACGGCATCGATCTCGCGGATTGGAAGAGCGGCCTGCGCCGCGCGTCGCATCGCATGGACGCCGCGACGTTCGCGCGCCGGATTGGCGAGATGGAGATCACCAACGTCGCGCTGGTCGATTGCACAGTCGGGCCGACCATCGTCGATAGCTATCCCGCGTTCATCGAGGCCAACTGCCACATCGTCACGCCGAACAAGTGGGCGAATGCGCTGCCGTGGCGCCGCTATTCGACGCTGATGGACCTGCTCGAGCGTCGCAAGCGCCACTTTCTGTTCGAGGCCAACGTCGGCGCCGGGCTGCCGATCGTCTCGACGCTGCGCGATCTGATCGCCAGCGGCGACGAGATCGTGAAGATCGAAGGCATTCTCTCCGGCACGCTCAGCTACCTGTTCAACAGCTTCGACGGCACCGTGCCGTTCAGCGCGCTGGTGCGCGACGCGCACCGCATGGGGTTCACGGAGCCTGATCCGCGCGAGGACTTGTCGGGTCAGGACGTGGCGAGGAAGCTGCTGATCCTCGGGCGGCAGATCGGCTTGACGCTGGATCTCGACGATGTGAAGGTGGACAGCCTGGTGGGGCAGACCGACGCCGCGATGGCTGATCGTCTGAAGAAGGCGGCCGCGCGCGGCGCCGTCCTGCGCTACGTCGGCACGCTCGAACACGGACGCGCGCGCGCGGGACTGAAGGAATATCCGCGCACGCATCCGGTCGCGTCAGCGAAGGGGAGCGACAACCTGATTGCGTTCTCGACCAAGCGCTACGCGCGGACGCCGCTGGTCGTGCAGGGTCCGGGCGCCGGAGCTGACGTGACCGCGATGGGCGTCTTCTCCGACATCCTGAAACTGCTGCATTACCTGCCGCGCTGATCGGCGCTACTGGGGCGGCGTCATCCTGAACACGGCGCCCTGATTCACGACTCCGCCGTACTGGCCATTGCCGTAGTAGTTCCCGTCGCTGGCGCGGATCAGCCAGATCGGACTCGACCCTTCCGCGTTGCCGGAGAACACCGCCACCTGCGAGTAGGCGCCGGACGAGGTGATCTTGAACGCGGTGCCGCCGCTCAACGCACCACCTCCGGCGGTGACGCCGACGAAACTGCCGTCGGGCGCCTGAACGAGCGGCGCTCCGGGATAGGCACCATCCAGCGGAATGCCCGGTCGCGGAGCTCCGTCCGGCACGCTGTACCCGTGGAAGATGTGGAGCGTCGTGAAGGTGCCGGCCGTCGTGATCTTGAAAATTGTGCCGACATTGAAGGAGGTGCCCAGCTGAGTTGAGCCATACAGATTGCCGTCGCTGCCTTGGAGTAGCGGGGCGTACGGATTGCCGCCGTCGGCGCCGCCCGTGAACGTGTAGAGCCGCATGAAGGATCCGCCCGTTGTGATCCTGTACACGGTGCCGAAGCCGGTCGCGCCGGTCCGAGTCGTGCCGTACAGGTTTCCATCGCTGGCCAGGACGAGCCCGCCGTACGGCGCCGATCCATCCGGGCCGCCATCGAACACTTTCAACGTCGAGAGCGTGCCGCCAGGAGTCACCTTGAACACGGTGCCGCTGCCCGAGTTGACGAGGCACACCGCGCTTCGATCAGGCGAACAGGCTCCGGAGCCGCCCGCCGCGGTGGTGCCGTAGAAGTTTCCGTCGCCCGCCTGGACGAGCTTGGCGTACGACCCGCCGCCGAGGAATGTGAGGAGGGTGACGCTGCCCGATGGCGTCATCTTGAAGACGGCCGGTCCCTCGCTCGTCGTCCCGTAAAAATTTCCGTCGGTCGCTTGGACGAGCGCGCCGTACGGATAGATGGGCGTCGCGTTGTGAAAGGCGGTGCTGCCGGTGAACGTATACAACACGGTGAACGCACCGGACGGCGTCAGCTTGAAGAGCAGACCGCAGCCGAACAGATTCGTGCTGCACGCCGAACTGAACGGACCGCCGGTGACGCTGGTTCCATAGAAATTTCCATCGGCGCCCTGGGTCAGCGTCGACCAGTTGCTGCCGTCACCAGGCGAGCCGACGAATCCGTGCAACGCCGAGAGGACGCCGCCCGCCGATCCGCCAACGGTGACCACCGATTCGTTCGAGGCCGGGCCGGTGCCGCACGCGTTCACCGCCACCACGCGCGCGTAGTACGTCCCGTTGGGCACGCCGGTCGCGGTGTATGACGTGGCGTTGCCGGCATTGATCACCGCAAGGTTCGAGCTGCCTGCTGATGAACCAACTTGCAGCGTGTAGCTGGTCGGCGAGCCCGAGGCTGCAAGCCACGCGAACGTGAGCGTCGTCGAAGCCGAGACACTCACCGTCAGGCTGGCCGATGCTCCCGGCGCCGCAGTGCAGGATCCGTTGCCGACGGTGAGCACGACATCGGGCGAGGCGCCGCCCGCGCCAGCGGCATTCGTCCCGATGATCCGGATGTAGTAGCTGCCGTTGCCGACGCCGCTCGCCGAAAAACTCGTGTCGGTATTTCCCGTCGAGAAGTTGGCGAGGTTGCTCAACCCCGGCGCGGATCCGGCTTGAATGATGTACGCCGTCGGCGCGCAGCCCACCGCGGGCTTCTGCCAGGTAGACGTTCGATCCGCTCGATGCCGTCGACAGTCCGGTCACCACTGCAGGGACCAGGCCGCAGCCGGCGCCGCCCACCGTCACGACCACTTCGTTCGACGGTCCGCTGGTGCCGCTCGCATTCGCGGCAAGCACGCGGACGTAGTACACGCCTGCTCCAACCCCGGCCGCCGTCAGCGAAGGTACGGACGACAGCGTATTTGAACTCACCAGGTTGGACGAGCCGCTCGATGATCCGGCTTGCACGATGTACGAGGCGGGCGTGCCGCCCGGTGACGCGATCCACGTGAGCAGCACGGTCGAGCCGGTCACGGTGGCCACCAGTCCAGCTGGAGCGGAGGGCGGAGCGATCGTGTCCAACGCGTGCAGCCGTCCGGATAGCGCCTGCCATGAGACGAGGGGCGCGCTGCATACAGGATTGGCCGCTGCGCTGCCCAAGACCCCGCGCGCGGCGGAGCTCGTCAAGCAACTCCACGATCGCACTGGGGCATCGGTCGCCTGAGCGAGAAACGTCACGGAGTACGCCATCAGCAGCGCTCCGACACACAAACATCCAACAACGGCGCGCCTTGCCATATGTTTCAGTCTCCCGGTTCAGGGGTAAGTAAAATTTGTAAGCAAGATGTGTACTTGATGAAATCCTGACGCTGGTCAGCCGTCCGACGCGTGGCTGGTGACGAGAATCGTATGTCCCTTACGGTCCCGTCCCGCTTGGCTGCGTCATCGCCGCATGCACGAGCGTAAGAAGGGCCACGCACGCGGTATCCGTGCGAAGCGTTCTCGGACCCATACCGACGAGGTGGAAGCCGTGCGCTTCCAGCAGGCCGAGTTCGAACGCATTCCAGCCACCCTCCGGCCCGACGGCCAGTAGCAGGCGTTCTTCACGGCTCTCCCGCGCGACGGTGGAGGCGGTCTGCGTCGCTGCCGGGTCGGCGACGAGACGGACGCCGCGATCAAACAGGCGATCGAGTTCGTCCTCAACCAGCACTTTGAATTGCCGGTGGATCGACACGCTCGGCAGCCGCGTGTCGCGGGCTTGCTGCAGTCCTTCGATGAGCAACGGCCGGTACGTATCCGGCGCGAGGATGTGCGTATCGAAATACGGGCGCTCGACGCGTTCTGCATTGGTCAGGATGATCTGCCCGACTCCCAGTGCCGCGATCTGCGCCCACAGCCGGCGCATCACCTTCGGCCGCGGCACCGCGAGCAGCAGATCCACGCGCGGCCGTGACGGCGTCTCCGTCTCGAGCGCGCACCGCAGCGTCACCACGCCGTCGCCGATTGACTGCACTGTGCCCACACCGCGCGGGCCATCGAGCATACCGATGCGCACCTGATGTCCCGGCGCGATCTTCAGGACGTTCGTCAGATGTGCGGCGCGCGCGTCCGACAGGCTGACGTCGCCGGAGTCATCAACCTCGCGGCGCTCCAGGAGGATCAGGTTCACGGCGTCGGTGCGCGGTGGATCAGCGCGCACTCGAGGCTGTCCACCAGCGCCTGCAGGCTGGCTTCGACGATGTTCTCGTTGACGCCGATGGTGCCCCACTCGGTGACGCCGTCGCTGGACTGGATCAGCACGCGCGTCGTCGCGGCGGTGCCGGTCGTGGAGTCGATGATGCGGACTTTGTAGTCGGTCAGGCGGACGTGGTGCAGTTGCGGATAGAACGTGACGAGGGCCGCGCGCAGCGCCGCGTCGAGCGCGTTGACCGGGCCGTCGCCGTCAGCCACCGTGTGCGCGCGTTCGTCGCCGACGCGCACCTTGACGGTGGCTTCGCAGATGGACGTCGCGCCTTCCGATCGCATCGACACGTGATAGGCGTCGATGGTGAAGGGCGGCGGCGTATTCGAGAGCACGCGGCGAATCAACAGCGTCAACGAACCGTCGGCCGCCTCGAACTCGTAGCCGCGGTGTTCCAGTTCCTTGACCTTCGTGAGCATCGTCTTCAGATGAGCGGCGTCGTTGGTCAGGTCGAATCCCAGCTCCCGCGCTTTCATCAAAATATTGCTGCGCCCGGCGAGATCGCTGATCAGCACGTGGCGTGTGTTGCCGACCGACGCCGGGTCAATGTGTTCGTAGCTGCTGAGCACCTTGGCCACGGCGTTCACGTGCGTGCCGCCCTTGTGTGAAAACGCCGATGCGCCCACCCACGGCAGACGCGGGTTCGGGCGCAGGTTCGCCGTCTCGTCGACAAACTGCGACAGCTCGGTGAGCAGTGGCAGCGAGGCCGCCGGCACGCCGCGTTTCTGCAGCTTGAAGTGGAGGATCGGGATGATCGAGGTGATGTTGCAGTTGCCGGTGCGTTCGCCGTACCCGTTGATCGTGCCCTGCACATGCGTGGCGCCCGCCTCGATGGCGGCCAGTGCATTCGCCACACCCAGTCCGATATCGTCGTGGGTGTGGATGCCGATGCGGGCGCGCAGCGCCTCTCGCGCCACCCGGGTGATCGCCGCGACTTCGCCCGGCAGCGATCCGCCGTTGGTGTCGCATAGCGTGACGATGTCGGCGCCGGCCTGTTCGGCGGCGTGCAGGGTCGCCAGCGCGTAGGGCGTGTCTTCCTTGAATCCGTCGAAGCAGTGCTCCGCGTCGTAGACCACGAACTTGCCGTGCGCTTTCAGGAAGCGCACGGTATCCGCAATCATCGCCAGGTTTTCGTCGAGCGTCGTCTGAAGGACTTCGCGGACGTGGAGGGGCGACGTCTTGCCGAAGATCGTGACGACCGGCGTGGCGGCAGCAATCAGCAACTGGACCTGATCGTCGGAGGCGGCCGAGACATCTTTCCGGCGTGTTGAACCAAAGGCCGCGAGCCGCGCGTGCGCGAACGTGCGGTGCCTGGCCTCGGCGAAGAACTCGATGTCGCGCGGGTTGGACCCTGGCCAGCCGCCTTCGATGTAGTGCACGCCAAACGCGTCGAGTCGATCGGCGATCCGCAGCTTGTCGGCGACGGAAAACGAGATGCCGTGTCCCTGTGTGCCGTCGCGCAGGGTGGTGTCGTAGATCTCGATCTCAGGGGTCATGCCGGGAATCGTCCTTCCATCATCGTCTGTGCTTCGCGGAGCAGACGTCGCGTGTCCTCGAACGTCAGCCGCGCCAGCGCCTCGTCCACCGGCAGCCACACAATGACCCGGCCGTCGGTCGCCGGGAACTCCGCTGTCGCGCGGATCAGAAAATACTGAACGCTGTAGCGTGTGCCGGCCCAGTCAAACACGAGCGGCGCGCCCACCGGTCCGAGCAGTTCGCCGGTGACGCCG
>JANYHS010000275.1 GCA_025358945.1 Acidobacteriota bacterium
CAGCGTCGGTTTCAGCGGCCAGCGGTCCACGAACACGCCCGCCACCGGGCCCACGAACACGATCGGCAGCATGTAGGCGATCTGCAAGCCCGTCAGCTGCGCGGCGGTCCCGTGCATCCGGAACGAGACGACGGCGATCACCGCAAACAGCGCGAGGAAGTCCCCGAACAAACTGATCACCTGCGCGTACCACACGCGGCGCATCACGGTGATGCGCAACACGTCGCGGAAAGACAGCGGTACTGGCAAAGCGGTTGCGGCTGCGGTGGCCATGGGAGGGATGTAGTCTACCGCACGACTAAAGTCGTGCGCTACGTTCAGAGTCGTGCGCTACGTTCAGAGTCGTGCGCTACGTGAAGGCGATGTGCGCTTCGTCCGGACGCCACGTCTAGACGTTGGCGGACGCCAGCGCTTCGCGAAGCTCGCGGTAGGACTGCTGCAGAAGACGCGCGATCGCACTCCAGTCGGGGTGCTCCGCCTTCGCGTCGCGGATCGCCGCGGCCTGCGCGCGCAGCAGCGCCGGCGCCGACATCGCGGCCGCTGATGATTCGTAGAGTAGCGCGTACTCCTCCGCGATCAGCCGACCGATTTGCTCCGGGCTGTTCTGGCCGGGAGTCCGCCGCGCCTCCCACCACGCCAGTTCCGCGCGTGCAACCGCACGCGGGTCGAAGCTCGCGCCGGTCCACGATCGGATCTTCTCGTACGCCGCTTCGAGGTCAGGCAAGACGACCTCGTCGTGACCCTTGAGATCGCCAAAGGTCGACGCCGCGCGCGCCAGGTGGAATCCTTCGAGCGTCGCCCCCGCCCAGGAGAAATGATACTGCTCGTGCAGCAGCGTCACGAGAAGGCCGAACAGGTGCACGCGCTCCTTGTCGTAGTACGCCTTCCACATGCGGACTTCGAGCGTGGCGAGACGATCGGCGTCGAACTGCCGCATCGATCGCGGACCGCTGGGCGGCGTCAGGGCGAACGCGAGCCCGAAGACGGTCAGCATCGCCGCGACCACCGGGATCCGCGCGGATCGGCTCATGCGGTTACTGCTGTTGATCCAACGCGAGCTGTTTCAGATAGATGTGCTCCTTGATGCCGTGGAGCGCGCGAAACGCCTGCGCATGGTGTTCTGCAGGAACGGGACCGAGACCAGGAGCAAGGCCAGCGCAAGCGCCCTCTCATGGCGCGGATTATAGGCCGGAACCACGGCTGGACCTTCGTGTAGAATCACACGCATGCGCCTCAGAGTTTCCGCTGCCCTCATCCTCGCGGTTGCCGGCGCGATCAGCATCAGCTGTGGCGGCATCGTCGATCCGTCGCAAAACAACGTCACCACGCATACGGGCACGGTGCCAGTCGGCAGCAACGTGAAGATCCAGTTCTCGGCGTCCAAGACGGGCGAGCTGAACGTCAAGGTCGGCACGCTGTCGCCCGCTTCGTCGGCCGTCATCGGCGTGCTGTGGGTGCAGGCCGGCGACGGCAGCTGCAACGGCAATCTGCTGCAGAACAACCAGTTCGCCACGGCCAACACGACGGCGATCTCAGCGCAGATCCAATCCGGAACCTACTGCATCGTGATGTACGACGTCGGCGCTTTCACCCAGGCCGAGAACTTCTCGGTCACCATTTCCCGTCCCTGAGTCCGCGAGCGTGTCCGCGCTCGATGCGACGATCGACGACCTTTATCAACTGCCGCTCGGCGAGTTCACCGGCGCCAGAAATGCGTTAGCGAAAACGCTGACCGGCGCCGAGGGGAAGCGTGTGCGTGCGCTCGCGAAGCCGACGGTCGTACCGTGGGCCATCAATCAAGTCTACTGGCACGCGCGCGGCATCTACGACGCGGTGATGACGGGCGGCGAGGCGCTGCGCGCGGCGCAGATCGCCGCGCTCGAAGGACGGAACGCGGATGTGCGTGGCGCAGGCGAGAGTCATCGGCGCGCGATCGCCGGCGCCGTCGGTGAAGCCACGCGCCTCGCGGCGCCCACTGGCGTGAAACCAGATGCCGACGCGCTCGCGCGTACGTTCGAATCGCTCTCGCTCTCCAGCCGCGCACCGGAATCACCCGGCCGTCTGACCAGTGCCATCGAGCCCGCGGGATTCGAAGCGCTGGCTGGCGTAGGGACGATCAAAGTTAGAACTGAAACGTTAGAAGTTGAAAGTGAGAGAGCGGACGAGACAGAGCGCATTGAGGCCGAACGGAAACAACGCGAGGCCGCCGTCACGGAAGCCGAGGCGCAACTGGCGCGCGCGGAAATGAAAGAGCGCGCCTCGCGAGAGACGTGGGAACGCGCGCACGACTCGCTCCTGGAGGCACGACGCGCCCTGGCCACCTTGAAGTCTGAAATCTAAAGCCTGAAATTCCCTACACGAACTCCAGGCCGCTCTTCTTGAAATTCCCACCGAGCACGCCAACTGAATCGCCGCCCAGCCAATTGTCGATCACCTTGGCGTAGACCGAGCGGAAGTCGGTCTCGTAGTGCACGTCGCCCGAGCTGTTTTCGAGCGTCGAGTTTTGCGGATCCGGATTCAGCGACGCCGCCGTGCCGAACAGTCCGCCGCGGACGCCGCCGCCCATCGCCAGCATCACGCTCGCGGCGCCGTGGTCGGTGCCCTTGCTGCCGTTCTCGGTGACGCGCCGTCCGAACTCGGAGAACGACAGCACCAGCGAGTCGTTCAGCAACCCGAGGTTCTTCAGATCGGTGTAGAACGCCGTCAGTCCGTCATTCAGCGTCACCATCAGTTTGACGTAGGCGCCCGAGTCCGCCGTCGTGTCCTGCGACGCGTGCGTGTCGAAGCCACCCGTCTGCACCCAGAACACCTTGGTGCCGATGCCCTTGGCCATCGCGCCCGCGATCGCCTGCAGCGCCTGGCCAAGCCCGTTGTTGGGATAGGTGACGCTCGGCTTGTAGGCCCCCACCGCCGCGACGCGGTCGAGCGTGGCCATCGCGGCCTGCGCCGACGTGCTGACAAACGCGACGTGCGGCTTGTCGATCGGTACGTGCGACGCGATGCTGACGGCGGCCGATCGCTCGAGCACAGCCTCGTTTCCGGTATTCGGACTGTTGAAGGCATACCCGCTGACGCTCGGGATCGATGCGACCGAGACCGCCGAGGATTGCAACGCGTGCGGCGTGTCGCCGGTGGTGTTCCACGCAACCAGGGGATCGAGCGGCGCCGGAAGCGTGGAGAGGTAACGCCCCACCCACCCGCTGCCCGTCGAGTTCGACGGGTTAGCCGTGGACCAGATGTCGGTGCCGGAGAAATGCGATCGGCTGGAGTTCTCGTACCCGACGCGCTGGATGAGCGCGAGTCGGCCCTGATTGAAGATGTCCTTCAGCCCAGTGAGTTTCGGATGCAGACCCAGCGCTTTGCCGCTCGTGTCGCTGCCGATCTGCAGGACGGTCCCGGCTGGAATCCCGAGCGTCGGCCGCCGGCTGTAATAGAACGGATCGGTGTAGGGCACCAACATGCTCAGGCCATCGTTGCCGCCGGTCAGATCCAGCACGACCAGGTTGCGACTCTGATTGCCCTGCGCGCGCGCCAGGTCCGAGAGAAATGACGGCGCCGCAAAACTGATCGTGAACGCTGCCACGCCGCCTTTGATGAACGTGCGTCTCGTAAAAGCCATCGGTGTCTCCCTGCCGCTCAGACCTGAGCCCTGCGCCCCAGGCCCTACTTTTATGCGAACTGGTATTCGGCCGACCCCAGCAGCAGATGGACAATGCCCGGCCCTTTCGACTGGAGTTGCGTGTCGGATCCGGTCCACGCCCCGCCCGCGCTGGCGTAGCTGACCAGGTCGTTGTACACGTCGTTCTCGAGATCGGCGGTCAGGTGCGAGGTCACGAACGCGACCAGCGCCTGCGGACTGCTTCGCGCCACGGCGACGGCCTTCGCGATATTGAATTTCTGGTTGAAGGCCAGCGTCGACGCGAAGTTCATCCGGGCCAGCATCGCGCCGGTGGAGAACCAGTTCTGTCCCAGCACCCAGCCGGCCACGTTGGGCGGCTCGAGCAGTTCCTGGCCCATGCTCAGCAGCGGCGTCAACACGCTGCCGGCCGAAAAGCCAACCCACCCGGTTTCCTTGATCGCGCGCACGACGAATTCCACAGGCCACGCATAGTGCGTGAAGAAGATTGCCGGATCCTGAAACTGCGGCGACGTGAACAGGCGCTGCAGCACCGGCTTGATCGCTGTGCCGCTCTGCAGATACACAGTCGCCAGGTCGTTGATGAATGCAGGGTCGGGTGTCACGGTCTCGCTGACAAAGAACGCGTACAGCTTCGTCACGAGCCGGCGCACCGTCTCGGGATGCGTCGACAGCGCGGCGATCAGATCGAGGCCGTCCTGCATGCCACCCGACGCGGCGCGCGACGGAATGGTGTGACTGCCATCCGCATAGATCGGGAAGCTGAACGTCTTGGCGGCGGTCTCGTGCTGGTTGGCGTTGTAGACGAACGCGAACGTCGCCGCCGGATCGGTCACGTCAGGCGGACGATTGAGATTCCAGCCGGTGAACGCCCGCGCGGCCGCGTACACATCGTCTTCCGTGTAGTAGCCGACGCCGCGCGAGAACAGCTCCATCAACTCGCGGCCGAAGTTTTCCTGGGGCTTGGCTTTTGTGTTCGAGTCGCCGTCCAGCCAGATGAGCATCGCCGGATCTTTCGCAACCGCGAGCAGTAGATCGTGAAAGCTGCCGAGCGCGTTGGCGCGAAGCAATTCAATCTGTCCCTGCTGCTGTACCGGATCCTCGGAAGCCTTCGCCACCATCAGGCGCGTGCCGTTCCCCGCCTTCACCACCCCTTGCCCTTTCACGCCGGCGACCACTTTCGAGAGACCAGTCGCGAAGTAGTTGTGCCAGAAGAGGGTCATCTTCTCCTGCAGCGGCCGATCCGAGTGCACCATCCGGAACAGCCACCGCTGCCGCGCATCGTCCGGCACTGTGTTCGGAGAGAACGCACCGCGGGAGGTGGTGCCGATGTACCCGGCCTTGCCGATGTTCGCGTCAACCGTGTCGGGTAACGCGTCGT
>JANYHS010000277.1 GCA_025358945.1 Acidobacteriota bacterium
GGAGCCGCCGACCTTCTGCATCTCGCGCGTTGCGACCTGCTCCGCGACATCCAGGACATCGTCGACGGTCACAATCCCGATGAGCTCGCCGGTGGAATCAGTGACGGGAAGAGCCGTGCGATCCTCGCGCCTGAAGACCGCCACGGCGGTGTCCTGTGCGTCGGTGGCCTTCAGTGAGACGTATCGCCGGTCCATCAGGTCGGCGACACGCGTCGTCACCGGCACGATGAGAAACTCGCGCATCCGAATGTCGTCGATGAGGCAGCCCTTGTCGTTGATGACGTAGACGACGTTGAGCGTCTCGCTGTCCTTGCCGTGCTCGCGGACAAAGTCCATCACGCGTTGCACCGTCCAGTCTTCGCCCACGGCGATGTAGTGCGGCGTCATCAGGCGCCCAATGGACCCGGTCGGGTAGCCGAGCAGCGTCACCGCCTCATGACGTTCTTCCGGCGTCAGCAGCGCGAGAAGTTGTTTGGTGACGTTGGCCGGCAATTCGCCGAACAACAACGTCCGGTCGTCAGGGGCCATTTGATTCAGCAGCCCGGCGACGTCCTCTTGGCCCATGGCCTTGACCAGGCCGCCCTGCGCCGACGGGGGCAGGTACTCGAAGACCGTCGCCGCCAGTTCCCGCGGCAATACCCGGAACGAGATCACCTGCTCATCGGTCTTGAGCCGCTGGATGATTTCCGCCACGTCTTGCGGTAACCGGCTGGCGAGCTGCTCGCGCAGGCCTGCGAAGTCAGCGGCATGGATCAGGTGTCCGATTTCAGAGACCTGCGTCTCGTGCATGTAAGCTCCTACCTGGAAAGATGAAATGGCACGCTGGTGACGACGATGTTGGGCCGGAAGAGCAGGGCGCCCTTGATCAGCAGCGACGTCTGGTTATGCAGCAGCTGCTGCCACCAGCGCGCGGGCACGAACTCCGGCAGGATGACCGTCACGTAGTCGTTGGTCTTCTCCGCCGAGGCCTGGTCGATGTACTCCAGCAGGGGCTCCATCAGCGACCGGAACGGCGACGGCAGTACCACCAGCTTCACGCGGCCGCCCCAGGTCTCCCACTCCTTCCTCAGCAACTCCGTGCTCGCCGGATTCATGTCGACATAAATCGCCCGGACATCGTCCGAGAGCGTTTCCGCGTAGCGCAGTGCGTCGACCACGGCGCGCTGCAGACCGCCGATGGGGATGAGTACGGTGTTGTGGACGCGCGCCTCCGGTGCGTAGCCCTTCAACGTCAGTTCTGAGGCGACGTGCTCGTAGTGGCCGTGCGTCACCTTGAACACGGCAACGATCACCGGGATCAGCAGCAACACAATCCACGCGCCCTCCATCGTCTTGGTCACCGCCACGATGATCAGGACGATGCCGGTCACCACGGCGCCAAAGCCATTGATGCAGGCGTTGGTGCGCCACCCGGGCTCGCGCGTGCGCCGCCAATGGATGACCATGCCCGCCTGCGACAACGTGAACGACACGAACACGCCGATCATGTAGAGCGGCAGCAGCGACTGCGTGTCGCCGCGGAACGCCGTGATGAGGACAGCGGCGAACACCGAAAGCACCAGGATGCCGTTCGAGAACGCCAGGCGATCGCCTTGGTTCATGAACTGCCGCGGCAGGTAGCGGTCGCGCGACACGATCGACGCGAGACGCGGGAAGTCGGCGTACGCGGTATTGGCGGCAAGCACCAGAATCAACGTCGTGCCGGCCTGCAGCAGGTAATAGAGCAGGTTCGGCCCGCCGAAGATCGCGCGACCCAGCTGCGAGATGCCGGACTCGGTCGGGTTGGGTACGACGTGATAGGCGTGCGCCAGAACGGTGATGCCGATGAACATCAGGATGGCGAGCGAGGCCATGGTGACGAGCGTTGATGCCGCGTTCTTGGCTTCCGGCGGGCGGAACGCGGGCACGCCGTTCGACACCGCTTCGACGCCGGTCATCGCGGTGCATCCGTTCGCGAAGGCCGTGAGCAGCAGGAACAGAGTGAGTGGCTGGTGGCCGGCGTTGGGCGGCAGCGGCAGATCAACCGGGACGATGGCGCCTGTCAGGAATCGGTAAGTGCCGGCGGCCAGCAGCACCATCACGCTGACCACGAAGAAATACGTAGGCACTGCGAAGATGCGTCCGGATTCCCGGATGCCGCGAAGATTGCCGATCGTCAGAATCGCGAGGAACGCGAGGCAGATCTCCACGCGGTACGGGTGGACATTCGGAAACGCTGACGTGATCGCCAGCACGCCGGCGGAAATGCTGACCGCGACGGTCAGCGTGTAGTCGACCAGCAGCGATGCCGCCGCAATCAACCCCGCTGTATCGCTGATGTTCTCCTTGGCGACGATGTAGGCGCCGCCGCCGGTGGGGTAGGCATGAATCGTCTGCCGGTACGAAAACGCGACGATCGCCAGGAGCGAGGCGATGATCAGACTGATGGGGATGGCGTACACGAACGCGCCGACGCCGGCCACGACCAGCGTGGCGAGTACGAAGTCGGTCGCATACGCCACTGAAGAGAGTGCGTCGGACGACAAGACGGCCAGCCCGGTCACGCGCGACAGGCGCTCGTGATGTGCCAGATGCGAGGGAATGGGCTTGCCGAGGAAGAAGCGCTTCAGCGAGAACGTTGAGCCTCCGGACATCCGTTCGTATCTTCCCGTACAATCCCGTCAAGGCCGCCCGCCGAGCTGGCGGGGCGCCACCCATGGAACAGGAAATATTCTTCTACGCCAACGCCGTGCTGCTGACAATGGCGACGCTGCTGCCGATCGTCAACCCGCTCGGATCGGCGCCAATCTTTCTCTCGATGACCGCGGACTTGCCGGGCGCGGCGCGGCGGAAGCTGGCGATCGTGGTGGCGCGCCACGCGCTGCTCCTGCTGACGGCGGCGCTGCTGATCGGATCCCACGTCCTGCGGTTCTTCGGCGTGTCGCTGCCGATCGTCCGCGTCGGCGGCGGCTTGCTGGTCGCCGCGAATGGCTGGCGTCTGCTGAACGAGGATTCGCATCCGGTGAGCACACCTGGGCCGGTGGATGCGTGGGAACGCGAGGTCGCGCGCCGCGCGTTCTATCCGCTGACGTTTCCGCTGACAGTGGGGCCGGGGTCGATTTCGATCGCGATCACGCTCGGGGCGAAAGCGCAGAGTCTCGGTGCCCGCACCGCCGCCGAACTCGCGGCCGACCTCGCCGGCATCGTCATCGTCTCGGGGCTGGTGTTCCTCTGCTACCGGTTCGCGTCGCGGCTGATCGCCTACCTGGGCGAGACCGGCACCGCCGTGTTTCTCCGCCTGTCCGCGTTCATCCTGCTGTGCATCGGCGTCGCGATTATCTGGAGCGGCCTCGTCGAACTCGTGCAGCCGCTGCTGGCTCGGTAGTTCTACAAAATCGCCACAGAGTCACAGAGATTCGGAGCGCACGCAGCAGACCATCGACGCATCGCAGGTCGGCCCGCTCGCGGGCTGACGCGTCCGCTCAGGAAGAGCGGTGTGAACGCAAACATTGTGAGCCGTGACT
>JANYHS010000296.1 GCA_025358945.1 Acidobacteriota bacterium
CGGGACCGGGGATTGGGGATCAGGGACTGGCGGAGCCGGGTCGAGGTCCAGGGGCAGTTGCATCGGTCAGAGGCGCCGGGCGTGCGCGCCAAGCTTTTTGTCCAGAGTCACGAGCGGCATGGCCAGGGCGCGCGCCAGCCAGAGATAGGTCGCATCGTAGGCGGTGAGCCCCGTTGCGAGTCCGAGTCTGACGACCTCGCCCTGATCGATCCCGCGAAAGCGAAGGCCGAGCCCCTCGAGCACCTCAAGCGCTTGCAGGAACAGCGCCGTCGCCGCCGGTTGCTTTTTCGAGCGCTTCCACGCCACATTCATCAGCTCGAACACAATCAGCGTGGGCGCATGGAGACGGTGGCCGTCGATCTGGTCGATCACGGCGTCCGCGCCGGGCTCCGCGAAGGCGATCGCGGCGAGCGCCGATGCGTCCACCACCTTATCTGACATCGCGCATCTCGCGGATGATGTCCGCCGAGCTCTCGCCCGTGGGCAGCTTCAGTTTCCGGATCCGTTCGTAGACATCGCGAGCGGAAATCGTGGGCAGTTCGTCGGCGGCGCGCTCGATCAAGTCGAGCAATTCACCCTGGAGCGATCTGCGGTTGCGTGCGGCACGCGCGCGGAGCCGCTCGACCACCGCGTCGGGCACGTTCTTGATTGAGAGGCTGGCAGGCATGGTTCCATGGTAGCACCATAATGGAACCACGCCAACCGGTATGCACGGGATTAGTACGTCACCCTGACCCTGTACTTCAGTACGACCGTCCCATCCGGTGCGACGGGAACGGTAAACGCGGCGACCCACGCGGCCGTCTTGTTCCACTCGTGCGACGACCGCACCATCTTCCAGGTGCCACCAATCGGCTCGTTCACCTCCACGGTGATCGGCGCGGCCTTGTGATTGCGCAGGGTGATCTCGTACTCCAACTCGTAGATGTTCGACGCGATCTTCTCGAAATCGATCTGGTTGCGCTCGCAGGTGACGTCGAACGCGTTCCCGATTTTGAGGTTGAGCGCCTCGTCTTTCGGCGTGTGCGTGATCCGATCCTCGCCGACAAACTGCGTGCCGCCCTTCGAGTCGGCCTGATACACGCGGACCACGCCCGCCGGCATCGGCATCCCCAGACCGCCACGCTCCTCGTTCTTGAACTGGTAGTAGACCTGCACCACGTCTTTGATCGGCGATCCGGGATGCTGGCCGTTGCGGTAGTAGAAGGCCTGGCCGTCGACGACGTACCGCTTGCGAATCGGCACACCGGTGCCGGTCAGCATGCTCACCTGTTTGGTCTCGCTGTTGTTGATCGTCGTCTTTCGGCCGAGCGTGTAGAGGTGGTAGTCGGAGAACGGTTCCTGCGCCATCACCGCCCCGCCGGCCGACGCAGGCGCCCGCCTGACTTCGTCGTTCATCGCTTTGCTCATCACCTCGCGGACGCGATTGAGGTCGCCCGCCACGAGTTGCAGCTTCGCATTCCGGAACGATGTCCCGCTCGCGTTGCCGAGTGTGACCCAGCCGTCGAGGTCGGCGGCCTTGTCTTCACGGCCGACGGTCAGCACGTAGTCGGCGCTCCACGACAACTTGCTCGCCAGATACGACGCCTCCACGCGATGCCGGACGGCGCCAGCGTTGTCGAGCGTCCAGATCAGCGTCGGGTGCGTGTACAGATTCCCCGGCAGCTCCGGGAACTTGATGTGATCCGCGCTCAGCCCAGTGACGATCTCGCCGCCAATCTGCCAGACGGGCGCGTTGTTGTAGCTGAGCAGGCGGGCCTTCACGTCCTCCTCGCGCGTTTGACCATTCTCCGAGCGCCGCCGCACGAGCGTCACATCGCGGCCGACGTACTTGCGCAGTAACTTGTCGGGTTCGAGCAGATCGTATTCGTAGTTCTGCTCCAGCACGTTGACGCGCGACGGCTCGGTCAGCGAGCGGAAGTGCACCGTCGCCGGGTTCACCGTCGCTGCGATGTCCATGAAGCGCAGGTCGAAGGCGCCTCGCGGCAACTGCAGGTCGCGCACGTCCCGGACCAGCGCGATGTCCGAGTTGTAGACGGTAACGGCGAGGTCGACCTGATCGTCGAGCGTGGACGAGTCCTGTCCTGCGGCCGCTGCGCCTGCGGCATGCGCGGCGGGTGCGACGTGTGGTGACGAGAGGGCGGTGACGGCGATCAGCACCGCGGCAAACGCCAGTCCGATTCGTGTCTGCATGGAACGGCTCCTTTGTTGTTCTGTCCTTAGAACGGAGCCGGCAGGAATTCTTGCAGGAAGGCCGAAACGCTAGAGATCGGGAGCGCGCGACCACGTCCGGCCGGCGTCAGTTGTGACGAACGCGCGGCCATCGGCGGTCGTCACCGTGGCGTTCTCCTCGTCTATTGCACTCACCGAACGCAAATCGATTGCCTCTGGGAACGCGACGCGACGCCAGGAGCGGCCGTCAGTCGAGAGCAGGATGACGCCGCCGGGGCCGACCAGCCAGCAGACGGAGGGCGATGGCGACGACCCGGCCGTCAGCGTCTCGGTCGTCCCGGTGACCTCGGCACGCCAGGTCGCGCCGGCATCGGCGGACCGCTGCACGCCGCCGCCACGTAGCACACGGAACCGCGTCGACGGGTTCGACGACACGATGATGCTTTCCGGTGCGCTCGCGAACGTCAGGGCTCGCGCGGGCCCAGGGGATCCGACGATGCCCCCCGCCGCACCGCCGACAGCCGAAGTACCTGCCGCGGCAGCCGGACGCGCCTGCTTCTCGAGCGATGCCACTTCGCGCTGTTCACGCAGATCATCAAACGCGGACGCAACTGCGGGTGGGGGGGCAGCCGCTGCCTTCTCGAGCGGCGCGGCTTCCCGCCGTTCGCGTCGATCGTCAGACACGGACCCAGGCGCGGGAACCTCGGACGACGCCTTGGCTTTCGCGTCCGCAAGCGGCGCGGCGACAGCGGGCGGCACGCGTACCGGCGCCGGCTGGTCGACGGCCTCCGCGACCCCGTCCGAAATCTGTGCCGGCTCGCGACTCGGCACGGCGACCCAGATCACGAGTGCGGTTGCGGCCACCGTCAGCGGGACCAGCCATCCGAGGGCGGGCAGCCGCCACGGCGATGTCGCGGCGGTCGCCGGCGGCAGCGTTCGCACCATGGCCGCCAGCAGCGCCTGACATCTGGCGCACTCCGCCGCATGGGCCTCGGCGTGCGCCCGCTCGCGCGCGGCGAGCGCTCCGTCCGCCCAGGCCGCCAGCGTGTCGGCGTCCAGGCACGGGCCCTCGATCGTCGCGTCGGCGCGCGCCTTCATCGCGCCGGCCAGCAGCCGATCGACGGACGCGTCGCGATCATTCTTCGTCTCTCTCACCGGCGGCTCATCATATAGAACGATCCGGCTCCGATTTCTTGCGCCCCAGCAGTTGTCCGAGGTCGAGCGGCCCCGCGTCTTCCGAGACCGCCTCGAAACACTCCGCGATCTGCGCCTCGCTCAACCCGGGAGGCTCCTGCAGTTGCCGTTCGACGTCCTCGCGAAGGGCCCGCCTGGTCCGGGCGAGTTGACGCGACACGGTCGCCTCGTGCTCCTTCAGCAGCCGTCCGGTGTCGGCGAGCGTCAACTCCTGCACATAGTAGCAACCGAGCCGCAGGCGATCCCGGCTGTCGAGTCGATCAACGGCGCGCGCGAGCGCCTGGCGCAGGCGCGCGAGATGTCCAGACAGATCCGGATCAGGTGGATCGCTGCCGGCTGCCGCGTCGCCGGCGGCGGCCGTGCGGTCCTCGTCGGGCAGCGGCTCGAACCGTTTCTGCGCGCGGACGCGATCCACATACCGCTGCGCGAGCACGGCGCGCAGCCACGTGGCCAGGCTACTGCGTCCCTGGAAATAGCGGAAGAGTGATTTGCTGTACAAATCCGCGTAGAGGGCATCGGCGAGATCGCGGGCGCCGCCGCTCGCGTCGAGCGCGTCGGCCGCGCGGTAGAGCGTCGGGCGGTACTCGAGGACAAAACGTTCCCACGACTGCTCGTCTCCCGCGGCGCACTGGCGCGCGAGCTCGAGATCCCGGGCGTAGGACGCGTTCACCGTGCGCGCACAGGCTCGGCTTCTTCTTCCTCGTCGTGGAACGGCAGGCCGTCGGTGAGCTCTGCGGCTTGCAGCATCCGCGGTACGCGGTCGATCGGATCGAGCGGCTTGATCTCCTCAGCGCCGTTGGCGGCCTGCAGTTCTTTGAACCTGCGCGCCTTCACGAGGACGTTGCCTTCAAGCGACCCGACTGCGTCGTTGTAGGCGTCGAGGCTGGACCTGAGTCTGGCGCCGAGATTCTGGAAATGACCGCCGAGCGTCCGAACGGCCTCGTAGAGGTTCTTGCCGAGATCGCTGATCTTGCGCGCGTTCTCTTCCATCGCCTCCTGCTGCCAGCCGTACGCCACCGCCCGCAGCAGCGCGATCAGCGTTGTCGGGCTCGCCGGGATTACGTGCTTCTCCACGCCGTACTCGATCAGTGCGGGATCCTGCTCGAGCGCGGCGCTGAAGAACATCTCGCCGGGCAGAAACATGACGACGAACTCCGGCGTCGAGGCCACTCTGTCGTAGTAACTCTTGGCCGACAGCTGCGCGATGTGGGTGCGCACCTGACCCGCGTGCTCGGCGAGCAGTTTCTGTCGGGTGGCTTCATCTGGCGCCTCGAGGGCGCGCAGGTAGGCGTCGAGCGGCGTCTTGGCGTCGATCACAATCTGCTTACCGCCCGGCAGCCGGACGATCACGTCCGGGCGAATGCGCCCAGCGTCTGTGCCCTGGATCGTGTGCTGCTCGGTGAAATCGCAGTGCTCGATCATCCCGGCCAGTTCGACGACGCGCTTGAGCTGGAGTTCGCCCCAGCGGCCGCGGACACCGGGCCGCTTCAGCGCATCGGTCAGCCGGCGCGTTTCGTCGCGCAGGCCCTGTCCCGCGACATCCAGCGACGCGATCTTCTGCATCAGCTGCGCGCCGCTCTCGACGCGACGGCGCTCGGAGTCCTTGATCTCACGGTCGACCTGCTCAAGGGTCTTGGCCATCGGCGCCAGCAGATCCTCGATCGCTTTCTTGCGCGCGTCGATGTCGCCCACGGCTTCCGTCCGCGCTTCGCGCATGCGCGTTTCGGCGAGCGAGAGGAACGCCTCGTTGTTGGTCTTCAGCGCATCGGCGCTCAACGCCTGAAACGCGTCGCGAAGCTTGCCTTCAGCGTCGTGGTACGCCTTCAGCCGCTCGTCGTGGACGGCGCGCTCGGTATGGATGACGTTCTGGAGACGGGATTGCGCAGGCCGGGACGCGAGCCAGCCGACGATCACACCAAGGACCACGCCGATGGCGAGTCCTGCGCTCAGCGTGATGGCCGTGGTCAGCGGATCGATGGACATGAGTATCGCATGAACAGTTCGACCTATCGCGACACCACGTACGGCAGCCACGCGTCGGGCAGCTGCAGCTCGGCGGCGTGGATCGCTGACGCCATCGCCTGCGCCTGTGCCGCCGGCGTCAGCTGACGCGCGTGCAATCCCGACGCGATCGCCTGCAACGCGTGACGCGCTTCAATCTGCGCGTGACGCCGCTTGTCCGCATACTGGCCGATGCCCTGACTTGCCGTGGCGCGC
>JANYHS010000316.1 GCA_025358945.1 Acidobacteriota bacterium
CGTCACGCGCGACATCGCGTTCATCGCGCGCACGTCGACCCGCGATCCCGGAGACACGCGTCGACAACTCGGGATCACCGGCGAGCGGCCGGTCGTGCTGGCGTCATTCGGCGGCTACGGCGTCGATCTCCCGATCGAGGCGCTCCGCCAGTCCGATCGCTTCACCTTCATTGAACCGATGCGTGAGCCACCGTCCGGATTGAAGTACGAGGATCTGGTCGCCGCGGCGGACGTCGTCGTCAGCAAGCCGGGGTACGGCATTGTGTCGGAGTGCGTGGCCAACGGCACGGCGCTGCTCTATACGTCACGCGGCCGCTTCATCGAATACGATTTGTTCGTCGCCGGGATGCCGGAGATCTTGCGTTGCCGGTACCTTTCGCAGGAAGATTTGCTCGGCGGCCGATGGGCCGAGGCGATCGACGCGCTGCTCGCGCAGCCGGAGGCGCCGGAACGGCCGGCGGTCAACGGCGCAGACACGGCAGCCGAACAGATCATGAATCTGGTAATTGGGTGATTACCCCATCCTCGTGGAGCATTTGATGCTGACTAGACGCAATTTCATGTGGCTGACGAGCGCAGCAGCCGGTTTGTCCGTGGCGCCGCTGTCTGCGCAGCGCGGACGCGGTCCTGCGGCCGGCGGCGGGCCGGCGCCCGAAAGCATCGCGGCGCTGACGTCGATGCGTCACCTCGCCAAGCCGATCACGGTCGCGGAGCGTCAGGCTCGACTCGAAAAGGCGCGGCGGCTGATGACCGAGCAGAAGATCGACGCCATCATCCTCACCGGCGGCACGTCGCTGATGTATTTCACCGGCATCCGCTGGGGCAACAGCGAGCGCCTCACCGCCGTGGTCATCCCCAAAGTCGGCCAGCCCTACATCGTCACGCCGGCGTTCGAAGAAGATCGCACGCGCGAGCAGCTTGCCGGCGGACCGATCGAGCACACCGACGTGGCGATCTGGCAGGAAGACGAAAGCCCCTTCGAGCGCGTGGCGACCGGGCTGAAGGATCGCGGCATCGCCAGCGGACGCATCGGCATCGAGGAGACGTCGAAGTTCGTGTTCGCCGACAGCATCAGCGGCGCGGCGCCGGCGCTGAAGATCGTCAGCGCGTCACCGATCGTCGCCGGTTGCCGGATGATCAAGGACGCGCACGAGGTCGAGTTGATGCGCCTCGCCTCGCAGATCACGCTGAAGTGTTACGAGGCGGTGTTCAAAGCGCTGAAGCCCGGGATGACGCAGGACGACGTCAGCAGCCTGATCAGCGCCGGCTACGCGAAGCTCGGCTTCTCCGGCTTCGCCAGCATCCAGGTCGGTGAATACACCGCGCTGCCGCACGGCTCGATCACCCCGCAGACGATCCGCGAAGGCACGATCCTGATGCTCGATGATGGCTGCACGGTGGAAGGCTATCAATCGGACATCACCCGCACGTTCGTGCTCGGCAAGGCGACCGACAAGATGAAGAAGGTGTTCGACATCGTCCACCAGGCGCAGACCGCCGCGCTGAAAGCTGCGCGCCCCGGTGTTCCGCTGGAGTCGATCGACGCCGCCGGCCGCAAGGTCGTCATCGATAACGGCTACGGACCCGGCTTCAAGTACTTCACGCACCGCCTCGGCCACGGCATGGGCATGGACGGCCACGAGTGGCCGTACCTGGTGAAGAACAACATGTTCGGGTGGGAGAAAGCGCTGACCGTCCAGCCGGGAATGGTCTTCAGTGACGAACCGGGGATCTACATCAAGGGCGAGTTCGGCGTGCGCCTCGAGGACGACATGCACGTGACACCGAACGGCGCGGAACTGTTCACGCCACAGAGCCCGTCAATCGAGGAACCGTTCTAGCTCTTCGGTTCTCGATTGTAGGTTTCTTATTCTTTAATCGTCGTAACCAGCGACCAGATACGCGGGATGTTCACCTTCTCGATCGACACCGGGTGCAGGTTCGCCTGCACCAGGAACGCCGGCAGATCGAGGTCGGACTTGAAGCCGAGATAAAGGGTGAACGGCGCGATGATCTTTTCGAGCCACGAACCGAGGCGGCTCTTGCTGCGGAAGTGGTTGAGGATGATGATCTTCCCGCCGGGACGGCAGACGCGGCACATCTCGCGCGTCACGGCAACGGGATCCGGCACGACGCTGATCACGTACGGCGCGTAGACGATGTCGAAGCTGTCGTCGGCGAACTTCATGTTCTGCGCGTCCATCTGCATCAGACGCACGTTGGTGACGCCCTTGCGCGCGATGCGCTGGTGCGCCTTCTCCAGCATCGAGCTCGAGAAGTCGATGCCGGTCACCGCGCACTCCGCAGGATAGAGCGCGCCGTTGATGCCCGTGCCCACGCCAACTTCGAGCACGCGGTCGCCGGGCTTGATGCCCATGCGTTGAATCGCGTCGACGCGGCCCGGATGCAGCGCGGGGCCAAACGTCAGGTCGTAGAACCACGCGATATTCTCGTAGACGCGCGCGACGAAGTCGTTTTCCACGACCGTCACCGACAGCGCGCGAGTGGCGGCGTCAGACCCGACGATCTCTTCGTTTTCGTTCGGGCGACGCGGCTCGAATAAGCCCATCAGTTGCCTCAGCAGCAGGTCTGAAACCCGCTAACTACTTGAAAACGCTCGGGCTGTGTGCCCTCGCGCAGTCCGACTATACCTCTGCTCCCTCCGTGAAGTCCATCAGGGACTGCCGAGGGCCGTTTCGATGTCATCCAACACACTCAGGTATCCAAGCGCTCGGTCTTGAACGTGCCAGCGTCGACAAGCAGGTAGGACTTCGTCACGATGTCGAGGCCGATCGACCGCACACCCTGCCGCACCGCGTCGGTGAACTCGTGGTGGTGGCCGAAGAGATGGAGCCGGGGTTTCATCGACGCGAGCACGTCATTCAACACGGTCTTGCCGGCGTCGATCCGGCGGCCGGCGGGATAAAACGGACGCGGCGCCTCGTGCGTCAGCAACAGATCGATGTTCGTCATCGCCTTGCAGGCGACGACTTCATCACGCACGAAATGCCGGCGCTTGTCGTCACGACTCTTGCCGAGCTTCAGCGATGTTGCCGTCAGCTTGCGCCCCTTCGACGGCGGCAGTGCCGCGGGCGACGTGTTGTACCAACTCGGCGCGAACGTGCCGCCAAGCGCGGCAACGCGCCACGGCCCAACCACGTGTGGTCCGCCGTTGGGCATGTAGTGGAGCGTCGGCGCAGGGGGATCGCCGTGGATGGCGCGCGCGAGCACGTCGAACTCTTCGTTATTGCCTTTGATGAAGTAGAGGGGCGCCTGCGGGGAAAAGTACTCGCCGGCGTTACTCGCTACGTCGCCCACGCACACCCAGAGTTCGATGTCCGCGTGCCGCTGCATAATCGCATGAACGGTGTCGAACTCGCCGTGGATGTCTCCGAGGGCGCCGATCTGCATCTCAGTGGGGGGCTGGGGGCTGGCCAGCCTCAAGACCCTAGCCTCTAGCCCCTGGAGTCGGCGTCGGCGAAGTCGCTGCCGGGACGAGCATGTCCGCTTTGTCCCACACAAAGTCGGCCTTGCTGTAGACCGCGAGCTCGTAGTCCTTGCCCATGAAGATCGCGCCGACCGGGCACGCTTCCTCGCAGTAGCCGCAGAAGATGCAGCGTGTCTTGTGGATCTGGTAGACCGACGCGTAGCGCGGCCCGGCCTGCACGCTGCCGTCGTTCTCGGCCGCCTCGAGATAGATCGCGTCTGCGGGACACGCCGCCGAGCAAAGCCCGCACGCCACGCACTTCTCGAGTCCGTTCTCGTCGCGCATCAGCACCTGCTTGCCGCGGTACTTCGGGAACATCGGCACCTTCTGCTCCGGATAGTTCACGGTGATCGGCTTCTTGAAGAGGTGCTTCAGCGTCGTCGCGAAGCCGATGACGAAGGGACGGATCACAGCCATTGCTCTCAGTTTATCTGGCCGATAAGATCAAGTAAACCATGCAAGGCCCGAAGTTCCTGACCGCCGAGCAGTTATTGCTCACGACGCTCGTCGTCAAACTGGTGGCCACCGCCGCGCTGGCGACCATGCTCGTGCGCTACCGGCGGTTCAGGCACATCCTGATTTTCGAGCGCCGCGCCTGGCCGGATCGGCTCACGTTCACCCTCAGCCTCGGCATCCCGCTCTTCTTCGGCGTGATGGCCCGACTCCTCCTCGGCTACGACGCGCTCGACCTGACGATGGAGGGGTCGTTTCTGGTGGGGCTGATCGCGGGTCCGTACGCCGGCGCGACGGTCGGCGCCATGGTCGGCGTCCCGCCGCTGTTCAACGGCGAATGGGCGGCACTGCCCTTCGCCATCGGCTGCGGTTTCGCCGGGGGTGGCCTGCGCGAACTGTGCCCAAAAGAAGCAATCTGGCATTTCTCACCCTTTATTTTTCCGAGCGTCCCCCGCCGCGCGTGGCAGATGGTGCGTTCGTTGACGGTGGACTGGCAGGTCGTGCTGCTGCTCGCCCCGGTCGCGCTCGAGCTGCTCGGCCAGGGCCTGGGATTCAAGTGGAGCGACCATCACCGGCTGTTCGTGCTCGCTCCCAGCCCGCCGTGGTCGTGGCGCATGCTGATCGTCCTGTTCGCCTCGACGCTCTGCGTCGCCACGCCGATCAAGATCTGGAACAACGCCCGCATCGAGCACCGGCTGCAGGAGCAGGAAAAGCTGCTGCTCGCCGCCAAGATCGAAGCGCTCGCCAACCAGATCAACCCGCACTTCCTCTTCAACACGCTGACCTCGATCTCGTCGCTGATTCGCACCAAGCCGGACACGGCGCGCATGTTGATCACGCGGCTGTCCGGTCTGCTCCGCCGCCTGATGCGCAGCACGGATCATTTCGTGACGCTGCGCGAGGAGCTCGCGTCGGTCGACGAGTACCTCGACATCGAAGTGGTCCGCTTCGGCCCGCAGCTGCGCGTGGACAAACAGATCGCGCCGCAGACGCTCGACGTCATCGTGCCGAGCATGCTGCTGCAGCCGCTGGTCGAGAACTCGATCAAGCACGGCCTGGCGAGCAAGGTCGGCGGCGGACGCATCACGATCAAGACGCTGGTCCGCGACGGCCACACGATCATCGAGGTCCACGACGATGGCCTGGGGATGACGGAAGAGCGGCTCGAACACGCGCTGGGCGACGGCATTGGCCTCAGCAACGTCAACGAGCGGCTGCGCACGATCTACGGCGCGCCGTACCAGCTGAAGCTGACGAGTGTGCCCGGCCAGGGCACCTGCGTCAGCGTGGCGATTCCCGAGATCGCGCTCCCCGAACGGGTCACGGCATGAGCCCGCACTCAGCCCGCCCCGAGAACCGGGAGCCGAGCGCTGCGAGTCCGCTGCGCGCGGTGCTCGTAGACGACGAAGAACTGGCCAGAGACGAACTGGGTTACCTGCTCAATCAGGTTGGCGGCGTCGAGGTGATCGGCCAGGCGGGCAACGGTGTCGAGGCGCTGACCACCATCGACAAGCTGCAGCCCGACGTCGTGTTCCTGGACGTCCAGATGCCGGGGCTCACCGGCTTCGAGGTGGCGCGGCGGATGCTCGGCAACCACGCAGCGTCGCTGATCATCTTTGTCACCGCGTACGATCAGCACGCCATTGAGGCGTTCGAGGTCAACGCGGTTGATTACCTGCTGAAGCCGGTCGATCCGGCGCGGCTCGAGGTCGCGGTCGATCGTGCGCGGCGCCGCATCGCGACCGAACGCACTGCCGACGGCGCGCCCAACGTCAACAACGCCGAGCTGGAAAAAATCATCCAGGCGGTGGCCGAACGGCAAAGCCGGCGCGAGCGGCTGGCGATCAAGGTCGGCGAACGGTTCCTGCTGGTGCAGGCCGAAGACATTATTTACGCCTCGCTGGCCGACGAAGGGATTACGGTAGTAACGGGTCAGTACGCGGGCACCTCGAACTACCGGACGCTCGACGAACTCCACGATCGGCTCGACGCGACTGTTTTCTGGCGGGTGCATCGATCGCACCTGGTGAACATCAACAAGATCAAGGAGATCGTCCCTTGGTTCAGTCGGAACTACATCCTGCGGATGAAAGACGCGAAGGCGACGGAGATTCCCGTCAGCCGCACGCAGACCCGTCGTCTGCGCGAATACCTCAAGCTCTGATCAGCGGACTCGAAGGCCCCGCGATCCCTCACGGCGAAGAACCGGAGCGCCTGGCGCTGCAGTTGGAGCTGCCGCCACTCGACGTCAAGCGGGTGTTTCACGCCGGCGACGCTGCCGATCTGCGGCTGACCAGTCCCGGCATCCGCCTCGCACAGGTGCAGGAGGAACTGATCGCGTGGGTGAAGACGCTCGGCTCCGCCGCGGTCTACGCCGTGCTGATCGTCACCTTCGGGTTCCAGGTGGCGCGCGTCGAAGGACAGAGCATGGCGCCGACGCTCGAAGATCAGGATCGATTGATCGTCAACAAGTTCGCGTACCGCATCGGTGAACCGCGCCGCGGCGACATCGTCATGCTGTATTACCCGTTGAACCCGGACAAGTCGTTCGTCAAGCGTGTGATTGCCGAGGAAGGCGACACCGTCCGGATCGTCGACGGCCGCGTCTACGTGAATGACATCCCGCTGAAGGATGACTACGTCGCGAGCGATTACCGCAGCCACGACGACTACGGTCCGAGTGTGATTCCGGAAGGCTACGACTTCGTGATGGGCGACCACCGCAACAACAGCTCCGACAGCCGTCACTGGGGCATGGTGCCCAAGAAGTACATCATCGGCAAGGTGCAGATCCGCTGGTGGCCCGTCCCGACCGCGCGTGTGTTTTGAGAAGAGGGATCGGGGGCTTGGGGCTCGGGGCTGGGGGCTAGCGTGATCGCGAAACGACCAGCCCCCAGTCCCCAGGCCCAAGTCCCCGCGCGTTACGCCGCGGTCTCCCGCGTCCTCGTTCGCGTGCTGCTCCTGAACCTCGCGGTCGCCGTGGCGAAAATCGTCTTCGGCTACGCGAGCGGCGCGATCAGTATTCTGTCGGACGGTTTTCATTCGCTGACCGACGCGGCGTCCAATGTGGCCGGACTGATCGGTGTGCGCGCGGCGCAGCGGCCGCCCGACGAGGATCATCCATACGGGCATCGCAAGTACGAGACCGTGGCGGCGGCCGGCGTCACGATCTTTCTGCTGTTGCTGGTCATCGAAGTGGTCCGCAACGCGTTCAACCACCTGACCGGCCGATCGGCGCCGCACGAGATCTCGACGGCCAGCTTCATCGTCATGCTGGTGACCGTGGGCGTGAACCTGGCGGTGGTGGCGTATGAATCACGCGAGTCGGAACGGCTGGGCAGCGAAGTGCTGCTGGCCGACGCGATGCAGACACGTGGGGATGTCTGGTCGTCGCTGACGGTGATCGCCGCGCTGGTCGGCGCTCGGCTGGGTGTACCGATGCTCGATCCGCTGGCCGCGCTCGTCGTCGCCGGTTTCATCGGCTACGCCGGATTTCAGGTGGCGCGCACCACCACCGGTATCCTCAGCGACCGCATCGTCATCTCTGATGCGGATTTGGAACAGGTGGTGATGAGCGTGCCGGGAATCATCGGCTGCGAAAAGATCCGCACGCGGGGATCGGCCGACCATGTGTTCCTCGACCTGCATGTGTGGATGCCGCCGGACATGCGCCTGACCGAGGCGCACGACTTGTCGCACGTGGTGAAGGATCGACTGATGACGCGCTACCCGCAGATCGCCGACGCGGTGATCCACATCGAACCGCCGCCACGGGCCACATGACATGTCAGACTCAGGAGTGCGGATTTCAGAATCACAGGTGCAGAGTGCAGATGGCTGATTGGGAAGAACGATTCGACGCGCTGGTCGAGCGGAAGACGGCCGAGGCGCGAGAGGCGGCGATCGCGCCGCTGGTGACCGACCGCGACGAGACTGGCGACCGACTCGCCGGCATCGGCAACGCCTGGTCGCGAGCCATGTTCGGCGGGCTGTTCTACGTGTCGCCGTCAGCGTCCGGCGATCTGCCGGCAACCAATCTGGTCTTCGTCCAGTCACGCGACGGCAATACGGTGACCAACGATCCGTCCACGCTGGGCGGCGGCAAGGTGGACACGCATCTGATTTACGAAGGGCTGTCGCGCGTCGCCGCGGACGCGGTACTGGTCGGCGCGCGCACGATCGGTGGCGGCCAGTTTGTGATGTCGGTGTGGCGACCGGAACTGGTGGCGCTGCGCGCGGCGATGGCGCTTCCGCGTCATCCGGTCCAGATCGTCGCGACGCTGCACGGGGTACGACTCGAAGAGGACCTGATGTTCAACGTGCCGCAACTGCGCGTGATCCTGATCACCGTGGCGCGCGGTGAAGAAGCGATGCGCGTGCGCTTGCAGACACGGCCGTGGATCACGCCGGTGGTCATGGACGATCCGCTCGATCTGCCCGCCGCCTTCCGGGAATTGCGCCGTCTCGGCATCGAGCGGCTGTCGTGCATCGGCGGACGCACGCTCGCCGGTGCGGCGCTTGACGCCGGACTGATTCAGGATATCTATCTGACGACGGGCACGAACACGGGCGGCGAACCGGACACGCCGTTCTACTCGAAGCGGCTGAACGCGCGAGAGGTGGTGCGCAAGCACGGCACGGGCCCGGACGCGGGCGTCGTGTTCCAGCACCTGACTACCCGCCCTTTTTGACCAGCTTGACCTCGAACAACTTCGGCCACCACTTACCGGTGACGAAGAGGCGATCGTGCTCCGCGTCGTAGGCGACGCCGTTGAGGACATCGGTCTTGGCGCGCTCGACCGGCGTCAGCAGGCCGCGCAGATCAATGTAGCCGCTGACCTTGCCGGTGTCCGGCGCGATGCGCGCGATGTAGTCGGTCTGCCAGACGTTGGCGAAGATTTCGCCCTTCACGTATTCCAGCTCGTTCAGGTTGCGCAGTGGCGCGCCGGCCGCCGTCACCTTGATCCGGCGCCGCTCGACGAACGTCGTCGGATCGAGCACGCGCAGTTGGTCGGTGCCGTCGCTCATGAACAGGCTGGTCGCGTCCTGCGTCAGGCCCCATCCTTCACCAGGGTACGTGAACTGTTTCTTCGGTTGAAACGTAGCGCGGTCGTACACCAACGCCACGTGCGTCTGCCAGGTCAGCTCAATCAGATCGTTTTTCCAGACCGTGATGCCCTCGCCGAAATGCGGCGGCGGCACGTCGCGGTGCTGCAGCACCTTGCCGGTGGCGAGTTCGACCTTGCGGATCGACGACTCCCCGACCTGACCGGTGCCCTCGTACAACACGCCGTCGACGTACTGGAGCCCCTGGGTGAACGCCTTCGGATCGTGCGGATAGACGCGCACGATCTGATAGCCGAACATCGGCAGGTTGGCGCCCGGCGACTGCTTCCACGGCGCGAACCCCGGTGCGCGAGTTGCAAACATGATGATCCCCGCAGCCAGCGCCAGACCGACCCACCTCACCCGACCTACCTGACCCACGTGACCTACCAGACCTACCTGACCCACGTGACCTACCTGACCTGTCCGACCTGTCCGACCTGTCCGCATGCGTCAGTATCCCGCAACTTTGTCCACGATGTTGAGCAGCGGCTGGCCTTTTTCGAAACGGCGCAGGTTCTCCGCAAACAGCGCGACCAGCGGCGTCCAGTAGTCCTGCATCGCGCCCGAAGTGTGCGGCGTGATGATGACGTTTGGCAGATCCCAGTAGGGGCTCGCCGGATCGAGCGGCTCCTTCGTGAACACGTCGAGCGCCGCGCCGCCGAGCCGCCCGTCCTGCAATGCCTCAACGACCGCGCCATCGTCGATCAACTTGCCGCGGGCGATGTTGATGAGGAGCGCGCCGCGCGGCATGCGGTCGATCTCCGCGCGGCTGATGATCTGTTTCGTCTCCGGCGTGTGCGGCACGGCGAGGACCAGGACGTCGCTCTGCGCGAGCAGGTCGGGGAGACGCTCCGGCGGCCACACGGTCTCAACGCCGGCCGGCGCGCCTGCCGCGCCGAAGCCCGTGGGCGAAGGCGGGCGGCGGCGGATCGCCGAGATGCGGATCCCGAACGGCGCCGCCAGCTTGACGATCTCCATGCCGATCGATCCGAGGCCGACAATGGTCATGCGCAAGCTGTCGAGGGAGCGAACGCCGGATGCCGCACCTTCGAGGTCCTCCTGCACCCAGCGGTGTGCGATCTGCGCGCGCATCGCGATCGGCAGGCGGCGCGCGAGCGCGATGGTGACACCCATCACGTGCTCCGCGATGGATCGCGCGCGGATGCCGCGGGCGCTCGTGATCACGACCGGACTCGCGATCAACTCGGGAAACATCAGGCTGCCGACGCCGACAGCTGGGCTCTGCACCCAGCGCAACCGGGTGGCCAGCGGGAAGACGTCGCGCTCGATGAACGGCGTGAACGCGACGTCAGCCTCGGGCAACACGCGGCGCAGCGCGTCGCGATCCCAGGCGTCGAGAAAGGTGTGCTGCGGAAACTCGCGGCGGAGGGCGTCGACGAAATGCCGCGGCAGGATCCAGGCCGGTGCGGGGCTGATGACGCTGACGAGGACATTCATGAATCTGCGCGCCGACCTTACTTCAGACCGCGGACCACATACAGGCGCGAGAGCATACGGAAGTAGGTGTAGGCGTAAGATTTGCCGTCGGGCGTGACCACAACGGTGTTCAACTGCACGATTCCGGCAGGGTCACTGACCTGGATGTCCTTCCACGGTTCGCGGCGACCCGAGGCGATGTCGTAGCGGACAATCTTCAGCGGGAGGTTGCGCGACGCCACGAACGCTCCGGCTCCCGCGGTGTCGAAGCCCACGAGCATCTCCTGCGGTGTGATGCCCCGCAAAAGACGCGGTTCGCCAGCGTCAACCGGATAGAGAAACGCGTTTCGATCGTCATCGCGAGCCAGGAAGAACCTGCCGTCCGGTGAAACATGCCAGCCGCCAAACCCTTCCGTCGAGATCGGCCTCGGCGTACCGCCGGCGGCGTCCGTCACATAGACGCGCGATCGCTGTCCGCGAGCAACCGCGGAGAAGAGAATCCTCTTTCCGTCGGGGAACCAACTCGCCCTCTGAACGTCGAGCCCTGGTGTCGGGATCGTCTTCGGCTCGCCCGCGCCCGTCGGAAGGAGCACGAGTCCTCCGTTCCGCCGGGCAACGATCCATTTCTGATCGGGCGATAGCGCCTCGGCGCGTCCGTCTCCCATGCGCACGGCGGGAGCGCCGTCGGTCCGGCGCAGGTACACGCCGCCGTTCGCTCCCTCGGCAATGCCTCCTTCGGTGAACAGCAGCATCTGGCCGTCGCTCGAGAGATCGTTGGCTCTGGAGTCGTCGAACCAGGTCAATTCCGATTCCTTCGCCGCTCCAGGTACCAGTCCCATCGTCGTTTCGATCCACTCGTCTGCCCGAAGCAGGACGCTGCCGTCCCGGGCGATGTCCTGGATGAGGAGCAGCAGCGGACCCCTGGCCACCACACGATGACGCCCGGAGAGGGACACGGCGTGGAGATTGACTACGCCCGAGCCGGCGAACTCCCGGGCCGAGAACCAGACCTCTCCGGTCCCCGGGTGCCAGGCCAGGCTCGTGGTCGTCTCCCACCCTTCAGAGAGCGTCCGCTTCTTTCCGGCCAGGTCGACGACAGCAATCGATGCCGTTTGTTTTCCCGTTTGCTCGATGAACGCGATCCAGTGACCGTCCGGCGAAAACCGTGGCGACTCGATATTCCGGTCCGCGCCTGGATCGTACAGCACGGCGCCAACTGGAGACTCGAGCTTCCCCCCGCGCGTCAGGCACGTCCGCTCCCCCGTGGGCGAATAGTCAATTTCGATATCGCCCTCATACAGATCTCTCGGCGCGCCCCCCGCCAGCGAACTTTCGGCGACGACAGGAGCGGTCCGGCCGTCCCGCAGGATCGCGATCTTTCCAGCGGGCGAGATGCCGAGCAGACCCGCGCTCGGCAGCGGTAACGCCGTCGACTCCGTGCTGTCGACGCGTGTCGAGTAGACCTGCATCGGGTTGCCCTGCCATGCGGCCGCGTAAATCACCGTCTGCCCGTCCGGACCGAAGCGCGCGGCGCCCAGCGATCCCCGGCGGAAGGTCAGCGCGCGAAACACCGGCGGTTCCTCAGCCGGCCTCCACGTCGCGGCAACGGCGATCGCCGCAACCAACCCGAAACCGGCCACGCTCCATGCGAGCGCGCGGCGTGAGCGCGACTTCGCTGGCGGGATCACGGAGGTGGCTCCCGACTGCGAAGCATCGGAGAGACCGTCGCGCAGGCGAGCAAGATCCCTGGCGAGATCGCGCGTCGAGGCGTAGCGCTCCTCGGGATCCTTGGCGAGACAGCGTTCGACGAACCAGGACAGCGGCGCCGGCGCTGCTGATGCCGCGGTTCGGATCGGCTCGGGTTCCTCCCTGATGATCGCTGCGAGCGTTTCGGGGGCGCTGGCCCGCTCGAACGCGCGCCGGCCCGTCGCCATCTCGTACGCGATCGAGCCGAACGAAAACTGGTCCGAGCGGAAGTCCAGTGGCTTTCCGAGCGCCTGCTCCGGCGACATGTACCCGACCGTGCCCATGACGACGCCGGCCTCCGTGCCCGCCGGAAAAGTTGGGCTGTACGTCTCCTGCCCCTCCCCCGCCTGTGTCAGCTTGGCGAGACCGAAGTCCAGGATCTTCGCGAACCCGTCCTTCCGGATCATCACGTTCTCGGGCTTCAGATCCCGATGCACGATACCGGCGTCATGCGCCTTGGCCAGGCCATCGGCGATCTACGCGGCGATCGCGAGCACCGTCTTCGTGGGCAACGGCCGACCCGTCTGCAGTTCTCGGAGGGTGCGCCCATCGACCAGCTCCATCGCGATGAACGATGTCCCGTCCGAGTGCCCGACGTCATACACGGTGACGATGTTGGGGTGGTTGAGGGACGAAGCCGACCGCGCTTCCGTCTCGAAACGTCTGAGGCGATCCGGATCTGTCGACACTCCGGAGGGCAGCACCTTGATCGCCACCTCGCGTCCGAGCCGAGTGTCCCTCGCCTTGTAGACCTCGCCCATGCCCCCTGCCCCGAGGGGCGAGAGAATCTCAAAGACGCCGAGGCGGGTGCCGGGCGGGAGGCTCATGAGAATTCAGCGTCGCCTGTATGTTCCCGATCGCCCGCCGCTCTTGAGCATCACCCTGATGTCGCCGATCACCATCGTCTTGTCGACGGCTTTCACCATGTCGTAAATGGTGAGCGCGGCGACGGCGACGGCAGTGAGCGCTTCCATTTCGACGCCGGTCTGCGACGTGGTGCGAACGCGCGCCTCGATCTCGTAGCCGCGCGCCTTCGAAATCAGTTCGACATTCACGCTCGAGATCGGCAGCGGATGGCAGAGCGGGATCAGCGAGGACGTCTGCTTCGCGGCGAGGATGCCGGCCAGCCTCGCGGTCTGCAGCGGATCGCCTTTCTTGACCGCGCCGGCGCGAATCAACCGCAGCGCCTCGCGCGACATGGTGATCGTCCCGCGCGCGATCGCCTCGCGAGCGGTGACCGGCTTGTCGCCGACGTCCACCATCGTCACGCGCCCGCGCGCGTCGACATGGGAAAGGCTCTTACGTGACCCACCGGACTTACTTCTCTTCTGCATCGCCCTGCGCCAGAAAAAACGACAGGCTCTCGAGCGACACAGTCAGGTCCACGCTCTTCAGCTTCACATCGGTGGGCGCCTGCAGCGCGCCCGGCGAAAAATTCAGCACCGCCTTGATGCCGGCGGCAACGATCAGACCGAGGACCGGCTGCGCGAAGGGCGCCGGCACGGCGATGACGGCGATTTTGATGCCCTCGCGCTTCGCCACCTTCTTCAGATCAGCGATGTCGTGAATCGTGACGCCGCTGCGCGACTGGTGGCCGACCTTGTCTTTCAGGGTGTCGAACAGGGCGGCGATCTCGAACCCTTCCTGTTTGAACCCCGGATAGTCGGCGAGCGCGAGCCCGAGGTTACCGGCGCCGATGATCGCCACGCGCAGCCTGCGATCGAGGCCGAGGATCTGCCGCAGGTGCCGCTTCAGATCGCGGACGTAGTAGCCAACGCCGCGGACGCCGAACTCGCCGAAGTACGCGAGGTCCTTCCGAATTTGCGCCGCGTTCAGATGAAACTGTTCGGCGAGCGCCTGCGACGAGATCGTGTTGACGCCGGCGCCCTCCAGCACATGAAGGCAGCGCAGGTACACCGACAGCCGGTTGGTGGTGAGCTCCGACACCTGATCAGCGCTCTGTTTACCCGGCGACGTCTTCGCTGTCGCTTTGTTCGATGTTTTCACAAGGCCGCGGCCGATTGTAACAAAAAACCGCGTGCTAATATCCGGCGCTATGGCCCACACCGCTCCGCCGCCGGCTGCGTCACCCGCGTCGACCGGGTTCCAGCCCTACGTTCCCGCGAACCAGTCGCCCGCGGAATTCACCCTCAAGGCGGTCGTGATCGGCGTGCTCTTCGGCCTCCTGTTCGGCGCCTCGACGGTGTATCTCGGACTGCGCGCCGGCCTGACGGTCAGCGCGTCGATTCCCATCGCGGTGCTCGCCATCTCGGTGCTGAAGAAGCTGGGCGGCTCCACCATCCTCGAAAACAACATCGTCCAGACGATCGGATCGGCCGGTGAATCGGTCGCCGGTGGCGTCGTCTTCACGATCCCGGCGCTGATCTTCCTGACCCCGGATGGCCCCGCGTATTTCAACTACTACCAGATCGCGATGCTCGCCTTCGCCGGCGGCATCCTCGGCGTGCTGATGATGGTGCCGCTGCGGCGCGCGCTGATCGTCAAGGAGCACGGTATCCTCCCCTACCCGGAAGGCGCCGCGTGCGCGGACGTGCTGATCGCGGGCGAGCGCGGCGGCAAGCTGGCGTCGATGGTGTTTGCCGGTGTCGCGGTCGGTGCGCTCTGGAAAGCGCTGTCGTGGGTCTTCAACATCTTCCTCAAGGAGCTCGACTACTCGACGCCACGCGGCAGTCAGTTTCCCAACGCCACACTGAACGTGGATATCTCGCCGGAGTACATGGGCGTCGGCTACGTCATTGGTCCGCGGATCGCGGGCACGATGTTCGCCGGCGGTGTCCTCTCCTGGCTCGTGCTGCTGCCGCTGTTGTCGATTATGGGCGCGTACATCAACGTGCCATTCCCGCCGATCCATCCGAACTTCGCGAACAACCCGGCGACGGGCATGCCGTTCAAGATTCTCGAAATGAGCCCAGGGCAGCTGTGGAGCGCCTACATCCGCTACATCGGCGCGGGCGCCGTGCTCGCGGCGGGGCTGATCACACTCGGACGCACGCTGCCGACCATCGTCGCGTCCGCGCGCGAAGGGCTGAAGGGCTTTGGCGCCGCCAGAGGCCCGGCGGTGGCGCCGCTGCGCACGGAGCGCGATCTGCCGACCGCCTTCGTGCTGGTCGGATCGTTCCTGCTCGCGATCTTCCTCGCGGTCGCGCCGAAGATGCCGATGCAGGGCAATTTCCTCGCCGCCATCCTGGTCATCGTCTTTGGCTTTCTCTTCGTGACCGTGTCGTCGCGCATCACCGGCCTCATCGGCACTTCATCGAACCCGATCTCGGGCATGACGATCGCGACCCTCATGGGGACGTGCGTCGTCTTCGTCCTGATCGGCCGCACCGGCGAGGTGTACCAGTCGGTCGCCCTCTGCGTGGGCGCGCTCGTGTGCATCGCGGCCGCGAACGCCGGGGCGACTTCCCAGGATCTGAAGACCGGCTATCTCGTGGGCGCGAC
>JANYHS010000318.1 GCA_025358945.1 Acidobacteriota bacterium
GCTTTCAATGCTGCTGGACCAACACCTATGTCAAAGTGACCGTTCAATAGACGACAGTGCAGGGAGCAGGGAGCTTGAACATGATGCTGAAGCATGGACTCACTCGCAACATCTCGGTCGGCGCCTGGGCGCTGAGCGCGGCGCTGATGCTGCCGGCGGTCGCCGCAGCCGCCGACGCGGCGAAGACCCCGACATTCACCAAGGACATCGCGCCGATCTTCCAGGAGAAGTGCGAAGCGTGTCATCGCCCCGACTCGATGGCGCCGATGTCGCTCATGAGTTTCGCGGAATCGCGGCCATGGGCGAAGTCGATTAAGGCGCGCGTCAGCGACCGCCAGATGCCGCCGTGGCAAATCGATCGGACCGTCGGCATTCAGAAATTCAAGAACGACCGATCCCTCACCGACGATCAGGTCGAGCTCATCACCCGCTGGGTGGATGCCGGCGCGCCGCAGGGCGACCCGAAAGACATGCCCGCGAAGAAACACTGGCCCGACGGCCAGGGCTGGAACTTCGCCGCGCAGTTCGGCCAAAAAGAGCCGGACCTGATCATCAAGTCGTACGACTTCACGATGCCCAAGGTGTCGCAGGACGTGTGGGACAAGCGCATCACCGCGTCGGGCATCACCGAGCCGCGTTGGGTTCGCGCGATCGAGATCCGTCCCGAATCGCTGCCCGGCCGCAAGATCACCCATCACGCGATTGCCTACCTCGAACAGACCGATCCCAACGCCCCGGCGGCCACCGGCCTGCCCGCGCCGTTCATGGAATGGGCGGTCGGCAAGCAGGGCGAGATGATGCGCCCCGACACCGGCAAGCTGCTGCTCCCCGGTTCCAAGTTCCACTGGGACATTCACTACTCCCAGGCCGGCGAGGAAATCACCAGCAAGGTGGAAATGGGCCTCTACTTCTATCCGAAGGGACAGGAGCCGAAGTTCCGCACGTCGCTGTCGCTCGTCCCGGCGGCGCTCGGCCTGTTGGATATCCGTCCCAACACCGTCGTGGTCGAGGAAGGTTTCACCACCCTCCGCGAGGCGGCCCGCATCGAGAGCTTCCAGGCGCACATGCATCTGCGCGGCAAGGCAATGATGCTCGAAGCGATCCTGCCGACCGGCCAGAAGCAGGTGATCAGCCTGGTCAGCGACTTCAACTTCAACTGGATGACCACCTACGTCTACGCCGACGACGTGGCGCCGCTGCTGCCGAAAGGAACGATCCTCAAGGTGACGGCGTGGCACGACAACACCACCGCCAAGAAGAGCAACCCCGATCCGAACCAGTGGGTCGGCTGGGGCGACCGCACGGTCGACGAAATGGCGCACGCCTGGATCAATATCGTCTACATGAAAGACGACGACTTCAAGATCGAGCAGGACAAGCGCCGCGCGCTGGTCACGACGACGACCAACGAGCGGCAGTAAACCTCGCGCGAGCTAATGCCTGACGCGCCCGGCGACGCTCGCCACGGTCGCAATCAGTTCAGACGGGTCGACTGGCTTCGACAAGTGGACGAGGAAACCGGCGCGCAGGGCGCGGGTCCGGTCCTCGGACCGCGCCAGGGCCGTCAACGCGATCGCGGGGACCATGCCTCCCCGCTCCCGACCCAACGCGCGCACGCGTTTGAGGAGTTCGAATCCGTCCGCGTCCGGCATACCGATGTCGCTGACCAGCACGTCGGGGGCGTTCGCGGCGATGAGCACCAACGCTTCCTCCACCGTGGCCGCGGTGCTGACCTGCGCCGCACAGTCTTCCAACACGCGCTTGATCAGATCCCTGGCATCCCTCTGATCGTCCACGACCAGCACGCGGACGCCGGCCAACTCGTCCACGATGACGCCGGGCATTCCCGTATCTGACGTATGGGCGGGCACGGGGTCATCGACGTGTCCGTCCCGGTGGACGACGGTCAGCGGAAGCTGCACGGTGACGGTGGTGCCCCGGCCATCGCCGAGGCTCGCGACGGAGACGGTCCCGCCGTGCAACTCGACAAGATTTTTCACAATCGACAGCCCGAGGCCCAGACCGCCGTACTGGCGAGTCGTGGACGCATCTCCCTGACGGAACCGTTCGAACAGGTGCGGAAGAAATTTCGGGGCAATGCCGATGCCGGTGTCGGCCACGGTCATCTCGATGTGCGAGTTCACGCGTGCGAGCACGACGTGAATCTTGCCGCCACGGGGTGTAAATTTGATGGCGTTGGACAGCAGGTTCCACGTGATTTGCTGCAGGCGGTCAGGGTCACCCGAGATTGGGCCGGCGGCGGGATCCAGAATCGTCTCGATGCGAATGCCTTTCGCGTCAGCCGCATGCGCAACGGTCTCCACGGCCGCCTCGACGACCGACATCGGCTGCACGGGCTGAATATCCAGCCGGAGCTTGCCGGAGGTGATCCGACTCATGTCGAGCAGATCTTCAATCAGGTGGGTCTGCGCGCGGGCGTTGCGTTCGATAGTCTCGAGGCCCTTCTTGTAGTCGTCCATGTTCCTCGGACGGCTGCGCAGTACCTGAGACCACCCCAGGATCGCGTTGAGAGGCGTCCGGAGTTCGTGGGACAGTGTGGCGAGGAACTCGTCCTTGAGTTCGCTCATCCTTTCGGCCGCGGTCCTGGCTGCGCGTTCACTCTCGAGGAGCGTCTTCCGCTCTTTGGCGGCATGCCGTGCGGCCTCATACAGCCGAGCGTTCTCAATCGCGACGGCCGCCTGGGCAGCGAGGCCAACGACGAGCCGCTCGGAACGATCGGTGAATGCGGCCGGCCTCTCGTGCCCGAGGAACAGGCCGCCGATCATGTCACCGCTACGCGAGCCGACAGGAACCGCGAGGCAGCTGCGGACCGACAGGTCGCCGGTGGGCGTGCCCTGGTGAACTGACAGCGTTCGATCGCGGCGATCAGTCATCACATCGTCGCACCGGAGCGGTGTGTCACCCCGAAACGGCGGGCCGAACACCGCTTCGGCGGGAAACGTGCCCAGCGTCTGAAAGGCCTCGCGCGACACGCCCGATACGGTCTCGCGCGGGAGGACGTCGTCGGTGCCCGTCACGGCGCGGCGGAGGAACGCGCCGAACTGGGCGCCGCTCAACGCCATGGCGGCATCCGTCACGGCCTGAACGAGCGCCTCGAGATCCAGTTCGGACGCAAGGGTTCTGCCCGTTGCCTGGAGTAATTCGAGGATGCGCGTTTCCTCGCGCAGCGCCGCTTCCGTCTGCTTGCGCGCGGTAATGTCCTCGATCACACCCATGAATCGCAGCGGTGCACCGTCCACGCTCTTGAGCAGGGTCACCGTGGTCAAGCTCCAGAGGGTGGACCCATCCTTCCGGAGGTAGCGCTTTTCGAGCGAGTACTCGGGGATGGCGCCGTCGAGCAGTTGGCGCACGGATGACTGCGTCTGCGCCATGTCGTCGGGATGGGTGATATCCGAGAAGGTCATGCCCTTGAGCGCATCCACGGGATATTCGAGAATCGCCGAGAACTTCTTGTTCATGTCGATGAAGCAGCCATCAAGTGATGCAACCGCGATCCCGACCGCGGCCTGATTGAACATCGCGCGCAGCTGCTCCTCGTTCGCGCGCAGCGCTTCGGCCGCCAGTTTCCGGGTCGTGATCTCTGCACAGGCGCCGGTCATGTAGAGCGGCCGGCCGTCTCCGTCGAAAAAGGCCTTCGCCTTTTCGTCGATCCAGTGCACGCTGGCATCGGGCCACACGACACGGAATTCCATGTCGAAATCGGCTCCATCGCGCGCGCATCGCGCGCATTGCTCGACCACTCCCGGCTTGTCGTCGGGATGCACGGCATCGATAAAGGCGCTGAGTGACTGCGGGGTCTGGCCGGTCTCGAGGCCAAAGATCCGGCCGAGATTGCCGTCCCACTCGACCATGTCCGTCCGGAGATCCCAGCGCAGGGTGCCCGTGCCCGCCGCGGTCAGGGCGGCCGTCAGCCGCTCCTGACTCTCGCGCAGCGCATCCTGCGTGCGCAGCAGCGCGTCCTCTGCGCGGTGACGCGCTTGCAAAATGCTGTGGGCATTCGGGAGCGCGACCGATCGCAGCAGATGGTCCTCGTCGTCGGGCGCCGCCACTATGTCGCTCCGAGCGCGGCGGCGGCGAGCGCGGTCCCCTCGACGCGCGCGCGAATCTTGGAGAAGGCGGTGTCGCGTGATGTGGAGGTGTCGTCACTAAAGGGCGAGAACCCACAGTCGTCGGTCGTCCCGAGCTGCTCGACCGGAATGTACTGCGCCGCTTCCAGGACGCGGGCGCACACTTCCCCGGCGGTTTCGACGTGCGGATCAATCGGCGCCACGACGCCAACACAAATCCGCTGATGGGGTTTCAGGTACTGGCGGATGATCTGCAACACGCGCACGCGATCGGGTTCTCCGGCGGCGGATCTCGCTGTCGGTATCACCGTGACGTCCCTTCGAGAGGGGCCTCATCAATGGCGACGATCGGATTGCACATGTCGATGCTTTTATAGAACAGGTTGCGCTCATCAAACAACTCCCCGGCCGGCATGCCGGGTTTACGCTCCCTGCATTGAAGACGGTGGATCGCTGGCCGGAAACGAATCGTCCAGCGTCTGATCCAGCGCGTCAAACGACTGCCGGCTGTGCTTGAGCCGCAGACCGATCGCCGCCAGCGGACGTCGGCAGAACAGCGCGGCCGCGATGCAACTCATCCCTAACGCCGCAATCCACGTGTCGCGGCGCGACCGTTGCCGAACGGACGAGGCAATCAGGAGGGCGCCCCCGGTCACCGCGGCGTATTGACCAGAACTCATGGCTGGCCGCTTGTGGAGTTCATGCCAGACGGACGGCCCGCGTTCAGGCGTGAGGTTCAGCGGAGGCGGTTCGTGTTGTGTCATCCGCTCGACTTCTGCACAGGAGGTGCCAGCGCCAACCACAGCCGTAGCGGACAGCAGGCGCAGCACGCCGGATCTAGATCGGCAGCGAGATCTCGACGCGTGAGCCGGTGACCTTGGACTCGATTGCGATCCGCCCGTCGAGGGCGACGACGCGGTCGCGAAGGCTCGCCGGCCCTCTATTCGACCCCACCAGCTCGTCGTGCTCCACGCGGCCCCGGAACGGAAAACCGCGGCCATCGTCGTTGATCACGATCTGCAGCAGGTCCACGCCAGCGTACAGGTCCACTGACACCCGCGACGGGTGCGCATGTTTCATGGCGTTGACGATCGCCTCGTGGATCATCAGGCGGACGGCGCGCGCGTGAGACTCCGGCAGTGAGAGCGCGGCCGGCGTCAGGCGAATAGCGATCGGCGTCTTCCATTCGGCGCCGAGGCGGACGCGCATGGCTTCCAGGTCCTGCGAGAGCTGGCCGGCGTCTGAGGCCGCGCGGGCGGTTGGCTTGATGTCCTCGATGAACAGGCGCAACTCGCGCTGCTCAATCGCGATGCTCCGCTCGATCGCCAGCAACCGATCGCGCGATGACGCCGCGGCATCGTCGGCGATGGCCTGCAGTTCGAAGCGGATGCCGGTGAGTGTCTGCAGCACGCCGTCGTGCAGGTCGCGCGCCAGTCGAATGCGCTCTTCACGGATGGCCACACCGTGCATGCGCCCGCCGAGAAATACCTGGTCGAATGACGTGCCGACCTCCCGCGCGACCACGTCGATGATCGGCGCCATGTCCTCGCCGACATCGGCCAGACCGCTGAAGAACACGCGGCCGACCAGATGCTCCGTCCGGAAGGGCGCGGACGCGCAGCGCGGTTCCACCAGCCGCGCCGCAATGGCCGCGTGCATCCACCGGCCGCGCCACTGGGTGATCGTACCGTTGTGGCTGACGACGACGGCGGCGTTCTCCCCTGCCCGGTCTGGCGTGAGCAGCGTGGCGCCGGCAAACGCCTCCGGCACGAACGGCGTCAGCTCGGTGGGCGGATGCTTGTCGATCTCGCGCCGATCCGACGTGGCGTCGGCGAGGTAGACCCACGGTTCGTCTTCCGCCTCCCACACCGCCAGCGCATGGGTCGCCGCGACGATCGTCGCGGCGTGCTGCAGAATGGTCTTCGCGCCCTCGGACATCTCGGGGCCGATCAGCACCGGCCAGCCGCTGACCTTGCGCAGCGTGTCGGTGGCCAGTTGCAGATCGCGCAACGACTTTCGCAACGCGTCCTCGGCCCGCTTGCGCGCGTAGCTGAACGACGCCGTACCGACCGCCACCACCATGAACACCGCCAACCGGATCGCATCGTCGAGGCCGACGTTGAATGAGAACCGCGGCGGCACGAAGAAGTACGCGAGCGACGCGGTCGACAGCACGGTCGCGAGCAGCGCGGGACCGTAGCCTGCGTACATCGCGGGGAGGATGATCGCAGGGAAGAACAGCAGCGCAATGCTTGGCGCGACCAACGGGTAGATCAGAAAAGTGCCCGTCGTGGCTGTCACGACCGCGAGCACCGCGGCCAGGTAACCCAACAACGGCCGTCTGAGACGCACGGGGCTCATGGGCAGTCATCATGACACGCGTGCCCGAACGATTCTCTCTACCGAATGGTGTATGGGGGCCAGCGCGCTCGCGCGACGCTTTGACTACAATCAGAACCGTCGAAAGGCGGTCCTGTGACGATGATGGCGGAACCGGAAACGAAATACCACACGTCGGGAATCGTGCCCCTGACGCGGCCGCAACTCGTCGGCACGCTGACCGGCTTGCTGCTCGCGGCCCTGCTCGCCGCCATCGATCAAACCATCGTCGGCACCGCCGAGCCGCGCATCATCGCGCAGTTGTCCGGATTCGATCGCTATCCGTGGATCGCCACCGCCTACCTGCTGACGTCAACGGTGTCGGTGCCGATCTTCGCCAGCCTGTCCGACATCCACGGACGCAAGCCGTTCTTCCTGCTCGGCGCGACGCTGTTCGTGTTGACGTCCGCGCTCTGCGGAGCCGCGGGCAAGCTGACGTTCCTGCCACTCGACGGCATGGGTCAGCTGATCCTGTTTCGCGGGATGCAGGGCGTCGGTGCGGGCATGGTGATGGGCCTGCTGTTCACGATCGTCGGCGATATCTTCTCGCCGGCCGAACGCGGGCGCTATCAGGGATTGTTCGCGGCGGTCTGGGGCGTGGCGTCGATCTTCGGACCGACGCTCGGCGGCTGGCTGACCGACAACTGGTCGTGGCGCGCCTGCTTCTGGGTGAATCTACCGGTCGGCGCTGTCGCCGTGGCGGCGATCTATTTCGAGTTTCCGCACATGAAACCGCGCGGCTCCACACGACAACTGGACTGGACCGGCTTCGCCACCCTGATCGGCACCGTCGTGCCGCTGCTGCTCGCGCTGACGTGGGCGACGCAGTACGGCTGGACGTCGACGCGCGTCGAATCACTGCTCGTGTTGTCGGTGGTGATGCTGGTGGCGTTCCTGGTCACGGAGTCCAGAGCGTCGGAGCCGGTGATTCCACTCGTGCTCTTCAAGGACCCGATCATCGCGATCTGCTCGGTGTGCGCGTTCGTGCTCGGCATGGGCATGTTCGGCGTGATCATCTACCTGCCGCTGTTCATGCAGGGCGTCCTGGGCGTGTCGGCGACCCAATCCGGAAATCTTCTCACACCACTGATGATGGGCGCGGTGGTCGGCAGCATCACCGGCGGTCAGACGGTGTCGCGAACCGGAAAATACAAGGGCGTCGCGCTGGTCGGATCGGTGCTGGTGGCCATCGGCATGATCGTCTTTGCGCGGATGGACGTCGATACGCCGCGGCTGTACGTGGCCTGCGGGATGGTGATTGCCGGACTGGGGATGGGCTTGCTTCAGCCGGTCTACACGCTCGCGGTGCAGAACGTCGCGCCGCGCCGGCAGATGGGTGCGGCGACGTCGTCGACGATTTTCTTTCGATCGATTGGCAGCACCGTCGGCGTCGCCGCGTTCGGCTCGATCATGCTGACGCGCTACCACAACGACTTTGTGCGGACGATGCCGGCGCACATGCCCGCGGCCACGGCGCCGTATTTCTCGAACCCGCTGCTGCTGATGCAGGTGCGGCCGCAACTCGAGGTGGCGTTCGGCCGCGTGCCGGGTGGCGCAGCGATGCTGCAGACGCTCTTCGGCAACGTGCGCGCGTCTCTCGCCAACGGCCTGCACCTGATCTTTGTCTGCAGCGCCGTGATCATGGCGCTCTCCGTCCTGCTGCATGCGATGTTACGCAGCGAGCCCTTGCGGACGCGCGCCGTGGAACCGGAACTGACCGGGCACTGAGAAGCGCGATACACTCCGTCGGATGACTCACCGCATTCGATGGTCATGGCGCGCGTCCGCCCTGCTCGTCCTGGCACTGCTTGTCTCGACCGCATCGGTGGCGCCCGCTGGCGCGCAGGTCGATCCCTCGAACTTCACGGCGCTTCACTGGCGCCCCATCGGCCCCTTCCGCGCCGGCCGCGTCTCCGCAGGCGCCGTCGATCCGTCGGACCCGAACACCTACTACTTCGGCACACCGGGCGGCGGCGTCTGGAAGAGCACGAACGCCGGCCAGACGTGGGCGCCGATCTTCGACAAGACCGGGATGGCCTCGATTGGCGCGCTGGCCATCGCGCCTTCGAACCCGCAGACGATCTACGTCGGCACCGGCGAAGAAACACGAGGCGACGGCGTCTACAAATCGATCGACGCGGGAACGTCGTGGACCAACGTCGGCCTGCGCGACACGCACTACATCGGATCGATCGTCATCAGCCCGACCAACCCGGACGATGTTGTCGTGGGCGCAATCGGCGACAGAACACCGAGCCCGGATCGCGGGGTCTTCCATTCGACTGACGGCGGGAAGACGTGGACGAAGGTGCTCTTTGTCGACGACACCACGGGTTGCCCATCCATCGTCGCCGCGCCGGACGCACCGCGCGTTCTCTTCGCGACGCTGTATCCGGCCTCCGGCGTCAGGGGCGCGTCGCCCGCGCGGCCGATCACGCCGGGCCAGCCGCCTCCGGCGCCAGGAGAACCGCCGTTCAAGCCCGAGCCGGCTCTCTTCACATCCACAGACGCCGGCGCCACATGGACGAAACTCGCGGCGAAGGGACTCGCCTCGCCGCCCGTCGGCCGACAGGCGCTCGGTGTTGTGGCGAAGAGCGGCGGCCGCATCGTGCTCGCGGGCCTGCAGGACGGGCTCTATCGATCTGAGGACGGCGGCGAGAACTGGACGCGCGCCAACCGCGACCCGCGCATCACGCCGGTCGGCGTCATCACCGATCCCAGCAACCCGGATCTGGTCTATGTCACGCAGACCGCGCTCTATCGCTCCACCGACGGCGGCCGCACATTCGCCGCGTTCGCCGGCGCACCCAGCGGCGACGATTTCCAGTTCGTCTGGATCGATCCTCACAACTCCAGGCGCCTCCTCGCCGGCGTGGACCAGGGCGCCATCGTCAGCGTCGATGCGGGCGGCTCTTGGAGCAGCTGGTACAACCAGCCGACGGGTCAGTTCTACCACGTGATTACGGACGATCGGTTTCCGTATCACGTCTACGCCGCGCAGCAGGACAGCGGATCCGTCGCCGTTCCCAACCGCAGCGACTTCGGCGAGATTGGGTATCGCGACTGGTTCTCGCCGGGTGGCTTCGAGTTTGGGTATCTCGCTCCCGACCCGCTCGATCCGGATATCGTCTTTGCCGGCGGCTGGTATCGCACCGTGGTGCGGTTCGATCGCCGCACCGGGCACATCGCGCACGTCTTCGTGCCGGGATCAAAATACCGATCGGTGAACAACGCACCGATGTTCTTCTCACCGCAGGATAAGCGCACGCTCTATTACGGCACGCAGTTCCTGATGAAAACGATGGACGCGGGCATGACCTGGACCGAGGTGAGCCCTGACCTCACCGACGTGCCCGGCCGGACGCAGACACCACCGCGACCGCCGACGCCGTCGGCGCCATCGATCACGACCTTTTCGTTGTCGACGGTCAAGGCCGGCGTCATCTGGGCCGCGACCAACAACGGCATCGTCCAGATGACGGCCGACGCCGGCGCGACGTGGACGAACGTGTCGCCACCGGATCTGCCCGCCAACGGCGCGTTCGAGATCATCGAGGCCGGACGACACGATGCCGCAACCGCCTACGCCACGTTCATCGTCCCGCAGGACGTCCGTCCCTATATCTACCGCACGCGGGACGGCGGCACGACGTGGCAGAAGATCAATGCCGGTCTTCCAGACACCGCATTTGCGCGCGTCGTCCGCGAAGATCCCGTGCGCAAGGGTCTGCTGTTCTGCGGGACGGAAAGCGGCATGTTCGTGTCGTTGGACGCGGGCGATCGCTGGCAGAGTCTGCAACTCAACCTGCCGGCTTCGTCGATGCGTGATCTGTGGATCCAGGGCGAGGATCTCGTGCTCGGCACGTACGGCCGGTCGCTCTGGATCCTCGACAACATCACGCCGCTGCGTCAGTTCAGGACCGACGCGCAGAGCACCGACGCCAGGCTGTTCGAGCCCGCGGCGGTGATTCGCGCGCGGTGGGATGTGAATGGCGACACGCCGCTGCCGGTCGAGGTACCCGCGGCGCCGAATCCGCCGGAAGGCGCCGTCATCGATTACTCGCTGCCGGCGATCCCGGACGGCGAGATCACGCTGACCATCACCGACGCGCGCGGGACGATCGTGCGCAGGTTCACCTCCACCGCGCCGCCCGCATCGACGCTGCTGGCGAACGTGCCGGACTACTGGTTCGCGCCGCCATCGGTGCTGACGAAGAACCGCGGGCTGAACCGCTTCGCCTGGAACCTGCGTTATCCGAATCCCAAGATCCTGCCGTTTGGCTACTTCGGCGGGCTGTTGGATTTCGTCGAGTACACGCTCGCCGACCACGCCATCCCCGGCCAGACCCCGCGCGATCAGCCGGAGGGTCCGCTGGCGGTGCCGGGCCAGTACACGATCGAGCTGTCCTCCGGCGGCAAGAGCGATCGCCAAACGCTGCTCGTGCAGCCCGACCCCCGCATGCGGGCATCACAAGCGGATCTCAACGCGCAGTTCGAACTCGAGACACGCCTCACCGACGCGCTGGCCGTGACCTACGACAGCTATTCGTCGCTGAAGGAACTGCGCGCCAGCGTCGCCGCTCGCATGAAGGCGATGACGGACGGCAAGGCGGCGAAGAACGTAATCGATGCCGTGCAGGCGTTCGACAAGAAGCTCGATGCCGTGCAGAACGGAACCAACGCTGCGCACGGGGTGGGACTCGCGAACCGCGACCTGGCGCGCTACTACATGATGCTGACGAGTGGCGATGCGCGGCCCGCCGAGCGGCTGCGCGCCGTGGTGACCGAGTCGTGCCAGGGGTTGAGTAACGCGCTCGGGTCGTGGCGAAATCTGAACGCGACGGATCTCCCAGCTCTCAACACGGTGCTCGCGAAATCGAAGCAGGCGCCGTTCGCGCCGGTCACCGTGCCGGCCACGCCGTCCTGTGCGCAGTGAAATGCGCTATAGGTGACTCTGGACACCGTCGAGAAGTCCCAAGCGAGATCGGGCTCCATCAGATATTGGTACGGGATGTAACAGTACCCGTGATCGCCCCACGACGATCCCCACGAATTTCGGACGATGACGGTGCGAGAGTCCTCGAGGTAGCCGACGCGAGCATCGCGTGTCCGCCCAGGCTCCTATCGTCTGCACCCGCGCGGCTAGACGAGGCGGAGATCCGGGATGTCGCGAAAATCGCCGGGGTTCAGCGTCCAGATGGCGGCGCCGTTGGCCATCGCGCAGGCGGCGACGGCGAGATCGATTTCCCGTCCGCGAACGCGCGACACCTGTTTGTAGAGGCGGGCCGCCATCGCCGCTTCGGGCGGCCCGAACGCAATTGCGTTCTCGGACGGGAATAACTCTTCCTGCGCCGCCAGCTCGGCTCGTGTGCGGGGGCCCCGCAGCCATTCGTACAAGACGATGGCCGAGAGCGCCATGCGATGCCCGCTATCGGTGAGACCGATCAAGGTGTCGAGCGATCGCCGCGGTCCGCTGAGTGCGTCAACGAGGGCCGAGGTGTCGACGTGGACGATCATGCCGAGGCGTGCCGCCGGCCGCCGGCGCGCCTCGCCGTTCGGAGGGACCGCAACTCCGCATCGACCCCGGCGGCCGGCCGCGTCGGTTTGGCGTCGCGCAGCCGCTCGAGCACGCCCATCAAGTGCTGCCGTTCACGCTCGCTCAGCCGGTCAGTCCTGGTGGCATAGTCCGCGACCGCGTCGCGCACGACGTGGCTCTGCGGCCTGCGCAACCGCGCGGCCGTCTGCCGAATCTGCGCCACGGTCGCATCGTCGAGCGAGAAAGTGATGCGTGCCATAACGAGGCAAGACTACCATAACGACACTGTTTCCGAGATGGCCGGCCGAGGCGTGTGCCTGGGCTCAGAGGTTCGTCGTGAACCGTAGATGCCTGAGGCCAAGCCATTTGACAGCCAGCCCTGCGCAATGTGCATATTGCATGCATGGGGACGAAGACTATCTCTTTGAAGGATGAAGCCTACGCGCGCCTCCTGGCCGGAGGACACCATCACCGCGAGCGCATTTCTCGCGTTGCTCGGCACACGACGCGCGCACCTGCGAGCCGACGAACTGGAGCGCACCGACGCGCTCGAGGCCAGCGATCAGCCGGCGGAGGACAAGTGGGCCGGCCGCTGATTCTCGAGACGACCTTCCTGATCTCGAAGTGGAGTCGTACTGAGCCGACGCCTACTTCACGCCGCTCATCATGAGGAGCGTGTCCGCCTGAAACCACGGTGAGTACAGGTGCGTCTGGCAATCGGCCGCCACACGGATGGATTCGACCCGCACGAGTCCAGGGCGCTCGGCGGGTGCGATGAGCACGACGGCATTCGGTCGTGTCACACCCGCCTTGACGTCCACACAGGCGGACGCGCGAATCGCGACGACCGCGCCGGGCTGAGGCGTCTGCGCCAGGATGGAGCCGACCTTCACGCCATGCTCGCCAACGCCGCGCCGATCACAACCGATCTCATGTGGGCCGCCTTCACGTCGCGGGATGCTCGCGCGGAGCGTCTCAGCCGGGGAGCTAGTCTAGCGGGCCGCGACGGGGGCGACCTGGGGAGCAGCCTTGTCGCCGGCGGTGATCGCGTCGGCCACGCGATTGATGCGGATCGTCGCTGAATCCGCGCGCACAGCGACCGCGACCGCGTCGCCGACGATGTCTGGCCTGGACGTGCCCGGTCGCTGGCGGAACAACGTGAAACGCTGACCGACGTGGGTGCCGCGATCCGTTCCCCGGTCGATCACCATCAACCTTCTCGGTGCGCCCATCGTCTGCCCTTCATCGGCGAACAGAATCCGCGCGGCGTCGCGATACGCGGGTGTGCCCGCGGGTTCGGGATCGCGAACCGGCTCCGGGTTGAACGCCGCCAGGAAATCACCTTTCCTGAACTCGTCGCACGCATACACGACGACCGCGAGCGACGACCGCGAGCCGGCGGTGATGATCTGCAGCAGACCCGCCGAGTGCTCGGCGACGGCTTCAGCGCCGGCATCCCCACGCACGACATAGTCACGACGGACAACGAAGTTGCGGCCTGGCTCGAGGCCGTCGTGTCGTCCGCCGGCGATGACGAGTTGCGCGCCAGCGGCGTAGTTCTCTACCTGATTGGCATCGCGGCCTGACGTGATGATCCCAAGCGATTCGGATCGCGCGCCGGGTTTCGAAGGGCCGCAAATGGAATCGCGATCGTGTGCCGGCACCGCTGTCACGACCGGCGCCGGCGGTGGCGGCGGGATGATTCGCGGCCGCGGCGGAGCGACAACGGGCGGAGCGTGAACAACCACCGTCTCCGACAGCTGCGCCAGATCGAGATGCTCGACGATCCGCGTGTCGCGTCCGGGCTCGATGCTCAGGGGGACGGCGACGTTGGCAAAACCTTCGAGCTGAAAGGTGAGGGAGAGGCGTCCGACCGGCAGCGCACTCAACGCGAACGCCCCCGCGCCGTCGGTGACGGTGGACTTCAGAATCCGTCCGTCCGCAGCGGTCGCCGTCACGGTGACTCCGGGCAACACGCCGCCCGAGCTGTCCGTCACCTGACCCCGGGCGGACCCCTGCGGCGTTTGTCCGAAGACAACGGACGAACACAGGGCGAGACACGCCGCGAGAACGATGAGTGTGGCGACTGGTGCGCGCATGGATGGGATCCGGGCCTCTTCAGATCACCATCGGGCCCGGACCCCGAAAACTTTAGGGCAGCCTGAACGCGACGTATTCTCCCGAGTAATTGCCGCCGCTGATCGCGACGACGATGTATTGCTTGCCGTCGACGAGGTAGGTCATCGGCGAACCGCTTTGGGGCGCCGCCATCCAAATCGCGCCGACCTCTTTCCCTGTCGCCTTCTCGTAGGCGCGGAGCATCGCGCCGCGCGGATGGTCCGGCGTGGTCGTCAGCTGCGGATCGCCCATCACGACGAGCGTCTTCGTCACCATGAGGCCGATCCCGCCGGCGCCGGCCTGCCCCGTCTTCGGGATCGTCATGCCTTTCAGCGCAGGGTGATTCCGTACGTTGTCCGGCGTATCGCCGTGGGCCACCTGCCAGACGATGTCGCCGCGATCGAGATTGATCGCCGAGATCGTGCCGTACGGGGGCTTGAGGATCGTCATGCCCTCGACGAGCAATCCCCCGCCACCACCGCCGCCGACGGTGGGAGCGACCGCCGCGGTTGCCGCAGCGGCAGCCGGTGTCGGCGCCGGCGCTCGTTGAGCCGCGGTTTGCGCCGGCGCCCGCGGCGAATCGGCCGCGCAACAGTCACCAGGTCCGAGTACCTCCGTGAACGGCCGGCCCGCGATACCCGACACGTACCGGATGTCGGAGAAGTTCGGCGGCGGCTCAACGAGCGAACCCGCCGTGATGCCGACGTTGTTCGCGTTCGCGAAGATCGTGTGCAGTTCAGGATCGTAGGCTACACCCGGCCAGTTGGTGCCGCCGACCGCGTTCCCCATGTTGATCGCGCCGAGGATGCCGTTGACGTTGCCGAGCACCGCCGGGTTGTACATCCACGGCCCAACGGTGTATCGCGCGATGTTCTTGACCGCCTGCGCGCGCAGCTCAGGCGTGAAGTCGATCAGATCGTCCGGCAGCTTGAGATAGTTGCGGGCGTAGGGCGGTGGCTTGGTTGGGAACGGCTGCGTCGGGCTCGTCGTCTCGCCGGGCACATCGGACTTCGGCACCGCGCGCTCTTCGATCGGCCACACCGGTTGTCCCGTCACGCGATCGAAGACAAACAGCGCGCCCTGCTTGCCGGGGACCGCGACGGCTTTGATCGCGCGCCCGTTCACGGTGATGTCCGCCAGGATCGCCGCGGACGACATGTCGTAGTTCCAGAGCGGATGATGCACGAGCTGGAAGTGCCACTTCCGCACGCCGGTCCGCAAATCGACACAGACGATGCTCTCCGCAAACAGATTGTTCCCCGGCCGATGACCGCCGTAGTAGTCGGAGGTTGGCGTCTCGACCGGCAGGTACACCAGGCCCAGCTCGTCATCGACCGTGATTTGCGTCCAGACGCCGTTGTTGCCGTTGACCGCCCACGAATCTTTCTCCCAGGTGTCGTTGCCGAACTCGCCCGGCAGCGGAATAGTGTGGAAGGTCCAGAGCAACTTGCCCGTACGCACGTCGAAGGCGCGCACGAGGCCCTTTGTGTTGTTGTGCGTGCTGACGGTCGCGCCCTCGCGGAACGACGACCCGACGATGACGACGTCCTTCGCGATGGCCGGCGTCGCGTGCCAGCCGATCTCGCCGGTTTCGAGATCGATCTGTTGACCGGCGCCGAACACCACGCCGGCCTTCAGGTCGACGATACCGTCCTTGCCGAAGCCGCCGATCGGCGCGCCGTTCTTCGCGTTGAGCGACACCAGGCGATAGCCGGTCGTGACATAGATAATGCGGTCGTCACCGCGCCCATCGCTCCAGTACGACAGCCCGCGTCCCGACAACTGCCGTGGCGAGACGCCGGCGCGCTTGCCTTCGCGCAGGCTGTGCGACCAGATCAGCTCCCCTGTTTTCCCATCGAGCGCGACCACGGATCGCCGCGTGCCACCGGTCGTATACAGCACGCCGTTGATCGCCAGTGGCGTGCCTTCCAGTTTGTATTCAGGCCGCGGCCCGAGGATGTCGGTCTTGAAGCGCCACGCGACCTCGAGCTTG
>JANYHS010000364.1 GCA_025358945.1 Acidobacteriota bacterium
ACTCGAGCAACTCAGCAGCGAGTTCGCGCATCGGCACCTCACGGCGCTTGCCGAAGTCGATCAGCTTGCCCTCAATGCCCCACCGGGCGGCGCGCCACTTGTTCTCTTCGATCAGCGCGCGGTGGTAGCGGCGAAAGCCGAGGTTCTTCTCGCGGAGGCGGTAGAGCTTGACGATGATCGCCTGCGCGAGCGCGGCGATGGCAATCGACGCGCGCGGCGCGGTGGGCACGTCGCAGATCCGGAACTCCAGCGTGCCGAAGGTCGGCTGCGGGCGCAGGTCCCACCAGATCTTCTTGCCGGTGTCGATGCAGTTCAATTCGACGAGCTGCTCGACGTACTCCTCGTACTCGGTCCACGACGCGAAGTGATCGGGGATGCCGGTGCGTGGAAACCGGCGGAAAACGGTCGTGCGATACGACTTCAGCCCGGTATCGCGCCCCATCCAGAACGGTGAACTCGTCGACAGCGCGAGCAGATGCGGCAGAAAATAGCGCGCCTCGTTCATCAGATCGATCATCGACGAGGGATCGGGCACCGCGACGTGCACGTGCAGGCCGAAGATCAGCAGCGATCGCGCCAGCTGCTGCAACTCCTCGACGATCGTTTCGTAGCGCTCGCCCGGAGAAATGACCTGATCCATCCAGTTCGAAAACGGATGGGTGCCAGCGGCGGCAATGCGCAGCCCGACCCGCTCGGCGGCGTCGGCGAGATCGCGACGCGTGCGGATAATTTCGGTGGCGAGTTCCTCGATCGAGCCACAGATCTTGGTGCCGACCTCGACGATCGACTGGTGCATCTCGCGTTTGATGTGATCGCCGAACGCCGGCGCGCTGGACGCGAGGAGTTCGGAGACGTGCGAGCGAAGCTCCCAGGTGACGGGATCGACGATTTGAAATTCTTCCTCGACGCCGACGGTAAAGGCGTGGTCCATGGATCCCCGTGAGTGACGGCCTATGATAGTCCCGCGAGGATACGGCCGGCGACGCGTTTCGCGCCGCGCCCATCGACGAGCGCGCGCGCCCTCGCCGCCATCTCGTCCCGGCGTCGCGGATCCCTCAACAGTCCGGCGACCGCGTCCGCGAGCTGCACCGGTGGAACCGCCGCGAACACGCCAAGCGACCGCGCCATCCCCTCGCGATCGAAGGTGGACGCCGAGCGGGCGTGATCGGCGGTCAAACACAGATGCACGGCCGGCACGCCGCACGCCGCCAGCTCGTAGGCACTGACCCCAAATGACGCGATCGCGATCAAGCTTTCGCGCATCAGCGGCGCCATCGCATCCGGCCCCTGCGTCACACGCACCGCGTGCTTCGAGCGCGCGACGATGGCCGCGAGCGCCGGAGCGCGGGTGAACGCCGGGCCGACGACGACCTGCACGGACATCGCCTCCGGCAGCAGATTCAGCGCGTCGAGGACGAACTCCGTCATCCCCGCCGGGTCGCTGCCACCCATCGTGACGAGAATATCGATCGGGTGGGAGGAGATCGCAAGACTGAAGTCTTGCGCCACGCCGACGTCTTGCGCCACACCGACGCCCGCCCCACCGACGCGTTGCGCGACGCCCGCATCCGTGGCGAACTCGCGCTTCAGGACGACCCATTCCCAGCCGGCGTAGCGCGCACCGGTGAAGCCGGCCCAGTCCAGCTCCTCCACCTGCGGCACCGGTGGATAGAACGCCAGGTCCGCGGCGAGCCGTCGCTCGCTGCCATCGTCGATCGCGACGACGCGGACGCCGGACGCGCGGACCCGGTCGAGCGACGCGCGCGACAGCGCATCGCGAACATCGACGATAAGCACGCGGGTGGCGATGGATGCGGTTAACGCGAGCAGCGACGGACCGTAATCGGCGTCATCGCGATCGGTGATCGGCGCCACGGTGTAACCGCTCGAGCGCACCGCGGTCACGCCGGCGCTTGGGGAATCGCGCATCGCGAATGTGACGCTGGAGCCGTGTACGTCGCGCAGTTCGTCGGCCAGCGCGAGACCTCGCGACACGTGACCCATGCCCAGCGCAGCGCCGCCGTCGCAGCGCACGAGGATCGCGGGCGCGCTCATTGAATACCCCAGAATGCGGGATTAAGAAGACGGTCGTCGGTGAGCGCAAGATCCGCGGCCGCTGCCAGCGTCGACGAATCGAGCGGCCCGGCTGCTTCGGCGGCGATCGCCTCGTCGAGCTCCTCCAGCGTTCGTGCGCCGGTGAGCACCGACGACACGTCCGGCACCGACAGACAGAACCGCATCGCCGAATCGGCCAGGCGATCCCAGGATCCGCCGGCGAGGAGATCCCGCGCGCGTTCCGCGGCGACGCGCAAGGGCGCCAGCGTCTCTGGCAGCCACTGCGCTTTCGACGTCAGCGCACCCTTCAGAAACGCCGAACGCACGATCACGCCGACGCCGGCTGCGGCCGCGGCCGGCAGCACGCGAGGCAGCATGCGTTGATCGAGCGCGCTGAGCGCAATCTGTACCAGGTCGAAGCGGCCGTCGCGGATCACGGCGAGCGCGGTGTCCTCGTCGTACACGGTCGCGCCGATGCAGTGCACCACGCCGTTGGCTTTCGCGTCGCAGAGCGCGGCGGTGGCGGTCCCGTCTTCAATAATCTCGCGGGTGGCGTTGCGGACCTGCACCACGTCGAGCACTTCACGCCGCAGGATGCGACGGCTGGCCTTGAGCGAACGCGCGATCGCCTGCGGCACGGTGAGATGTTCGGCGCCGGGCGCCAGGCCGGGGCCTGCCCAGATTTTGGTGGCGATCGTCACGCGCGGATCGTCGCCGAGCGCCTGTCCAACCACCCGCTCGCTCTCGCCGTAGAACGGGGACGTATCGACGAACGTCACGCCGCGGTCGACCGCCGCGCGCAACAACGCGATCGACGCGTCATCGTCCGGGCGGCCGTAGGCCCCGGGTGTATGAATGCCGTAGTCGATGCCGAGCGCCACCGTGCCGAGCGACACCGCGGAGACCGTCAGGCCGGTGCGGCCAAGCGGGCGGACCTTCAACGGTCTACCACGGTGGCGTCACCGCAGCGTCCTCAGTGTCCGCCGTGGTGGAGAGCTGGCACATCAGGAGGTCAGCCTGTAGAACCCACGGCGCGCGCACGGTCCCTTGAGGCGCGACGCGTAGTCCCCGGCGCGAATCGCGTCGGCGATCATCGCGAAGGACGACTCAACGGCTTTCATGTACTCCGCCACATGCGCGGGCTGATGGGCGAACGACGGCTTGAACTGGCTGTACGCCAGGTAGCCGCGCTCGAGCATGTCCTGCGTGAACAGCGTCGTGAGCAGCGGTTCGTCCGGATGCTCGAAGCCGAAATGCGTCAGGCTCGGCAGCCCTTCCGTGTGCAGCGCGATGCCGGTGTTGGCTGCCGCGCGCTTCCAGCCGTCGAACATCAGGTTGCCGATCATCTTCAGGTGCTCGGCGACGCGCTCGCGCCGGTACTTCCGGATCGTGGCCAGCGCGGCCACGGTGCCGACGCGCTCGGTCCAGTTGGTGCTGCTGATGAAGGTCGACTGCGCCGCTTCCATCACCGGCACGGCGCCGACGATCGCCGCCATCGGGTAGCCGTTGGCCATCGCCTTCGCGAACACGGCGATGTCGGGGTTCACGCCAAGCAGCATGTGGATGCCGCCGTCGGTCATGCGCCATCCGGTCGTCACCTCGTCGAAAATCAGCACGGCGCCGATCTCGGTTGCGATATCACGAACCGATTCGAGGAATCCGGGATCCGGCGCCTGCCCGCGCTGCGGCTCCATGACGATGGCGCCGAGTTCGCCGTGGTTGGCGTCGACGATCGCCTTCAGCTCGTCGAGCCGGTTGTAGTGAAACGGGAGCGCGGTGCCCTTGAGCCCCCGCGGCACGCCGGCGGGATCGAGCCCAGGCATCAGCTGACCGTCGAGCGCTGCTTCGTCCGCCAGATTCGCCGCGAGATACCAATCGCACCAGCCGTGATAACCGGAGAAGGCGACCTTGTCGCGGCCCGACTTGGCGCGCGCGATGCGCACCGCCATCATCATCGCCTCGCCGCCAGCGCGGGCGTAGCGCACCATGCCGGACCACGGATGGAGTTCGCACAGGAGTTCGGCGAGTTCGACCTCTTCCGGCGCGTTCAGCGTGGATGCGGAACCTGCGTCGATTGCCGCTTTCACGGCGCCGTCCACGTCGGGATCGGCGTAGCCAAGCACGCAGGCGCCAATCGCCATCATCGACATGTCGACGTAGGTGTTGCCATCGACGTCGGTCACCTCAACGCCGCGCGCCTTCGAAAAGTACGAGGGCCACTGATCCGGCAGAAACAACTCCGGCCGCTTCGACAGCAACTGGGTGCCGCCAGGGATCAGCTTTTTCGCGCGACGGTAGAGATCCTGGCCCTTGGCGGTCGACAGTTTCGCATTCACAGTCATCACAGATCTCCGAAACACACGCGCCACAGAGTCACCGAGGCGCAGCGACGCGGGAGTTCGCTTCGGCGGGCGCCGCAACGCGCGCTGCATCCGGTCCTGTTCGATAGACGAACCAAACACGATCCCGACCCGCCGAAGCTTGAGCCACGGATCTGTGACTCTGTGACTCTGAGGCCCGCCCTCTCATGACGGGGTCCAGGTGTCCCGAATCGATCGCATCGGGCGCAGGCCGTCGGCGGCGATGCCGGCGCGGATCGCCGCGATCACCGGCGCGATCTGTTCCGGCAGCCAGCAGTGTCCGGCGCCGTACTCGGCGCCCGTGCCGTCGAGGTCCAGATGA
>JANYHS010000008.1 GCA_025358945.1 Acidobacteriota bacterium
CGGAAAGTTAAAAGTTAGAATTGAAAAGATAACAGTGAAAAGATAAGCGCAAGGACTGGCGCGCGCGCCGCGTCTTTCCCGCTTTCACTTTTCAGTTTTCGCTTCTAAGTTTTAGCTTTCTGCATGATCCAGCTCTCAGACCTCACCAAGACATTCGGCGACCGCGTCCTGTTCGACCACGTCACGTGGCAGATCACGGATCGCGAACGCGTCGGCCTCTGCGGCCCGAACGGGGCCGGCAAAACCACGCTGCTGAAGATGATGGCCGGGATCGACGAGCCCGACGAGGGCGCGATCCTCAAGCCGTCGGCGCTGACCGTCGGCAATCTGCCGCAGGACGGGCTGAACCATTCGGGCCACACCGTGTTCGGGGAAGCGTCGAGCGCCTTCGGCGAACTGCTCGCGATCAAGGCTGAGATGCACGAGATCGAGGAGCGGCTCGGCGACGGCGCCGTCTCCGAAATCGACCACCAGGCGATGCTGCACCGCTACAGCGATCTCCAGGATCGTTTCCGGCTGCACGACGGCTACAGCATTGAATTGAAAACCGCGACGGTGCTCCAGGGGCTCGGGTTCAAGACGAGCGATTTCGAGCGGCCGACCGAAACGTTTTCCGGCGGCTGGCAGATGCGCATCGCGCTGGCCAAGCTCCTGCTCGGCCAGCCGAACCTGCTGCTGCTCGACGAGCCGACGAACCACCTGGATCTCGAAGCGCGCAACTGGCTCGAGGAGTACCTGAACGCCTACCCGCACGCGGTGATCCTCGTCTCGCACGACCGCTTCTTCCTCGACGCCGTCGTCACGCGCATCGCCGACCTCACGCTGCGGACGCTGACCGACTACCACACCAACTACAGTGGCTACCTCGCCGAGCACCACGAGCGCATCGAGGCGATGCGCAAGGCCAAGCGCGACCAGGACGAGGAAGTCGGGCGCGTCAGGATGTTCATCGATCGCTTCCGCTACCAGGCGACGAAAGCCTCGCAGGTGCAGAGCCGGATCAAGATGCTCGAGAAGGTGGTGCCGATCGAGGTGCCGCTCGAGCGGAAGAAGATCAACTTTAACTTTCCGGCCTGCGCCAAGAGCGGGCGGATCGTGCTGGAGCTCAAGCACGTCGGCAAGGCGTACGGCGAGTTAAGCATCTTCAAGGACCTGAACCTCCACATCGAGCGCGGCGATCGCATCGCGCTGGTCGGCCCCAACGGCGCCGGCAAGTCAACGCTGATGCGGATGCTCTCCGGGGAAGAGACTCCCGGCGCCGGTGAGTGCATGCTCGGCCACAACGTCGTCATGCAGTATTTCGCGCAGGATGAGGCGACGCGCCTGGATCCGGCGCCGACCGTGTACGAGACGCTGTCGTCCGGATCGCCGCTGCAGATGGTGCCGATGATCCGTAACATCCTCGGCGGGTTCCTGTTCTCCGGAGACGATGTCTATAAGCACGTGCGGGTGCTGTCGGGCGGCGAGCGCACACGCCTCGCGGTCGCGCGCATGCTGCTGCGGCCGTCGAACACGCTGCTGCTCGACGAGCCGACGAACCACCTCGACCTCGACTCGAAAGAAGTGCTGCTCGACGCGCTGGTCGACTACGGCGGCACGCTGATCTTCGTCTCGCACGATCGCTATTTCGTCGAGCGGCTCGCGACCAAGATCATCGAGATTGGCAGCGGCACGGCGATCGCGTTTCCCGGCACCTACAAGGAATTCCTGTACCACAAGGCGCACGCGGGGGACGCACAGGCGGCAGGGCTGAGGGCTGAAGGAAAAGGGCTGAGGGCTCAGGGCTCAGGGCAGAAAACCGAGGCCGCCGCAGCCTCCCACGGCCGCGAAAAAGAACGCAGCCCGAAACGGGCTGCGCCACATCAAGCCGCACCACCGCCGACGGCCGCGCCGAAGCAGAACCACGACGAAAAAAAGCGCGGCGATGCCGAAGCGCGCAAGAAACAGAAAGCCGCCGGCGCGCGCCAGGCGCGCATCGCGACACTCGAAGCGCGCATCGCCGAGACGGAAGCCGCGATCCGCGACACCGAAGAACAGATGTCCGCCCCCGGCTTCTATGAAGACCGCACGGCCTCTCAACCGGTGATCGACCGCCACCAGGCGCTGATGTGGCAGGTCGGCAACCTCATGCACCAGTGGGAAGAACTCCAGTCTCTCGCAGACCTGCCAGTCGACGCCTGACGAAATCGTAACTGCATTACAATATTGTGATTAACGGCTAGGGATCTCACTCCTTCACCGTCTGAATTTACGCGGCTTTCCGCGATCTGTAACGGTCGATGCGCGGGCACACGCCTTGCCCCTTCGATGTTGAGTTCCAGTGCACGCCGCCATGTCCGACATGCCATCACGTCCAGACGCTGGTCCGCGCCGCCGCCCGGCTGCCTCGCGGGCCGCTGCTCGCCCGGCGCCTGACGATCGTTTCTTCCGCCACATCGTCAGCAGCATGCGCAACGGCGTCATCGCGTTCCGACGCGACGGCACGCTCGCGCTGATGAACGACGAAGCCTACCGCGTCTTCGGGCTGACGCCGTCTGCTGGTGACGTGGGACGGCCGTTCGCTGATGTGCTTCGCGTGTGTCCGGAGATCATCCGCGTGCTGTCGGGTGCATTCGAGCTCAGCCACCTTCCGAACCGCGCGGAACTTCGGCTGAAGGAGCTTGACCGCGTGATCGGCTACACGCTCTCGCAGGTGAAAGACGACGGCGGTGCGCCGATCGGCGCCGTGCTCTTCTTCAAGGACCTGACGCAGGTCGAGCAACTGGAAGAACGCGAGCGGCTGCGCGGTCGCCTCGCGTCGCTCGGTGAGATGGCGGCCGGCATCGCGCACGAATTGAAGAATCCGCTGGCTGGCATCGAAGTGATGGCCGGACTCCTCCGCCGCCAGGTGCCCGACTCGAAAGATGCGCAGTCGCTGCTCGCCGACATCCTCAGCGAAGCGAAGCTCGCCAACGCGATTGTCGTCGAGATGCTGGAGTTCGTGCGGCCGGTGCGCCTGCAGGTGGAGCGCACCGATCTCCGCGACGTGCTGCAGCAGTCGGTGATGCTGGCCGAATCGACGGTGCCTCGCCGTGACGTCGTGGTGCGCGTGCTGGTCGAAGAGGGGCTGCCGATGATCGACGGGGATCATCACCAGCTCTCGCAGGTCTTCACCAACCTTGTCGCCAACGCGTTCGAAGCGCTCGACGGCAAGGGCGCCCTGACGATTGTGGCGGCCACGGCGACCATCGAGGCCGATCCAGCGCTCGCCGGTCAGTATCCGCCCACGCCGGCGGTGATCGTCGACGTCTCGGATGATGGCCCCGGGATCCCGGCGGATCTGACGGATCGCATCTTCAATCCGTTTTTCACCACCAAGGTCACGGGCACAGGCCTCGGCCTCGCGATCGTACGAAAAATCGTCGACGCCCACGACGGGCGCATCGACGTCAGCAGCACGCCGGACACCGGCACGCGGTTCAGGATCACGCTGCCGGTGAGCAGCGCTTCGGGATGGTTCAAGTAGGTCGGGGGCGGTCAGGTAGGGAGACACGACGATGGGTCGAATTCTTGTTGCGGATGATCATGATGCGCTGCGCCGCGGACTCGTACGCGGCCTGACCGATGCCGGCCACGAAGTTCAGGAGGCGTCCAACGGCAACGCCGCCATCGAGAAACTGCACGACAGCTATTTCGACGTCGTGCTCAGCGATCTCAAGATGGGCGGCAGCGACGGGATGGACGTGCTGCGGACGACGCGCGCCATGCATCCGACCACGGCCGTGATCCTGATGACCGCATTCGGCTCGGTCAACACCGCCGTCGAGGCGATGAAAACCGGGGCGTTCGACTACGTGCAGAAGCCGTTCGAGATCGAGGAGATGGAGGTCAAGATCGAGAAGGCGCTGGAAATGAAGCGCCTGAAGAACGAGATCGAATACCTCCGCGGCACACAGCAGGACATTTACGAGTTCGACAAGATCGTCGGCACCAGCGCCGCCCTCCAGCACGTCCTCGACATCGTCAAGAAGGTGGCGAAGAGCAACACCACCGTGCTGATCCGCGGCGAAACGGGTACGGGCAAGGAGCTGATTGCGGGCGCCACGCATCACAACTCCCTGCGCAACAACCGCAACTTCGTGAAAGTGAACTGCGCCGCGCTGCAGGAGAACCTGCTCGAGTCCGAATTATTCGGCCACGAGAAGGGCGCGTTTACCGGCGCCGACAAGCAGCGGATCGGGCGCTTCGAGCAGGCGGACGGCGGGACGCTGTTCCTCGACGAAATCGGCGACATGAGCCCGAGCACGCAGGCGAAAATTCTGCGCGTGCTGCAGGAGCACGAATTCGAGCGGCTCGGCGGCACCCGCACGCTGCGCGTCGACGTGCGGCTGATCGCCGCGACCAACCGCGACCTGTCGCAGATGGTCCAGTCCGGACAGTTCCGCGAAGACCTCTACTACCGGTTGAACGTGGTGTCGATCGAGATGCCGCCGCTGCGCGAACGCAAGGACGACATCGTGCCGCTGGCGCTGACCTTCATCCGCAAGTTCGCCGGCGAACTGAAGAAGAAGATCGACGGGCTCGAACCCGAAGCGCAGAAGCTGCTGATGCGCTACAACTTCCCCGGTAACATCCGCGAGCTCGAGAACACCATCGAGCGCGCGATTCTGCTGGCTGAAGGCAAGGCGATCGCCGCGATCGACCTGCGGCTGGGCGAAGTGGCGAGCCTGGGCAGCTCGCGCGAACACGCGTCGGTGGTCAAGATTCCGCCGACCGGCATCCCGCTGGAGGACATCGAACGTCACGCGCTCGTGGAAGCGTTGAAGATGTCGAACTGGGTGCAGAAGGACGCCGCGGAACTGCTGTCGATCAGCCCGCGCGTGATGAATTACAAGATCAAAGTACTGGGCATCGAGTTCCCGCGCGGCCGCCGCGCCGCGCCGCTGGTCGCCGCGGCCAGCTGATCACGAAATTCACGAAAGGAACGAAGCACACGAAGAAGATCGATCTCTTTTTTGTGCTTTTCGTACGCTTCGTGTGTTTTCGTGACAACACGATCTGTCCGGCAGGGTGTGATACTGTATTCACTACAGGATTCACCTTATGCCCGTCCGTCTCAACATCACCATCGACGAAGACGTTCACGACCGTCTCAAGCGTGAATTGCCGGCCAAAGGCATCAGCCGATTCATCAATGCGGCGATCCGGGCGCAGCTGCACCCCTCCCGCAAATCGCTCGACGAGGCATACCGGGCATCGGCAGACGAACGATCGCGGACGGCCGAAAGCCACGCTGACTGGAACGCCACCGAGATCGAAGGATGGCCCGAGTGAGCCGGCCCCCACGGCGGGGCGATGTGTACTGGGTGAACCTCGACCCGGTTGTGGGCACCGAAATTCGCAAGACCCGCCCTGCGGTCATCGTCTCGAACGATTCCTGTAACCGCTACGGCACGCGCGTCGTGGTGCTGCCGATCACCAGCAACGTCGATTCCTTGTATCCGGGCGAGGCCTCAGTGGAGGTGAAGGGGAAACGCGGACGCGCGTTGGGTGATCAGATCCGGTCGATCGACAAAATCCGTCTGAAGGCGCGAGTGACCACGCTGACGGCCGGCGAAATGGCCGACGTCGATGAAGCGCTAGCCGTCACGCTTGCGCTCCAGCGGTAGCGCCGGACGCGACATCAATCCGCAAGAAAGAACGCAGAGACAAGATTCTCTGCGTTCAAGCGTCAGCAGGAGTACTGATTGAGTGTTATCGGACGCCGAATACGCCAAGATCGAACGCCCCTTGAGCTTCCGTAAATTGTAGACGGCAAAGCTTCAGAGTCAACGCCGAAAACGGATGGATGTGGTGATTCAGGGGACCGCTTTCGCCGCCAACCGCAACTTGCTGCCCGCGAATGGGATAGGAACCCTCGAGGGCGATGCGCGCTCCGGCCGCACGCCGTGCATCCCGAAATGTTTCAGCGCTTCACCAGATTTCGATCGAAACCGCTCACGGAACGTGGCTCGCTACACCTTTTTCGAACGCCGATCTTGTGGCGCTCCCGATTGAAGCCGGCCGCCGAGCAGCGTAGAATCGCGCGGGAAGGCCCGGCGAAGGGTCGGGGGCTGTTGGATGGTTGGGCCGGCGGTCGCCGGTACACTTTCCCTGGTTGCGGGCGGTTGGCTCGGATAATCACTACGGTCTCAGGGCAGTACGGGCTCTGTGCGAAGAGTGAGGTCCGTTCACTACCTCCGCGAACCCGCGTATTCGGCCGCGTCTGATCAACGCGGTAAGCTCCCGCCTCCGCTTCGTCACAATCTGCCGTTCACGGAGATCAGCAGGCTCACCTCACGGCCCGCGCCTCGGAGGCCGAGCCATGCCCCGCTGTTCGCCTCGTCATCGTCTGCAACACCTCGCAAGAGTCGCCGATCACGACGGCGCCGCGCGCCAAATCACCGTCGCCAAACGCAACGGCCGTTACGCCATCGCCGTGTCGGCGCCCGGCGATAACGAGCCGACATCCGCCGAGCCTGGAGTCGCTGACGCGTCCGCGGCCGACCGGCGCGAGCGCCTCGAACGGATGGTCGACAGCGGTCGATTCACCACGACGGAGCTTCGCACTCTGCGCTGCCTTATCGTCGAGCAGCTCACGATCCTCGAAATTGCCGCGCGCGAGCGTTGCACACGCCAGGCGATCGTCGCCCGCCTCGTCGGCAATTCCAAGGGGCAAGGTGGCCTGGTCCGCAAGGCCGACCGCTTCTGGCGCGAGTGGGAGGAGGCGTTGCCAGTCCTACCTGCCGTCGTCCCTCATGAGTAGGACGACATGACGGCGACCAGCACGGAAACCGCGGCTCCCCTGATCGAGGCGATGGCGCAGCCCCACCGCCTGCGCGACGCCTGGTTCCGGGTTCGCGCGGCCGCCGGCGCGCCCGGCACCGACGGCGTGTCCGTCGAGGTCTTTCGGCGACAAGCCGAAACGCGACTCGCCGATCTTCAGCGCTCGGTGGAGTCGCGCTCGTACGCGCCCAGTCCATTACGGCAAGTGCGAATCCCGAAAGCCGCCGGCGGGTGGCGGCTTCTGGCCATCCCGACCGTGACGGATCGAATCGTTCAGACGGCCTGCGCGCTAGTGCTGCAAGACCGCCTGGCCTCGTCGTTCTCGGATCGCAGCTTTGCCTATCGTCCATTTCTCGGCCCACGTCGCGCCGCGCTGTACCTCTCGGGACGATTGTCATCGGCGACGCACGTCGTGACCGCCGATATCGAGAAATTCTTCGACAACGTGGAGCATCGGCTCGTCGCGCAGCAGTTGAGCGCGCAGGGCGTCGATGACGAGGGTGTCGCATTCGTGTTGCGATAGCTGCGTGCGCCGATCGTCGAGGGCGCCACCAAACTGCATCCCCTTAAAGGTATTCCTCAAGGCGCCCCGGTGTCGCCGGTGCTCGCCAACCTGTTTCTCACCGGATTCGACCGCATGCTGGAGGCGGCGGGCCGCGAGCACGTGCGCTACGCCGACGATTTCGTCGTCCTCGCACGCACCCAGCCGGATGCCGAAGAGGCGCTGCAATCGATCGCCGACTACCTTCGCGTACATCTGCAGCTCGCGCTCAAGACGCAGAAGACGCAGTACGTCACCGTCGACGAAGGCTTCACCTTCGTCGGCTTCAGATTCACGAATTCGTCGTGGCTGGTGCCGGAGGCGTCGCTCGACGAGTTCAGATCCAGAATCGGCGCGATCCTCGCGGACCGGCGCCGCGAACGGGTGTTCGACGCCGCCAAACAGCACAACGACCTGGTCCGCGGCTGGCGGAACTACTACGGCGGCAACTCGCCTGAGATGGACAGGCAGCTCGAAGTTCTCGAGGCATGGCGAAGCGTTTCGGGCAACGCGTACTTGCAGGCGGTCGGCGCTGATTCGGTCCTGGGCCGGTCCGCGTTCGAGAGCCTGACCAGCTCGTTTACCACTGCCGGCCCCCGCGGTTCGTACACGGACGATCGTACACCCAGCAGCTCGTTCGAGGACCTCGGCTGGCCGTCGGACGACCCCTGGCGAGGCGGCGAGGCGGTTGCGGTGACGCGCCCGGCACGAGCCCATTCCACACGAACGCAACTCCGCGTCCACGATGTCGCGTCACGTCAGCGGCCGTCGATCCTCTTCGGACGTTTGCTTCGCATACCGACGTATGGTGCGTTCGTCACGCACACGGGGCCAATCCTGGTCGTCCGCCGGAAAAAGCAAACCATCTTCGAATGCCCGTTCGACGACGTGGGGCACGTCAGCATTGAATCGGACGGCGTGTGCGTATCGACCCGTGTACTGAGCCAATGCGCGCGGCGACGGATTTCGGTGACCGTGTCCACCTCCTCCGGCCTTCCGGTGGTACGCATTCTGCCGGTGCGCTCGGAGCTGAAACCCGGGTTGGCGGAGCGGCAGCTCCTCGCTCGCCTGACGACGGACGGAACCGGGATCGCGCGCGCCATCCTGTCGGCGAAGATTGCGAATCAGCGAGCGCTCCTGCTCTATCACGCAAAGTATTCCAAGCGCGACGACGACGTTCGCGCGTCGCTGAAATCGGCCGCGGCGGACTTGCGGTCGCTCCAGGCCAGAATCCGGACGGTCACCGGAACGTTGTCGTCGATGCGCACGCCGCTGTTCCTCGCGGAAGCGAGGGCGGCCGCACGTTACTGGAGCGCCTTCGCGATGGCGATTCCGCCCGCCGCGCAATTCACCGTTCGCCGCGGACGCGGCGCGACCGATCTCGTCAACAAACTCCTCAACTTCGGATACTGGTCGCTCCACCTGCGGGTGCGACACGCCATCGAGCACGCGGGGCTCGATCCCTCGATCGGCCTGCTGCACACCAGCCGCCGGAAAACCCCCGGGTTGGTCTTCGACGCGATGGAGGAATTCCGACAGCCTCTCGTGGATCGCGTCGTCCTCTCCCTGGTGGGCCGGGGCAGCCGACTCGAGCTCAACGACCGCGGCGACCTCACGTCGCACACTCGAACCCTCGCCCAGCGTGCCTTCGCCCGCGCGCTGGAGCGACGCGACGACAGCAGGCACAGCATGCTTGCCGTCATCCATCGACAGGCTCGAGCGCTCGCTCGCGCCCTCGACACCGGATCCACCTACGAGCCCTATCGGTCCCTGTGGTGATGGTCCTCGCCGTGTACGACGTGGCGACTCTCGCCGCAAGAAAGAGAGCGGAGCGCGTCCTGCGTCAGGCGAACTTCGTGTTTCTATTCGGCAATATGCGGTGGGCCAGCAGAACGGTGGACCTGGCCCTGCTGAAGCGTCGCCTGCGATCGGCGCTGCGCGGAGACGCCTATCGCATTCTGCTGCTTGAAATACCCGTTGGCTCGATCGAGCATGCAGCATGGCTGCACGGCTCCTTTCGCGGGAGACCTGAATGAGACTGCAGGTGGTCGCGTTGTATGCCGGACGGATCGCCGAGGCGCTCGGCCAGCCGGGGGTCAAGGAGCGGAAGAGAAAGGGAGGAAGCTGGACCCAGATCGCGTGCGAGCTAATCGCATCGGATACGGTGACCAAGGCCAGGCCCGTGCACGCGCCGGCGAACGGTCCTCAGCCGCAATTCCGGATGCAGCTCGAGTTGACGAAAGCCTCGGACGCCGGCAAGGTGGTGGCCGTGGTCCTGCCCGAAGAGTCACAAGGCGGCGATCCCGAGCAACACGTGCTCGCGCCCATCTACAATAACGGGCGGCGCGTGCTCTTCGAGTTCCAAAAGGCCGACATTCTTGTCGTCAGCGCCGACGGGCTCGCCGAGTTGCGGCTGGTCGTCGTTCATCCACTCACGGGCGAGGTCGGCACGAAGACAAAGTACGTGTTTCACGCTCAGTTCGTGAAGTTGATGCTACGCTGCCAGGCGCACCTCGCGGGATCGATCGATCTCTTTCCGGCACTCGACCGCGCGACCTCGAAGTTCAAGAATGTCCGAGTGCCGGCGGGTCGCGCCAACCTGGATCCCAAGCCCGCGATTGAATTCGGTCACGTCAAGACCGACCAGCGCAACAGTGCGGGTGCAAAATGATGGCAGGCGTGGCGACCACCTGAGCATTTCGCCACGAAAACACGAAAGAGATCTCGGTGTCTTTTTCGTGTCTTCCGTGCTTTCGTGGCTAGTTCTTCGCCCTTGGATGACTCTTCTGGTAAACCTCGAGCAGCTGCGCCGAGTTCACGTGGGTATAGCGCTGCGTCGTGCTGAGGCGGGCGTGGCCGAGCAGTTCCTGGATCACGCGCAGGTCGGCGCCGCGCTGCAGCAGGTGCGTCGCGAAGGAGTGGCGCAGCGCGTGCGGGCTGATCCCTAGCCGCGCGCTGCTGACGGCGACGTAGCGGCGCACGAGCCGGTCGATGCTGCGCACGGTCAGCCGGCCGCCGAGGTAATTCACGAACAACGGGTCGCGCGCCCGGCGGCCGCGGGCTTTCATCTGCACCAGCAGCTCGCGATCGGGCCAGTAGGCGCGGATCGCACGCGCCGCCGTCTTGTTGAACGGCACGATCCGTTCCTTGCCGCCCTTGCCGAGCACGCGCACCATGTTCGCGCTCAGGTTCACATCGTCCACGTCGAGCCCGGCGAGTTCACTCAGGCGCAGGCCTGACGCGTAGAACAGCTCGAGGATGGCGCGATCGCGGCGGCCGAACGGTGTGTCCGTCGAGGGCGCCTCGAGCAGCGCGGTCATTTCGCTTTCCGACAGATGTGCCGGCATGCGGATGTCGCGCTTCGGCGTCGCCACGAGCGCGCCGGGGTCGTCGGCGATCAGATCCTCGCGGAGCAGGTAGCGCAGAAACGTCCGCGCCGCCGCGAGCTTGCGCGCCGCAGACGCGCGCGACTTGCCCTGCTTGTGCAGGTCGCCGAGGAAGCCGCGCAAGGCGATCCGATCCAGCTGCGCCGGCGCAAGATCGCGCACCTTCACACCCGCACCGGCGGCGGCATGTGCGAGGAACTGCGTCAGATCGCTGTCGTAGGCGCGCACGGTGTGCGCCGACGCGTTGCGGTTAAGCGCGAGAAACTGCAGAAACGCTTTGAGATGTGCGGTCATGGACCCACTCCTGCAGATCGGCGAGCGCGCGCGCCGACAACGCCTCGTTGCGCGCCTTCTTGCCACGCGGCGCCTTGCCGGCCCCGAGCCTGGAGGGGTCCAGCGCCTGGATGATCCCGAACGTGATGTTCGACGGCTCGTAGTGCGCCGGGTTGGCGTGCGACACGTAATACGCGAGGGCGCCGATGGCCGTCGTGCGCGGGGGGGATGATACCGGCTCGCCCTTGGCCAGGGCGGCCGCGTTGATCCCGGCGAGCAATCCTGACGCCGCCGACTCTACGTACCCTTCAACACCAGACATCTGCCCCGCGAAGAACAGCGTGGGACGCGAACGCACTTGCCACGTTTCGGCGAGCACGGTCGGGCCGTTCACGTAGGTGTTCCGGTGCACCATGCCGAAGCGCACGAACTCCGCCTGTTCGAGGCCGGGAATCATCCGCAGCACACGCGCCTGATCGCCCCACTTGATCTGCGTCTGGAACCCGACCAGGCTGAAATGATCGCCGGCGAGATTGTCCTGACGCAATTGCACTGCGGCGTACGGCTCGCGACCGGTGCGCGGATCGGTGAGGCCGACCGGCTTCATCGGCCCGAATCGCAAGGTATCCGGTCCACGGTGCGCCATCACTTCGATTGGCAGACAGCCTTCAAAGAAACGCTCCTTGTCGAAGTCGTGCACGGTCGCCGATTCAGCCGTCGTCAGCGCGCGGTAAAACGCTTCGTACTCCTCGCGCGTCAGCGGACAGTTCAGGTAATCACCTTCGCCATCGTCCACGCCGCACGCGGGGCCGGCGGCCTGCGCCACCGGCGTCATCGCAGGACTGAAGTCCTGCGCCACGGGTGTCCCGGCGGGTGTCATGATGTGGCGCGGCGCTTCAGCGTTGCGAAAACTCCGATCCCACCGCGACTGACGAAAGACCTTCAAACGATCGATCGACTCGGCGAGGACGATCGGGCTGATGGCGTCGTAGAAATACAGATGCGCCTGTCCGACCACCGAGACAAGGTCTGCTGACAGCGCGTCAGAGGTCAGCGGACCAGTGGCGAGAATCACCGGCTCGCGCTCGCTCGACGCCGGGATCGACGCGATCTCCTCACGCACGATCGTGATCAGCGGGTGCGCGGTGAGTGTGTCGGTGATGATCTCGGCGAACCGCTCGCGATCGACCGCAAGCGCCGCGCCCGCTGGCACGCGGCTGGCCTCGGCCGCGCGCATGACCAGCGAATCGAGCCGCCGCATTTCTTCCTTGAGCAGGCCGACGGCGTTGTCGAGCTTGTCACCGCGAAAGGAATTACTGCAGACCAGTTCGGCGAGCCGATCGGTCTTATGCACGGCGGTGGGACGCACCGGCCGCATCTCGTAGAGCGTGACCGGCACGCCGCGTGACGCTGCCTGCCAGGCAGCCTCTGAACCCGCGAGGCCACCGCCGACGATGCGAATCGCCATCAGCTCGCGCGCGTGCGAACGGCCTTCTTCCTGGCCGCGGCCTTGGGCTTCGCCAGCGCCTTCACCTTCGACTTCGCCACCGGTGCCGCCTTCGCGGCACTCTTCCTGGACGGTTTGGCCGCGCGGCGTCCGCGCTTCTCACGCGGCGGCGCGCCGCGGCGCGCTTCGAGCAGCCCCTGCGCGTCTTCCAGCGAGATCGTTCCAGGGTCGACGCCCCTGGGAATCGACGCGTTCGTTTCGCCGTCGGTCACGTACGGACCGAATCGTCCTTCGAGCACCTGCAGCGCGGCGCCACCGTCCGGCACCTCAATCTTCCGAATGACCCGCTTCGCTGCCTGACGCGACGACCGTTTCGGCGCCGCCAGCAGCGCGAGCGCGCGTTCGAGATCGACGGTGAAGAGGTCGTCCGACTCTTCGAGCGAGCGGTAGTCGTCGCCCTTCTTGATGTACGGGCCGAACCGTCCGAGCCCCGCGACGATGACCTCGCCTGATTCCGGGTCCGCGCCGAGATCGCGCGGCAACTCGAGCAGCTTCAGGGCCTCTTCGAGCGTGACCGACGCCTCGGTCATGCTGCCAATCAGCGATGAGCGCCTCGGCTTTTCCTTGCTCTTCTCCGGTGTCTCGCCCAACTGGACGTAGACGCCGAAGCGACCGTTGATCACGTAGACCTTCATCCCGGTCTTCGGATCGTCGCCGAGCGTGCGCGGCCCCGCGGCCTTGAGGCGGATCAATGTGACGGCCTTTTCGATCGTCAGATCGGCCGGCGCCTGCGTCGGCGGCAGACCCGCCGTCTTGCCTGGTCCGCCCTCGCCCTGCTGGAGGAACGGGCCGAACCGGCCGATGCGCACGCGAATTTTCTCGCCCGACGCCGGATCGACGCCGACGTCGATCAGCGGATACTCCGCGTTCTCCTGCGCCTGCTTGACCGCTTCTTCGAGCCCGCGATGATTCTTGTCGCCACGATAAAACTGCTTGATGAAGTCGAGCCACTCACGCTCGCCGCGCGAGATCTGGTCGAGGTCTTCCTCCATCTCCGCGGTGAACTCGACGTCGATGAGGTCGCCAAAGTGCTCGCGCAGCAGACGCGTGACGGCGAATGCCGTGAAGCTGGGCACCAGCGCCTTGCCCTGCCGGAACACGTAGCCGCGCCGTTCAATCGTGCCGATGGTCGCGGCAAACGTCGACGGACGGCCGACACCGATCCGCTCGAGTTCCTTGATCAGCGACGCTTCCGTGTAGCGCGCGGGCGGGCTGGTCTCGTGGCTCTTGGACTCGAGCCCGGTGAGGAGCACGCGCGTCTGCGCCCGGTTGATCCGCTCGCCGACAGTCAGCACCGGCAGCACGGTCTCCTGCTCTTCCAATTCGGCTGACGGATCGTCGCTGCCCTCGACGTAGGCGCGGCGGAAGCCGGCGAACTCGATCGCCTTGCCAGACGCGGTGAACACCGCACGCTGGTTGTTGGTCGCCGTACCGGAAATCTCGATCGTCGTGCGCAGCACGCGCGCGTCCACCATCTGCGACGCCATCGTCCGCTTCCAGATCAGTTCGTAGAGGCGGAGATCGTCGCCGGCAAGCACGCCTTCGAGCGCGGCGGCAGCGCTGGTGAACGCCGTCGGCCGGATCGCTTCGTGCGCTTCCTGCGCATTCTTGACCTTGGTCGCGTAGCGGCGCGGGCCGGCGTAGTAGTCGTTGCCGAACATCTCGCGGATGGCGCTGGCCGATGCCGACAACGCCTCATCGCTGAGCGTCGTCGAGTCGGTGCGGTGATACGAGATGTGGCCGTCCTGGAACAGCCGCTGCGCCGCCTGCATCGTCCGCTGCGTGGAGAAACCGAGCTTGCGGCTGGCTTCCTGCGTCAGCGTCGAGGTGGTGAACGGTGCGGCGGGGCGTTCGACGCCCGGCTTCGCCTCGACGCTGGTCACGCTCCACGGGAGATTGCGGTTCAGCGCGTCGGCCAGCGACGCCGCATCCGCATCGGACAGCAGACGCACGTTCTTGCCGGTCAGCACGCCCTGCTGATCGAAGTCCTTGCCGCTGGCGACCCTGACGTCACCCACGCGCGTCAGGGTGCCGCCAAACGTCCGCCCCTCGGCCGAAAACTGCGCGTCGAGATCGGCGTAGCGCGCGCCGCGAAACGCGAGCCGCTCTTCTTCGCGATCGACGATCAGCCGCACGGCCACGCTCTGCACGCGGCCGGCGCTCAGTCCGGTCTGGACCTTCTTCCACAGCACCGGCGACAGCGTGTAGCCATACAACCGATCGAGAATGCGGCGGCTTTCCTGCGCGCGCACCAGGTTGTCGTCCACATCGTGCGCTTCGAGAATCGCCTGCTCGACCGCCTTCTTCGTGATCTCGTGAAAGACGATGCGCTTGACGGGGACTTTGGGATTCAGCACCTGCAGCAAGTGCCAGCTGATCGACTCGCCTTCACGATCGGGGTCGGTGGCGAGCATCACGGAGGAGGCGCCCTTGAGCGCGGTCTTTAATTCAGCAACGTTCTTGCGCTTGTCGTCGGGCACGACGTAATACGGCTTGAAGTCACCGTCGGTGTCGACGCCAAGGCGTCCCCACTTCTGTTTTTTGATTTCCGCCGGCACCTGGCTCGCGGAATCGGGAAGATCGCGGACGTGTCCGTAGCTCGACCTCACCACATATTTATCGCCGAGGAATCGCTCGAGCGTGCGCGCCTTGGTCGGCGATTCCACGATTACCAGGGTTTTTGCCATAGTCCCGCTTCACCCTAACACGTTCTGTCAATCCGTATGAACCGCCCGCCGCCGGCGCGGCGCACGAGCCCCTGCAGTTCGAGCTCGAAGAGCCGCGGCAGCAAACGTGACGAACCCAGGCCCGATCGTTCGGAAATCTCGTCGAGATCGGCGGCCTCGCCAGGCACCAGACAGTCGAGCACGGGATCACGCGGGGTCAAACCCCGTTCGTCCTCGGCACCCGGGGGTCTGACCCCGCTGACACCGGCGCCGCGGGTCATCCCCAGTTCCTCGAGGATATCGTCCGCAGACTCCACGATCTTTGCGCCGTCCTTCAAGAGCGCATGGGCGCCGCGGTTGCGGCCGCTCAGCACATTGCCCGGCACCGCCAGCACATCGCGCCCCTGATCGAGCGCGCAGCGCGCCGTGATCAGCGACCCGCTTTTCTCCCCCGCCTCGATGACGACGACGGCTCGCGACAGCCCGCTGATGATCCGGTTGCGCCGTGGAAAAAACCACGGCATCGGCTCTGTCCCCGGCACCAGCTCGCTGACGACGGCGCCGGCGCGGTCGATCTCCTTCGCCAGCGACGCGTGCTCTGGCGGATACAGGACGTCGACGCCCGATCCGAGGACCGCGACCGTGACGCCGCCGGCGGCGAGCGCTCCGCGATGTGCGGCGGAATCGACGCCGCGCGCAAGGCCACTGACGATCACCAGACCGCTGGCGGCGAGGTCTCCCGCGAGTTGTTCGGCCACCGACAGCGCGTAGGGCGAGGCCGCCCGCGACCCGACGATGGCGACCGCTGGTGCGCTGAGCGCCGCGACGCGCCCGCGCGTCCACAACACCGGTGGCGGATCCGCAATCGTCGTCAACGCGACGGGATAGTCCGGATCGTTCCAGGCGATCGCGGTGATCGACGCGGCCTGCGCGCGACCGACAGCGGTCTCGGCCAGCGAGCGCAGCGCCGGAACGCCGTCCGGCTCCTTGCCCCATCGCGCGGCGAGCAGCCGCCGGACGACGAGGTCGGATGGATCGCCGCGTCGCAACCAGTCGGCTGCCACCCGCCAGCACCACGGGGGCAGGAGCGACAACGCCACGAAATCCAGAAGTTCACTCATCACGCACCTCAACTTGGCGCGCGACGGCCCACAAACAAAAAGAGGCCGGTCTCGCGCGGTTACGCGCGGAACTCGACCTCTCTGCGTGTCTATTATAGGCGGTGTCGCGCCGCCCGCGACGTCCAGAGGACAGCACCGCCCGCGTTTCGTAAATCGCCGACGAATGATCGTGCAAAAACCGCCTGTTTTGCCACATCCGTCATGGCATACGGCTTGCTCGAACCGCTCCTGGAGTACGGTATAGTGGCCGACAATCACCTATGAAAGTGCCCGTTGTCGCTCTCGTCGCGCTGGCTGCGGCTGTGTCGGCCTCGTCGGCATTCGCTGACGCGAAAAGCGAGGCGAAGTCGCAGGTGGAATTCGGCATCAACGTCGCGCAGCGTGGCCTGTGGCGCGAGGCGATTTACCGCTGGCAAAAGGCGACCGAACTCGATCCCGCCTACGTCGCCGCCTACAACGATCTCGCGATCGCGTACGAGCACGAGGGACAACTCGACAAGGCCCGCAAGGCCTACGAGAAGGCGATCGAACTGGATCCGAACAACGCCCAGGTCCGTCAGAACTACGAGCTGTTCAAGGAAATCAATGACCGGACCAGCCAGGCTAAAGAGAAGTAGTCTCGCGTTCGCGATCATCGCGGCGTGCGGCGCGGTGTTCGCGCTTGCGTGCGGGCCGGACATGGTCGAGATCGCGATCGAAACGCCGATCCAGCCGAAGATGGACGTCTCGCCGTTCCAGCGCGTCCTGGTCATCGGCTTCGTGGCCGGCGGCAGTGAGGACGTCGACGCGAATCAGGAGACGGTGCGGCTGCTGCGCAGTCAGTTGCGGACGAAGTCGTCGCTGAAAGTCATCGACGCCGACATCCTCCAGCTCATCGAGATCGCCAAGGAACAGAGCCCGACCGACAAGGCCAGCCAGACGCTGGCGCTGCCCAAGGACATCAAGGAAGAAAAAGATCTCGAGCCGTACGAACGGCTGTTCGCGAACACGGCGTACTGGAAGCGCATCGGCGAAGAGTTTCAGAACCCGCTGATCGTCACCGGCACGGTCCTCTTCTCCAGTCGGACGACGTCGGGCTTCGTGCAGCGCGATCAGGAAACCTACGACAGCCTCGGCCGCCGTATCGTCCGCCCCGTGCGGCAATACATGGAGCGCAAGGGGTTCATCCTGCGGCCGAAGTTCGTGTTCATCGACGGCCGCACCGGCGCGACGATGTACTCGGAGAGCTACCGGGAAGAAGTGATGTACAACGCGCAGCAGAACACGCCGGCGCTGTCGTCCTACTTCGAACTGATGGACCGCCTGGTGCCGAACTTCCTGAGCGCGCTGAGCAGCCAGAAAATCCGCGGCACGCGCGTCCTGCTCAAGTAGCCATCTGCCCCCATGGCCTCAGGAAGGCCGTCCTTTACACCTGAGCGATTTCGATAGTAAAATGTCCCCTTTCCACAGGTGCCGATTATGTACGCAATCATTCAGAGCGCCGGACACCAGTTCAAGGTGACCCCAGGTGGTTTTGCCACCATCGCGGGAACCGCCGGTGAACCGGGCGCAGAACTCACGATTACCGACGTGCTGCTGGTCGAAAAAGACGGCGGTGAAATCCTCGCGGGCGCGCCCTTCGTGGCCAATGCACGCGTCATCGCCGTGGTCGAGGGCGAGGAGCGCGGGCCGAAGATCCGCGTCTTCAAGAAGAAGCGCCGAAAGGGCATGCGTCGGACCAACGGACACCGCGCCTTCCACACGCGCGTGTTGATCAAAGACATCCTTCTGTAGGATTTTCAAGGCTAGGCAATGGCTCACAAAAAAGGACAAGGCAGCTCACGTAACGGCCGCGATTCGAACTCGCAGCGGCTCGGCGTGAAAGCACACGACGGCAACCTCGTCTCCGGCGGGACGATCATCGTTCGCCAGCGCGGACGCCGTTTTCAGGCCGGCCTGAACGCGGGTCTCGGCAAAGACGATACGATTTTCGCGAAAACGGCCGGGCGCGTGAAGTTCGAGGACCACGGCCAGCGCGGCCGGGTCATCAGCATCCAGCCGCTCGATTAACTTGTTCGTCGACGAAGTCGACATTCACGTTGAAGCGGGCCACGGTGGGCGAGGCTGTCTCGCCTTCCGCCGCGAGAAGTTTGTCCCGCGCGGCGGCCCGAGCGGCGGTGACGGCGGTCACGGCGGGTCGGTGTATTTCGTCGCCAGCCCGCACATCAATACCCTCATCAACTACCGGTACCACCCGAAGTCGGACGCCGAGCCGGGTGAGCACGGCATGGGTTCGAACTGTACCGGCTCCGCCGGCAAGGACCTCGAGCTTTCCGTGCCCATCGGTACGCTGGTTTACGAAAAACACGTCGACCCCGAAAATCCCGAATCTCCGTACACATTGCTCGCCGACCTGTCGGCAGAGGGTCAGCGCGTGCTTGTCGCAAAGGGCGGCCGCGGCGGCATGGGCAACGCCCGCTTTGCCACCGCCACCAACCGCGCGCCGCGCAAAGTGCAGCCGGGTGAAGAAGGCGAGATCAAGGATCTGCGGCTCGAGCTGAAACTGCTCGCCGACGTCGGGCTGGTCGGTTTCCCCAACGCGGGCAAGTCGACGATGATCGCGCGCATCTCGGCCGCGCGGCCGAAGATCGCCGACTATCCGTTCACCACGCTGATTCCGAATCTCGGCGTCGTCCGCATCAGCGAAGACCGCAGTTTCGTGGTCGCCGACGTGCCCGGACTGATTGAAGGCGCGCATCGCGGCCTGGGCCTGGGCCACCAGTTCCTGCGCCATCTCGAGCGGACCAAGCTCCTGGTTCACCTGATCGACATGTCCGGCGGCACCGGACGCAACCCGGTCGAGGATCTCGACACCGTGCGCAAGGAGCTCGAACTCTTCGCGCCAACGCTCGCCGCCAAACCGCAAATTGTCGTCGCCAACAAGATGGACGCGTTCGATCCCTCGAACGAGGAGGCGTTGAAGGCGCTCGAGAAACGCGCAAAGAAGCTCAAGCTGCCCTTCCTGAGGGTCTCTGGCGTCAGCGGACAGGGCGTGCCGGAGTTGCTCGAAGCGATGTGGCGGGGACTGGCGGCCTCGCGCGAGCCGGCTGCGTAGCCACATGAAATCGTCCGCGCGCCGCATCGGCATCCTCGGCGGCACGTTCGATCCGATTCACTGGGGCCATCTCGATCTCGCCGATGTCGCGGTGAAGGCGCTGGAGCTGACGCGACTGTTCGTGATCACCGCGAACGTCCCGCCGCACCGGCCGCAGCCCCTGGCCTCGTCGTATCACCGGTTCGCGATGGTGTCGCTCGCCGTGCTTGAACGTCCCGACTGGCGCGCGGCGGACATGGAATTGCGGCACGACGCGCCGTCGTTCACGTCGCGCACGCTGGATCTGTTTCACGAGCGCGGCTACGTGTCGTCGGAGCTGTTCTTCGTGATCGGCGCCGACGCGTTCGCCGAGATCGCCAGCTGGCGCGACTATCCCCGGATCCTCGACTCGGCGCATTTCGTCGTCGTCTCGCGCCCGGGATACTCCGCGATCGAACTGCCGCGGCGGCTGCCGAAACTGGCCAACCGGATGGCCAAGCCGCCGATCGACGCGATGTCTCAGATTGATCCGTTGATCATTTTGATCGATGCGCCGACGGCCGACGTGTCAGCAACTGCGATCCGGGAGCGGCGGGCCGCCGGCGAGTCGATCGCCGGCCTGGTGCCGCCACACGTGCAGCAACATATTGAACAACACGGACTTTACACGTCGATGACACCGGGGCGGAGAAAGCTCGACGCCCCGCCGAGTCAGGCGGCAGGCAGGTTGCATGAAAAAGAGTGACGCGAAGAAGACTGAAGCGAAGACGCCGAAAGTGAAGAGGACTAAGAAACTGCCGGCGGAGATCGCCTTGGCGATCGCGGCGGCGGAAGACAAGCAGGCGGTGAACGTGGTGCTACTCGACCTGCGGAAGTCCGCGGTCTTCACCGACTTTTTCCTGATTGCCTCTGGCACCAACACCCGCCAGGTGCGCGCAATCGCCGACGGGGTGAGGGACGCACTGGCCGCCAAGGGCGTCAAGCCGGCGTTTGTCGAAGGCTACGACCGCTCCGAGTGGATCCTGCTCGACTACTTCGACTTCATCGTCCACGTCTTCGGGCCGCAGACGCGCGTGTTTTACGATCTGGAACGACTATGGGGGAACGCGGAACGAATCGAACCGTAAACCGTGCATGGTGCATCCTGCACGTTGCACGGTGCACTCTGCACGGCGCCTGGTGCACGATGCAAGCGCTTCGCACCTCCGCCGACGCCGTTCTCTCGGTCGTCCTCTCGCCGGCCTGCGCGGCGTGTGAACACCCGCTCCTGTATCCGACCCGCGGCCCCGTCTGCGACGACTGCTGGCAGTCCATTCTTCCACTCACGCCACCGCTCTGCGATCGCTGCGGCGATCCGCTGCCGACGTGGCGTCTCGTCAGCCTGCCGCTGGCCTGCTGTGCACGCTGCCGCCGTGGGTCGCCGGCAATCGATCGCGCCCGCGCCATCGGCGCCTACGACGGCGCGCTGCGCGCCATCATCCACGCGCTGAAGTACGACGGACGACGATCCCTGGCTCGCCCGCTGGGCCGGCTGATGCGCGAGCGCGGCGCCGATATCCTCGACGGCGTCACCTGCGCGATTCCGGTGCCGCTGCATCCGTCGCGCCGGCGCCATCGCGGGTTCAATCAGGCCGCCGATCTCGCGCGTCGCGTCGGCATCCCGGTCCGGTCGGCGCTGCGGCGCATTCGCGCAACACCGACGCAGACGGGACTGCCCGCTGCCCGGCGCCATCGCAACATGCGGGACGCGTTCGCCGCCACGCCCGCGGCGCGTCAGTTGACGGGTGCGGCTGTGGTGCTGATAGACGATGTGAGCACGACGGGGGCGACGCTGGAGGCGTGCGCGCGTGTGCTCAAAGAGGCTGGTGTCGGAGAAGTGCGCGCCCTTACGGCAGCGCGAGTCGTGACGCTACCGCGATGAACACGTCCGCGGCGATCGCGTCTTTCGATCGTTCGCCGTCGAGGACGATCCAGCCCTGCTCTGTCGCCTGACGGCGATAGCTCTCGCGCACGCGACCCTGCATCGCGAGGTCGCGCTCGTAGCGGTCGCGGTCCACGGACTTGCGCGTCACGGCGGTCTCCGGCGCGATGTCGAGCATGATCGTGATCGCGGCGGCCGGCAGGAACTTCTGGATCTCGCTCAGCCATGCGGGATCGAGCCCTAGCGCCTCGCCGTACGCAACGCTCGACGCGGTGTAGCGATCCGACACGAGAATCAATCCACCTTCGAGCCAACGCAGCAACTCCGGCTTCTTTTCGTAGCGATTCGCCACATAGAGCAGTTGCATCACGTCTGGACCGTAGTCGCGCTCGTTCGACAGCGCGCGTGCAATCTCCTCACCGATCGAGGTGCCGTAATCGGGAAACGACACGAGTCGCGCTTTTCGCCCCTGCTCTTTCAGGCGATCGCGCAGCATCTCGGCCTGCGTCTGCTTGCCGCTTTGATCGAGACCTTCGAACGCGATGATGTGTCCTGACATGGTGGTCGTTGGACTACTCCTCTACGATTCCAACAAGAGTTGATCGTCAATCGTCTGGCGGCGGCGAATCACGCGCCACGCGCCGGCATCCACCAGCACTTCCGCCGGCAGCGGACGCCGATTGTAGTTCGACGCCATCGCCGATCCGTACGCGCCGGCATCGCGAATCGCCACGACGTCGCCCACCTTCAGCAGCGGCAGCATCCGATCGCGGCCAACGACGTCGCTGCTCTCGCAGACCGGGCCGACGATTTCATAGTGATGATCGCCGGCAGCCGGCCCCGACACCGGTTCGATGCGGTGGAACGCGCCGTACATCGCCGGGCGGATCAGCTCGGTCATGCCGGCATCGATGATCACGAAGTCGCTCTCGGCCGTGCGCGGTTTCACGTCGATGATGCGCGCCACGAGCACCCCGGCCGGCGCGGCAATCGAGCGGCCCGGCTCGAGGACGATCGGCAACGAGGTATGCCGCACAGCATCGACAAGTGCGTGCACGTACTCCGCCGACGACGGTACTTCGCTGCCGTCGTACGACACGCCGAGCCCGCCGCCCAGATCCACATACTCGAGCGGAAAGCCCTGCTGCTGGAGCTCCTGGCTCAGCCCGGCGACCAGCGCCGCGGCGCGGCGCAGCGGATCGAGCGACGTGATCTGCGATCCGACGTGCACGTGAATCGCGACCAGGGTCAGCGACGGCCGCGCCTTCAACGTCTGCAGCAGCGCCCGCGCATCGTCGAGCGGCACGCCGAACTTGTTGATCTTGAGACCCGTCGAAATCTTTGGATGACTCTTGGCATCGATGTCCGGGTTCACGCGAATCGCGACGCGGACGCTGCGCCCCAGGCGCGACCCGATGGCCTCGAGGCGCGCGAGTTCGCCGGCCGATTCCACGTTGATCGCCTTCACGCCGAGCGCGACCGCCGTCTCCAACTCCTCGGGCGTCTTGCCGACACCGGTGAAGACGATCTGCGAGGGCGCGAAGCCGGCCTTGCGGGCGACCTCGATCTCCCACACGGAGTTGGCGTCCACGGCGCTGCCAAGTTCGCGCAGCAGCCGCGCGATGGCCAGCGTGGAGTTCGCCTTCAGCGCATAGTGCAGCGCATGCGGGTAACCCTGAAACGCCTCGTCGATCGCCCGGTAGCGCTCGCGCAGCAGCGCCGCGCTATAGACGTACAGCGGCGTCCCTTCGGCCGCCGCGATCGCGGCCAGCGGCACGTCGTCGCAGACGAGCGAATCGTCGATACCGTCGTTGTGCCTGTAGAAGCCGGCCGGGCGAGTCGCTTGAGCCACCGTGATACGCTATTCTACTCAACCCACATGATCCCGGATCCTGGCGACGCGGTCGAGGCGCTGATTCAGCGCTGCCTGCAGGGCGATCAGCTCGCCTGGGAGCAGATCGTCCGCCAGTACTGGCGCAAAGTCTTCAACGTCGCGTACAAGTTCGTCGGCAAACACGATCAGGCCGAGGATCTGACGCAGGACATCTTCCTGAAGATCTTCAAGTCGCTGCACACCTTCGACCGCCGCGCGAATTTCCAAACCTGGCTGATCAGCATCAGCCGCAATCTGTGCATCGATCACTACCGCAGCGTCCGCAAAGAGCGCGAAACGATCGACCGCGACGTGGACGCCAACGAGCTGTCGCCGTTGTCGCACGACCCGGGTCCCGTGGCCGCGCTCGAGCAGCAGGACCGCGTCCAGCTGCTGAAAGAAGCGATGTCCTCGCTGCCTGAAACGCTGCGGACCGCGGTCCTCATGCGAGACATCCAGGAACTGTCCTACCAGGAGATTGCCGACAGCCTGCGGTTGCCGGAAGGCACCGTGAAGTCGCGCATTAACCGCGGCCGCACGGAACTGGCCCGGCAGATCCGCAAACTACGCGGCGATGATTTCGGTCCGAGTCGTGCGACGCTGAAGCGCACAGGAGCCAACTGATGAATGTGAAAACCGACAAAACCGGCGGCGTCTCCATCGTCCGCGTCGGCGAGACCCGGCTGATGTATCCGATCCTCTCCGACTTCTCCACCGCAGTCAGCGGCCTGATTGCCGCCGGCGAGAAGGAGATCCTCATCGATCTGACGCCGGTCACCTACGTTGACAGCGCCACGATCGGCTGCCTGATGGACCTCTATCGCCAGGTGCACAACGCCGGCGGGCACCTGAAGCTGTCCGGCGTCCAGAAACGCGTCGAGACGATGCTGACGATGACCGGCGCGCAGAACTTCATCGAGATACACGCCGACGAGCCGGCCGCTGTCAAAAGCTTCGGGGTATAGCGATGCGCACCATCAAGACCACCAGCGGCGAAGCAATCAGCATCGATGGCGACCTTCTGGCCGTTATGGAGGCGCTCTACAAGGAAGTCACGGCCAAGCGCGAGTTCGAGCGGTCGTTCGAGGACATGGTGAAGGAGATTCAGCACCTCATCGGACAGATGGACGAAGAGGAGCGGCGGACGTACCTGGCCGAGAGCCTGTTTCTGAACACCGTGAAGTACGAGAACGACAAGCTCGAAGCCTACATGAAGAAGCTCTCGAAGAAGTAAGCGCAGCCCGCCGATCGATGTCCCTGAACTTCCTCGCCACGCGGTTTCAGTGCACCTGGCCGTGGAGCACCCTGGTGATGCTCTGCGACGGCCGGATCGTGTGCGGCTGCGCGGACCCCTACGGCCATCGCGTGCTCGGCGACACACGCACGGCATCGGTGCGCGACGTCTGGACCGGACCGACGATCTCGACGCTGCGTGCGGATCTGAACGCCGGCGGCTCGAAGTTCTGCGGCGACTGCCCGCTGAAGCTGCCGCTGACAAAAGACGAGGCGGCGCCGGTCCGCCCGATCGACGTCGGCCCGCTGCCGTCGCGGATGTACATCGAGTGCACTGCGGCCTGCAATATCTCCTGCACCGAGGCGTGCTGCGCGCCGGAAACCGGCATCACGCGTACGCGACAGGCCGGCATGCTGGATTTCGAAGTCTTCCGCCGCGTGATCGATGAAGCGGGACCATCGCTGGTCCGCGTCGATTTCTTCAATTACGGCGAAGCCTTCCTGCACAAGCGCGCGGTCGAAATGTGCGAGTACATCAAGGCGCACTTCCCGCACATCTATCTCTACACCAGCACCAACGGTCTGGCGCTGACCGAGGTGCAGGCGCGGCGGCTGGTGCACTCGGGCATCGACGAGGTGACGTTCTCGATCGACGGCGCAACGCCGGAGTCGTACGTGAAATACCGGCAGCGCGGGAAATTCGACGTCGCGATTGCGAACCTCCGCGCGATGGCCGACGAGAAGCGGAAGAGCGGGCGCGACCTGCCGTTCCTGAACTGGCGCTACATCCTGTTCACCTGGAACGACAGCGAGAAGGAGATGAACGAGGCGCGCGAGCTCGCGAAGGAGATCGGCGTCGATCGCCTGTGCTGGGAGATGACCGATCATCCAGAGAACGCCTACTCGCGCCGGTTCGTGCCGGGTTCACCGGATCTCGAAGCCGTGCGCTACGAAGTCTGGGATCACAACAACCTGGGGAACGCGATCCCCGGCGCCACGCCACGCGCACGCATCGACGTCCGCACGCCGTGGCCGGGCCTGCCCAGCCGGCCGCTGCGGGCTCGCGCCGGGCAGCCGCTTCAGGTCCGCACGCGCGTGCAGAACCTCTCGACCCGCGCGTTTCCCGCGCAGGCCACCTACGGCCGCCGCCTCGTTCGCCTCGGCGCGCAGCTGTGCGCCGCAGACGGCACGGTGATCAACCGCGACTTCGCGCGCGCGTGGCTGCCGCAGCCGCTCGGCCCTGGCGACCGGGCCGATATCGCGATCGACATTGAGGCACCAGGCGAACCCGGGCGGTATGCGCTGAAATTTGATCTGGTGAGCGAGGGGATCGACTGGTTTGAAAGCTGCGGATCGCCGACGACGACCCGCGGCTTCGTCGTGAGTTAATAGCGCGAGGCTTTAGCCTTGCGTCCGAACGTGGCGCGAGGCTTCAGCCTTGCGTGCTACGACTTGGTGTCGCCCGCCTTGCGATTCCGATCGCCCTGCGGCGTCGAGATCGACGTTTCAACCCGTCATGTCCTGGCCGGCGGCGCTCAGGCTGCGGACCTCTTTCGTCGTGAAAGGGTGTAAGTCCAGGCCGGGCCAGGCCAGGCCGGTGTGAAACTTCTGTGTTAGTTGGCGAGGCGGGGAACGGCGCCCTTGACGCGGGCAGACAGCGGCAGCGGAGCCGCGTCGGCCTCGGACGACTCGACGAGCCGCCAGGCGTTGGTCTCTTCGAGGATCTTCGCGGCGAATTCCGTGTGCAGCGCGTGCCCGGCACGGTGGGCCACGAGGTGACCGATCACCGGGTAGCCGACCAGCGCGAGGTCGCCGATCGCGTCGAGCATCTTGTGGCGGACGAACTCGTCTTCGAAGCGCAGCGCGTTGTTGAGGACGCCGGTCTCGCCGAGGACGATCGCGTTATCGAGCGAACCGCCGAGCGCCAGGCCGTTCTGCCGCAGCATCTCGACGTCCTTGAGGAACGTGAACGTGCGCGCCGGCGCCAGCTCTTCGACGAACGACTCTTCGGTGATCCGCAGCGTCCGCGACTGGTGCCGCAGGAGCGGATGATCGTAGCTGATGCTGTAGGTGACCTTGAAGTGATCCGACGGATACAAGGCGATCCGCTTGTCCCCACGCGAGAGCGCGATCGGGCGGACGATCTTGAGATATTTCCGGGGCGCCGCCAGACGCTTCACGCCCGCTTCGTGAATGAGATAAATGAACGGCGCCGCGCTGCCATCCATAATCGGCACTTCGGGCGAATTCAATTCGACGATGACGTTGTCGATGCCGACGCTGACCAGCGCGGCGAGCAGGTGCTCGACCGTCTCGACCGACACGGAGTTAAGCGCCAGACCGGTCGCGAGCTGAATTCCAGCGAGGTTGTGCACCGTCGCCGGCACTTCGTGATCGCCCAGATCGGTACGCCGAAACCGGATGCCGAAATCAGCCGGTGCAGGTTTAAGAGTGAGATTGACCTTGTTGCCGGAGTGAAGACCGATTCCGTTACAAGAAATCTGACGACGAAGTGATCGCTGTGCGTCCATGAGCCTCTCAGGCGACGTGGGACGTGCCATGAAAGGATGAGCAAAGACGATGCCCTTGTAACGGATATCTCATACGATCTGATAACAAGCTTATTTACAGAAACTTACGGTCGAGTTTCAGTGTCAGATTACGCGACGGATTCCGGCTTTGTGGTACGAGGACCACAGCCATTCCCACCACGATTGTGGCAATTCTACCACAGGGGATCTACCCTGCCACCGAGCGCACGGGACGACCCCGCTCCTGCGCCAGGAGGTCCGCCAGGAAGCGTCCAGTGGCCGACAGGTCGTGCTGCGCGACTTCTTCCGGAGTGCCAGCGGCGACGATGCGCCCGCCCGCAGCGCCGCCCTCCGGTCCGAGATCGATGACGTAGTCGGCCGACTTGATCACGTCCAGGTTGTGCTCGATGACGACGATCGTGTTGCCCTGATCGACCAGCTTCATCAGGACGTCGAGCAGTTTCCTCGTATCCTCGAAGTGCAGGCCGGTCGTCGGCTCGTCGAGGATGTAGAGCGTGCGGCCGGTGCCGCGTTTCGACAGTTCCTTCGCCAGCTTCACGCGCTGCGCCTCGCCTCCCGACAGCGTGGTCGCCGACTGGCCGAGCGCGACGTAGCCGAGGCCGACGCTCTGCAGCGTACGCAGCTTATTGGCGATCGCCGGCAGATTTTCGAGCAGCGGGGCCGCCTGGTCGACCGTTAGTTCGAGGACGTCGGCAATCGACTTGCCGCGGTATTTGATCTCGAGCGTCTCGCGATTGTAGCGGCGGCCCTTGCACTGCTCGCACGTCACGTAGACGTTGGGGAGAAAGTGCATCTCGATGGCGATCACGCCGTCGCCCTGGCACGCCTCGCAGCGCCCGCCCTTGACGTTGAACGAGAAGCGTCCCGGCTTGAAGCCGCGCGCTTTCGCGTCGGGCATCCATGCGAACAGATCGCGGATGAACGTGAACAACCCGGTGTAGGTCGCAGGGTTCGACCGCGGTGTGCGGCCAATCGGCGACTGATCGATTTCGATCACCTTGTCGATCAGTTCGATGCCCTCCAGGCGATCGTGTTCGCCGGGCTCGTCGCCGGCTTTGTAGAGCGTCTTGGCGAGCGACTTGTAGAGGATGTCGTTGACCAGCGTCGACTTGCCAGATCCGCTGACGCCGGTGACCGCGGTCAGCAGGCCCAGCGGGATCTTCACGTCGATGTTTTTCAGGTTGTTCTCGCGTGCGCCGCGGATGACGAGTTCGCCTTTCAGCGCGGGCCGCCGCACAGCCGGGGTTGGAATCGCGCGCGCGCCGGTGAGGTACGCGCCGGTCAGCGAAACGGGGTCAGACCCCCGCTGGTCACCCCTGGGGTCTGACCCCGCTGCGGCTGTCGCCATCAACTGGCTGGGCGTGCCCTGGAAGATCACGTGACCGCCGAGATCGCCCGCGCCCGGACCGAGATCGATCACGTAGTCGGCCACGCGGATCGTCTCTTCATCGTGCTCGACGACGATCACCGTGTTGCCGAGATCGCGCAGACGCGCCAGCGTGCCGAGCAGCTTCCTGTTGTCGCGCTGATGCAGGCCGATCGACGGTTCGTCGAGGACGTACAGCACCCCGGTGAGGTTCGCGCCGATTTGCGTTGCCAGGCGGATGCGCTGTCCCTCGCCGCCCGACAGCGACGCGGCGCTTCGGCCGAGGCTCAGGTAGCCGACGCCGACGTCGTTCAGAAACCGCAGCCGCTCCTGAATCTCTTTGAGGATACGTTCCGCGATGATCGTCTCGCGGTCGGTCAGCTGCAGCCCGTTGAACACGTCGAGCGCCTCGACGATCGGCAGGTTGACGTAGTCGGAGATCGTGCGGCTCTTCACCTTCACCGACAGGCTCTGCTGTTTCAGCCGGTGTCCATGGCATGTCGTGCACGGCCGCAGCGTCCGGAACGCGTCGAGATCGGACTGCTCCGCCCAGCTGCCCTCCTCGTACCGGCGGCGCAGATTGGGCAGCAGCCCCTCGAACGCCTTGCCGGATCCGGACAGCAGCAGCTCGCGCGACTTCCTCGTCAGGCGCGAGAACGGCACGTCCAGGTCGATCCCGAAGTCACGCGACAGCCCGTGCAGCGCGTCTTTGACGAACTTGCGATCGCCTTTCGCCCACGGCACGATCGCGCCGTCGGCCAGCGACTTGCTCTCGTCGGGCACGACGCGGTGCGGATCGAAGTCGATCATCGCGCCGAGACCCTGACACTCCGTACAGGCGCCGTGCGGCGAGTTGAACGAGAACGCGCGCGGCGTCATCTCGGGCATGCTCAAGCCGCAGTCCACACACGCCAGCCGACGCGAGAACAGCCGGTCGCCGCCGTCGAACGTGTTGATGACGACGATGTCATCGGCGAGGTTGAGCGCGATATCCACCGATTCGGTGAGCCGTTTCTCGACGCCGCCGCGCACGATCACGCGATCGACCACGACCTCGATGGTGTGGTTGCGACGCCGATCGAGCTTGATGTCCTCTTCAAGGGCACGGAACTGTCCGTCGATGCGGGCTTTCGTGTATCCGCGCACGCGCAGCCCGGCGAGCTCTTTCTTGAACTCGCCTTTGCGGCCACGGACGATCGGCGCCAGCACGTTGATCCGCTCGTCCTGCGGATACAGCATCACCATGTCGACGATGCGCTCGAGCGACTGGCTGGCGATTTCCTTGCCGCAGTTCGGGCAGTGGGGCACGCCGATGTTCGCGAACAGCAGGCGGAGGTAATCGTAAATCTCGGTGACGGTGCCGACCGTCGAGCGCGGATTCGAGCCGGTGGTTTTCTGTTCGATCGAGATCGCGGGCGAGAGGCCTTCAATCAGATCGACGTCGGGCTTCTCCATCTGCTCGAGGAACTGCCGCGCGTACGCCGACAGCGACTCGACGTAGCGCCGCTGTCCTTCCGCGTAGATGGTGTCGAAGGCGAGCGACGATTTCCCGGAGCCGGACAAACCCGTGATGACCACCAGCTTGTGGCGCGGGATGTCGACGTCAATGTTCTTGAGGTTGTGGACGCGCGCGCCGCGTACGGAGATCCATTCGTGGGCCATAAGAGGGACTTGAGACTAGAGGCTGAGGACTCGGAGCCAGCCGATCCCAAATCGTAGCATGGCCGGCCGGTCCAGCTCCGCGCAAGCCTTCGGGCCGCTCAGAGTTCTGTGTTACTCGAGGCCGTCGACGTCGACGAGATCCTTCGGTCGCCCGGTAGCGCGCTTGTTTCGAATGAAGGACTCCTTGCCGATGAACTCGACCTCGACATCACCGAAGTGATGACGCACGCGTTCCGGCCAGACCTCCGCGAACGTCACGCCGGTCAGATCCGTGAGGACATCGATGCGGCAGGGATCAACACCCATCTGATACGTCACACCGGGCTGAGAGAAATCCTTCCGGGAGATGTCGTTGAGAGGTGCACCAAACGCCGCGAGTGCGGTCATGACACGCGCGGCATTCTCCGGCGTCGCCTCCACCCACACGTCGAGGTCGCCCGTGCCGCGCGGACGCCCGTGCAGCGCCAGCGCGTACGCGCCAACGACGAGGAAACGGACGTCAGCGTTGACGAACGCTCGCAACAGATCGACAAAGTCCGGGTTCATCGGGAAACTCGCCACGCATCCGCCAGAATTCTTCGCTGAGGCGCCACGTCTGCAGCACGCGTTCGGCCGGCGACATCTGCAGCCAGAACTCGCGGTCGTGACGATCGGCGTCCGCATGGGACGTGAAACGCCGGACCGTCATACGCGCGCGCCGAGCCGCCGCTCGCTCCTCAGTCACTCACCGTATTGTACGCCCGATCATCTCGGCGGTTCTGCGGTCTCCCGCCTCCGCTCGGCGCGATCGACCACGCGCTTCGGCGAGGCTCGCCGAAGCGCCTCCGGCGCGAAGGCGGCTGCGTCGATCGTCGTGAGCTAGATCACGCCGGATGTGCGGAGGCGGACTCGAGCCGCCGCATCGACTCCTGCGGTTTCGAGCATCGCGTCGGTATCTGCGCCGAGCACGGGCGCAACGCCTGCGGCGATGGTCGCGGCGCGCGCGGTGAGATGCGGATCGGTCTTCACCTCGTCGGGCGTGTGCACAGTGGTCAGACACACATCGGCATCTGCAAAATGCGCGAGCCACGCGTCGCGCGGGCGCGAGCGCATCCGCTCGCGCACCTCGTCCTCGGTCGCGGTGACCGGCAGGCCGGCGCGCTCGCAGAATCCCGACCAGAACTTCGTCTCGAGCGCGCCGAGCGCGAGCCATCGGCCGTCCGCGGTTTCGTAGACGTTGTAACTGGCTTGCGCGAGATCCTGGGTGGTCGGAAATACCGACCAGTCCAGCGCGGCTTCGTGAATCGACACCTCGATGGTGCTGCCCGCGCCGGTTCGCGATCGTTCGACGATGGCGGCAGTGATCGCGAGGGCGGCCTCATGCGCGGATCCGATGTCGCCGACGAGCGGACCAGGGAGAGCGGGAGGCCGCAGCAGGCCCGCGAGCGCCTGGTAATTGATGTCGTGCGCGGCCTTCTCGACGTACGGACCGTTCAGACCGAAGCCGCTAATCGACGCACAGATGAGCCGCGGATGCCTCGCGCGAAGCGTCGCGGCATCGACGCGCAGCCGCCGCGCCGTGGACGGGCGGAAGCTCTCGATGACGACGTCGGCATGCACGATCAGCGCATCCAGCACGGCCGCCGCATCCGGCGATCGCAGATCGAGCGTGACGCTCCGCTTGCCGCGATTCAGGGGGGCGAAATACTGGCTGGGACCGCCGCGCAGCGTGCGCATCGTGTCGCCGCCGCGCGGATCCTCGACCTTGATCACCTCGGCGCCGAGATCCGCGAGCAGCAGCGTCGCGTACGCGCCGGGGAGCAGCCGTGTCAGATCGAGGACGCGGACGCCGTCAAGCGGCTTTGTTGTGCGCACGCAGCTTGCTGTGACTGAACCCGTACGAGAAGTACAACACCAGGCCGATCACGAGCCACCAGAAGAACCGCTCCCACGCCTGCGCCGGCAGGCCGTACATGATGAACAGGCAGCCCGCGGCGGAGAGCAGGCAGACCGGCCACACGAACGGCACGCGGAACGGACGCGGACGATCGGGTTCCTTGTAGCGCAGCACCAGCACGCCGATGCTGACGAGGATGAACGCGAACAGCGTTCCGATGTTCGTCAGGTCGTAGGTCTCTCCTGCATCGCCGACGAGCGACCACAGCGCCACGAACACACCGGTGATGATCGTCGTCGTCGACGGGACCCTGGTG
>JANYHS010000044.1 GCA_025358945.1 Acidobacteriota bacterium
CGTCGTACCATGAATACCCGCAGGTCCCGAAGAGCATCGTCGATGCGTTCGAGCTGCAGGACAAGCAGATCGAGAAGAAGGAAAAGCTTCTCGGCGAATTCACGAAGATCGAGTCGACGCAGCTGGGCGAGACGCTTGCCCTGCAGTCGTCCAAGTACAAGACTGCCGCCTCGAGGGTGCTGGGCGAACCCAAAGACGAGATTGCCAAGGTGGTCGATCGCGAGAAGCTCGATTACGAGTTGTTCGATCGCTGGCTGAAATTCCTCGCGAAGCCGCCGCGTTTCTATCCGCACCTGACCGCGTGGCAGGACATGATCAAGGGCGGCGGCAGCGCGGCGGAGGCGAAGAAGCTGGCCGACGAATTTCAGGCGCTGCTGCTCGATGTGATGTTCGACCGGAAGGAGCTCAAGGAAGAGAACGACGTCATCGCGGCCAAGGCCCTGGTCGGTACGAAGAAGAAGGAGCCCGGCAAGCTCCCGAGCGATTTCGTCACCAACGACGACTTCTGTCCCGGGTGCGGCCTCGAGTTGAAGAGCCTGTCGGTCGAGCGCAACAACCTGTGGACCGACGTTTTCGAGCACGACCTGCAGGACGGGTTCGATCCGACGCAGCCGTCGGAGCGCATCAAGCCCGGACTGCTCGCATTCCGCGGCTGGGGGCTGGAACGGCAGTTGAGCGCCGACCGGCGCGTCTACGTCGACGCACTGCGGGCAGACATCAAGGCGCTGCGGAAAGCGCAGCCGCCGAAGTACGCGTCCGTACACGGCGTCGCCGACGTCGAGAAGCCGGTCAACCTCAAGGTCAGCAAACGCGGCAGCCCATACAACCTGGGCGATGAGGAGCCGCGCCACTTTCTGTCGGTGCTGTCCGACGGAGATCCCGCGCCGTTCGCGAAAGGCAGCGGACGGCTGGAACTGGCCGATGCCATCCTCCGCCAGTCCGTGTCCACACGCGTCATCGTCAACCGGATTTGGAAACAGCATTTCGGCGCCGGACTGGTCGACACACCGAGCAATTTCGGCGTGGCGGGCGAGCGGCCGACCAACCCGGAGCTGCTCGAGTATCTGGCGCAGCGGTTTGTCGACCAGAAGCTGTCGATCAAGCAACTCCACCGCGACATTATGTTGAGCGCGGTCTACCAGCTTGGCACCGAACACGTGGCGGCGAACTTCGAGAAAGACTCGGGCAACCGGCTGTACTGGAGAGCCGACCGGCATCGGATGACGGCCGAGCAGATCCGCGACTCGCTGCTGTTCGTCTCCGGCGCGCTCGACGACAAGATGGGCGGGCCGTCGACGGCCCTATCGCCCTCGTTCGCCCGCCGCACGATCTACGGCAAGGTCAGCCGGTACAAGCTGGACGACTACCTGCAGCTGTTCGACTTTCCGAGCCCGAATCTCTCGGCCGAGCGGCGGTTCACGACCACCGTCCCGCTGCAGCGGCTGTTCTTCATGAACAGCGATTTCATGCAGCAGCAGGGCGAGTTGATCGCCAGGCGCGTGGCGCCAGAGGCGGACAACACCGCGCGCATCCAGAAGGCCTATCGACTGATTTTCGGTCGCGCCGCGACCGCAGCCGAGGTCACCGCTGGCCTGGCGTTCCTCACCACCGAACCGCTGAAGGCGTACGAGGAAGCGAAGAAAAACGCCAAGGACATAAAGGTGACAAAGGACACAAAGCCCGCGAAGAAAGAGGCAGCGTCTGACGAGGAGAGCGACGACGAAAAGGCCGATCCGGCTGAGGGCATGATGGCCGGTGTGGTCCCCGGCGCGGCGAAGAAAGACGAGGGCAAGAAGTTGCTGCCCGCGACGTCCTGGGGACGGTACGTGAAAATCCTGCTCAGCTCGAGCGAATTTCTCTTCGTGGATTGATTATGGCGTCACACACATCACGGCAGCCCCTGACCCGACGCGACGCGTTGTGCCGCATGGGCAACGGCTTTGGCATGCTGGCGTTTGCCAGCCTGGTCAACGAATCGATCGCTCTGGCTGGCGGCCTGCCCCGAGCTGCGTCGAGCGGGTTCGCCCAGGACGGCACGGTCGATGCGCGCAAGCTCGATCATCCCGCGCGCGCCAAGCGCGTCATCTTCCTGTTCATGAACGGCGGTTTGTCGCAGGTCGATAGTTTCGATCCGAAGCCGATGCTCGACAAGTACCACGGTCAACCGCTGCCCGGCGGCAGCGTCGCCACCGAGCGCAAGACCGGCGCGCTGATGCGCTCGCCGTTTGCCTTCAAGAAATACGGCAAGTCGGGCATCGAGGTGAGCGAGTTGTTTCCGCACGTCGGCGAGTGCGTGGACGACATCTGCTTCATCCGCTCGATGTACACGGACATTCCGAACCACGAACCGTCGATGCTGATGATGAACACGGGCCACACGCAGGTGGGCCGTCCGTCGATCGGCTCGTGGCTCACCTACGGTCTCGGGACCGACAACAAGAACCTCCCCGGCTACGTCGTCCTCTGCCCGGATGTGCCGACGACGGTAGGGCCGCCGCTGTGGAACAGCGCGTTTCTGCCGGCCGTCCATCAGGGTACGTTCATCGCCGACAAAATTGAAAAACAGACCGAGGCGGCGCTCGTCGGCAAGGACTTCGATCCGAAAACACTGATCTCGTACATCCACAACGAGAAGTTCACGCTCCCCGAGCAGCGCCGCGAGCTCGACCTGCTCGAGTCGTTGAACCGCCTCCAGATGGAGCGCGAAGCGGTCCACGACCCGAAGTTGGAAGCGGCGATCTCGTCCATGGAAACCGCCTACCGGATGCAGACGGAAGCGCCGGACGTGTTCGACATCCGCAAGGAGAGCGAGGCGACGCTGAAACTCTACGGCGCGGGAAGCACGGCGCGCAGCTGCCTGATGGCCGTGCGGCTCATCGAGCGTGGCGTGCGCATGGCGCAGGTGTATTACGCCAAGGGCGACCCGTGGGACGCGCATTCGGACATCCAGGCGCACCGCAAGAACGCGAAAGATTCGGATCAGCCGTTCGCGGCCGTCATCAAGGACCTGAAGTCACGCGGCCTGTTCAAGGACACGCTGGTGGTCTGCGGATCTGAATTCGGCCGGACGCCCGTGATGGAAGTTGGCGGCGGCGCGGGCGGCTCGCAGAACGGGCGCGATCACAACCCGTTCGGGTTCACGATGTGGCTGGCGGGCGGAGGAGTCAAAGGCGGCACGGTGTACGGCGCCACTGACGACTTCGGTTTCAAGGCGGTCGAGAAGCCGGTCCACGTGCACGATTTGCACGCGACGATCCTGCACCTGCTGGGCATCGATCACACGAAGCTGACCTACCGGTACAGCGGGCGCGATTTCCGCCTGACCGACGTGTCCGGCACCGTGATCCACGACATCATCGCGTAAACGATCCGGAAGGAACCGCGGTTTCTTCTTATCGTGTCAGTCGCTCCATCGCGGCCACCAGCGCCATGGCGCCGCCGCGGTCGTCCGCGCCCTCGACGGCCGGTCGATCGAAATAGTAGCGCGGCGTCGGTCCCGCGCCCGTTCCGCTGCAGACGTCAACGAGCCCGCCGTCCTCGGTGATGTGCGCCGAGAGGGCACGCCAGGCGCGTTCGACGGCCGGCGCGAACGAGCGATCGATCCAGCCGAGACGCACGCCGCGCGTCATGGTCGTCAGGATCATCGCCGTGGCGGTTTCTTCGCGATACGAACCCGGTCGGTCGATGATCTGCCGCCACGTGCCGTCCGGCGCCTGCCACGTGGCGAGGCCGCGCATCTGCTTTGCAAAAATCTCGAGGAGCTTCTGGCGTGAGGAGTGATTGGCCGGCATCGCGGTCAGCGTCTCCATCAAGCCGAACGCCGCGAAACCGTTGCCGCGTCCCCATGCGGCCGGACCGTCGGTCGCGTGATTGAAGAGGCCGTCCGTCTGCTGCAGCCGGCCTGCGTAGGCGATCAGCAGTTGCGCCGCGCGGTCCAGATCGCGCGGGCGATCGGGCAGGCCCGCCGTTCTCGCGAGGATCGCTGGCGCCATGAACATGTCGTCGGTCCAGCCCTGCCCGTACAGCGGCACGCCCCCGTCCTTCTCGCGCAGCGCCGCGTCCGCGCCTTCAAACGCGAGCCGGCGCGCACTGAGGTTGGCGCCGTCAGCTTTCGCCATCTCCGCGAACACCATCGTTCCGGCCGCCGTGGTCAGCTGAATGCGATCGCCGAGCAGTGATTTCTCCCCGGAGAGCCACGGCTGCACCTGAGCGAGCACCTTCGCACGCAGCGCCGCATCGCCGGTGATCGCCGACAGCTTCAGCGTGTTGATCCACGCGAGCGCGGGGATATAGCTGATCGATGGCGCGGCCGGATAGCGCGCGGCGAGGAGACGCGCGATGTCGAGCGGTGTGCGTGCGATTCGTTTCGCAAGAGTCTCGTGCAGCGGCGATCGACCATGAACGCCCGCCAGAACAGTCGCCAGCGCGGACGGCGCGGCCGAGGCCGGCATGACGGCGGTCGCCGTGCTGCCGAGGCCGGCGGCATGACCGTCACGAAACGCCAGCGTCAGCGACCCGGCCGCGTCGGCGGCTGCCGCATCGCCGCGGATTTCGATGAGGAGATCGGGAGCCTGATAGGCCGTCCACCGCCACACGTAGCGGCTCTCCGGCTGCTCCGTGTCTTCGTAGAAGCCCTTGACCGGAGGAAACTGGAGCGCGTGGTCGCGCGCGCGGCCGTCGGGATCGGCCATCGGTAGCGCCGACACGATCCATCGGTCACGAATCGCTTTCGGCGCGGTGCTCTTGATCCATTTCACCGCCGCGAGCACGGCGTCCGCGTCCCGCGCGTCGCCATCAAGCCCGCCGACGATGACGAGTCTCAGCCTGGTCGATGCCGGATCGAAGGCCGACGGATTCTCGATCGTCAGCAGCGGCGTCTCGCGCCTGGTAACGCCGGCGGCGCTGACGATTCGCGGCTCGCCTGGCAGTGCTGCCGCCGCGGCCACCTGCGATTCCAGCGGCTGAGCGGAAACGAGCGCCGCCGATCCGATGACGGCGCCAGCAGAGAGCAGGACGTAAAGAGCGCATCTCATCGCCGCGCAGTGTAGCAGACCGCTTGGACGATGGGAGCCGCAGCGAGGATCGCACGACTGAAGTCGTGCGCCACTGGGCCGCCCCGCGCTGTTCGCGGTGCTGTTGGTGCAGGCGCTCAACGGGCATCCCGTGCTGTCGATGATGGTGGCTCCCTAATCCTGGTGGTGCTCGCGTTCATGTACCAGCCGCTCGATGGCGCGGTACTCCCGCCAGTGCCGCACGCTTACTGACAACAGCCCCGCCACCGGAATCGCCAGCACCACGCCGCCCGCGCCGCCAAGCACCGCACCGGTCCCCAGGCTGACGACGATGGCCGGCGTCGACAGATGCATGCCGTGCCGGATCAATCGCGGATAGACCATCGTGTCCTGCACGATCCGAAGCACAACGAGAAACGCGATCACCGCCAGCGCATGATCGCCGGCCTGCGTGACCGCAATCAGCAGCGCCGTGATCGGTCCGATCCCCGGCACCAGTTCCAGAATGCCCGCGGCAACGCCCATCGACACGGCCGAGTTCACGCCAATCAGAACAAATCCGCTGACGCACTCGAGTCCGACGATGACCCCGGCGGCCGTCTGCGCGCGCACGTAGCCGGCCAGCGCGCTGTTGACGTCCTGGAAATATTCTTCACCGCGCCACTGGAGATGTCCGCGCGGCAAGACGCGCAGCGTCGACCGCCAGAACCGCGGCGCGCCGGTCAGGAGCACGAACGCCAGCACCGGCGCCACCACCAGCCACGTCGCATACTGCGCCGCGTCAATCAGCGTCGTCAGAGTGGTCCGGGCTTCGCGCTGGATGTAGCTGACGGCGCCGTCCACGCGACGCTTGAGCATCGGACGGGCCGAGTCCGGTACGGGCGCCGCGGCGATCAAATGCTCGATAGTTTCGAAGTCGCCGCCGCTCAGCAAGTGATCCACCGACTCCGGCGCGGTGACGCGGACCCACTGCTCGACGCGCTCGCTCGAGAAGTGCCACGCGGTGGCGCCGGGAATGAAGAGGATCAGGTAGAGCAGGATGATCGCGACCGGGCGCGCCACCGGGCGTCCGCGCCGCCGGAGGCGGACGCGGGTGCTGATCCAGACGACCGCCGGGGCGAGTAGATACGCGAAAAACATCGAGAGCAGCAGCAGGATGCCGCTGCCCTGGATCACTGTTGCTTCGACTTTTTCGCCGCCTCTTCCGATTCCTTGAGGCGCGCGCCTCGCAGGATGTTCCCCATCGCGTAGTTGCCCTCGTGGCAGGCGTACTCGTACATCAGGTCGCTGGTCGTCGGCCAGGTGTACTCAGCCGTCCACGGCTTGGTCCACGTCGTCGGATCGTCGATCGTGAACTGATACCGCAGCGTCTTCGCATCCACACGCGTCAGGCGCTCGACGATGTGGAGGGCGTCGCTGGAGCCACGGAAGCGCGTCTGATCGGTGAAGTTCGTCGTGTCGATGACCAGCGTGTCGCCGTCCCAGCGGCCGATCGAATCGCCCATCCATTTCCTGATCGATGACGGCAGGTGCTGTCCGCCGATGCGCACGATGCGCGCGTCGTGCACCATCTCGGTGAGGATGACGACCGTGTCTGCCGTCTGCACGATCTGGTGGAGGTTGTTGTAGAAGTAGGTCGGCAGGATCGGCGGTCCCGACGTCGAGCTGAAGCCGATGATGCATCGCTCGCCGAGCGGACGCTGTTCGGGGTCGTCGTAGGCGTCGGCGCCTTCGAAGCCGGGGTCGTCTTCCTTGATCGCCTCGTCCGACGTGGTGCGGAGCGTGCGGGCCGCGTTGCGCGTGCGGGCCGAGTCGGTGAGCGCCGGGACGCGACCGTCCTGGGGTTCGACGATCAGCGACGCGCGCTTCACGCCGTCAACCGCGTTGAAGCGAGAGCCGGGATCGAGCCAGAAATTGTTGTAGCCGCCGACGTTGCCGTACGGCCCTGGCGAGCCATCGCCGCCCGACGGCGGCGCCGCGCGGTTGGCGTCGATCGGCGCGTTCGCCTTCTCGCTCTGCGAGGCGACCTGCTGTTCGAGTTTCTTCGCCGCCTCGTCGGTCAAGACCAGGGGCGTGCCGGCGCGCCGTTCCAGGGGCGTCAGCGTGCCGAGGTCGTAGGTCCCTTGAAGATCGGGATGGCCATCCACCAGACGCGGCACGCCGCCGACAACGACCGGCGCCGGCTTTTTGCCCGGCGTTGCGGTCTGCCCCGCGATGTCTACGTGTGTCACGGAGGATCGCACGACTGAAGTCGTGCGCCACGAGACAAGCGCGGCGACCGCTACGAACATTCCGGACGTCACGAGTCGGTTACGCATGAAGCCTCGCTTTCCCGAGCAGATTCTACATCCCGCGCATGCAGAACCGCGCAGCAATCAGATATTACCGAACTCTTACAGTGGGCTCAGCTGGCGTCCGGTAACCTATTCGACATGAGCATCGCGTCTGTTCCGACCGCCTCCCGCTACAGCAAGGTGAGCGTCATCACGTGCGCCGTGCTGGTGGTGTTTCACATCATGGCCGTCGCCGCCTGCTGGTCGTTCACCTGGACGAATCTGGCGGTTGCGCTGTTCCTCTACTGGGTATCCATCGGCCTCGGGATCAGCATGGGCTATCACCGGCTGCACACGCACCGGGGATTCAAGACCTCGCGGCTGTTTGAATATTTTCTCGCGATCTGCGGTACGCTGACGCTCGAAGGCGGGCCGATGTTCTGGGTCGCGACGCACCGCAAGCACCATCAGCACTCCGACCAGGACTTGGATCCGCACACGCCGCGCGTGAACGCGTTCTGGGCGCACATCGGCTGGATCCTCTTCGGCGAGGCGGGTCACAACGACACTGAGCGCATGGCCAAGTACGCGCCGGATCTCGCGAAGGACCCGTTCTACCGCTGGTTGACGACGTATCACTGGGTGCCGCTGACGACGGTGGGCCTCTTCCTGCTCGCGGTTGGCGGGTGGGGCATGGTCAACTGGGCGATCTTCCTGCGCGTCGTCGTCGGGCTGCATTCGACCTGGCTGGTGAACTCGGCCACGCACATTTGGGGCCGCCGCCGCTTCGCGACCAAAGACGACTCCCGCAACAGCTGGTGGGTGGCGCTCCTCACGTTCGGCGAGGGCTGGCACAACAATCACCACGCGCACCCGACGTCGTCTCGCCACGGCCTCGCCTGGTACGAGTTCGACGTGACCTGGCTTGAGCTGAAGGTCCTGAAGGCTATCGGTGTGGTCTGGGACGTCAAGGTGGCCAGCATCAGCCAGGCATCGGAAGAAGAGATCGCAGCGTAAGACCAGCCCCGGCTATCCTTGGAGGCGTGAGGCGGGCATGAGGTCCGGCGGGCGCCGGAAATCGATCGCGTTTTTCATCGCGCTGGGCGTCTGCCTCGTGGCGGGCGCGGTGGCCCTCAACGTCGGCTGGATCATCCTCAACTGGCGCCAGGCCGGCCTGCTGATCGCCGGCCTCATCGTCTTTCCCCTCATCATCACCGGCGTCGTCCTCAACACCATCTTCCTGGTGCGCGAGATCCGGCGCAACGAACAGCATGAGGCGTTCATCAACGCCGTCACCCACGAGCTGAAGACGCCGGTCGCGTCGATGAAGCTGTACCTCCAGACGCTGCAGAATCGCCAGGTCGATGATGCGAAGCGTCAGGAATTTTACGGCGTGATGCTCGAGGACAGCGATCGCCTGCTTGGGACGATCGAGCAGGTGCTGCGGGCGGGGCAGTTAGGCGCGAAGCTGCGGCGCGCGAGCCCGATGCCGGTGGACCTTGGCGCCCTCGTCGTGGAATGCCTCGCGCTGGCGCGCACGCGTCATCGGTTGCCGCCCGACGCGTTGACCGCCACCGTGCGGACCGTGGACGGCGCGGCGTTTCAAGTCCTGGGCGACGAGGAAGATCTGAAGGCGATGGTCTCCAACCTCGTCGACAACGCGATCAAGTACTCGGGCACGGACGTGCACGTCGCGGTCGAGCTCGAGCAGGTCGAGCCGGCGACGGCCACGCTGCGCGTGCGCGATCAGGGCGCCGGCATTTCCCAGTTTGATCGCAAGCGGATCTTCAGGCGCTTCTACCGCGTGCCCGGTGCGTTGAGCACCCGCGTCAAAGGCACCGGCCTCGGACTCTTCATCGTTCGTTCGGTGGTGGCCAGGCACGGCGGGAAGGTGATGGTCGAGAGTGACGGTCCGGGTCACGGCAGCACGTTCATCGTTCAGCTCCCAGTGGTGGCGCCGCAATGAGCCGGATCCTGGTGGTCGAGGACGAGCAGCACCTGGCCGACGGGCTGCGCTACAACCTCGAGGCGGAGCACTACGACGTCGACGTGTCAGACAACGGCGAGGACGCGCTGCAGCGGTTGACCGCCGACACCAGCCGCTACGATCTGGTGATCCTCGACGTGATGCTGCCCGGCATCGACGGGTTCGCGGTGGCGACTGAACTGCGCAAGGCGCGACGATTCGTGCCGATCCTGATGCTGACCGCGCGCGGCCGATCGGAGGACGTGCTGAATGGTTTTGGCGCGGGCGCGGACGACTACCTGACCAAGCCGTTCGAGCTGCCGATCCTGCTGTCACGCGTCCGCGGGCTGCTGCGGCGTCACGAGTGGTTCCGCGAGGAGGCGGCGGCGCAATCGTCAGCGCCGGCGTCGGCGCCGGTCGCATCGACGTTCTCCTTTCGCGACCGGAGTATCGACTTCGAGCAACTGGAAGTGCGGGTCGGCGAGAAGCGGATGCCGCTGACGCTGATGGAGGCGTCGCTGCTGCGCTACTTCGTGCAGCACGAAGGCTGTCCTGTGCGGCGCAAAGACATCCTGGAGCAGGTGTGGGGGGTCCACGAGGACACTGACACGCGCGCGATCGATAACTTCATCGTGCGCCTGCGCCGCTATATCGAAGAGGAACCGTCCAATCCGCGGCATCTGCAGACCGTACGCGGCGTCGGCTACCGGTTCGTCGCCAACCCCGAGTAGCCCGGCGCCGTGACTGACTGGTCGTCTCACCCCCAGCGCGTCGGCGACGTTCGATGGGCATTTCCGCCACCGTCGAAATGGCCGGACCACGACGTGATTGCCGTCGGCGGCGATCTCGAGCCCGCCACCTTGATCAATGCCTACGTCCACGGGATCTTTCCGATGGAGGTGTCGGCACTCAAGGGCGCGCTCGGCTGGTGGTCGCCGGATCCCCGCGGCATCGTGCCTCTCGATCACCTGCGTGTGACGAAGTCGATGAAGCAGAGCGCGAAGCATTTCGAGGTGCGCATCGATACCTGCTTCACGGACGTCATGCGCGGGTGTGGCGATCCGTCGCGCGAGGACGGCTGGATCACCGAGGAGTTCATCGCGGCGTATACCGCGCTGCATCAACTCGGATGGGCGCACAGCGTCGAGGTGTTCGATCGCGAGGGTCAGCTGGCGGGCGGTTTGTACGGCGTGCGGATCAAGGGCCTGTTCGCCGGCGAGTCGATGTTTCACACGAAGCGTGACGCGTCGAAGGTTGCGCTGATGGCGCTGGTGCAGGTGATGCGAGACAGCGGCATGACGCTGCTGGATGTGCAGTGGTGCACGGAGCATCTGGCGTCGCTTGGCGCGATTGAGGTGTCCCGCGCAGAGTACCTCGCGCTGCTTGCCGACGCGCTGGCGAGCCGGTAGGATCCCGGTTCATGAAGCGATTTCTCACCGTCCTGAGCGTGCTCGCCGTGTGTGCCGGCATTGCGCCGCTGATCGCCCAGACGGCGCAGAACAACAGCGTCCCGAAGATCCGGTTCGAGTCGGCGCCCGACTTCCTGAAGTATTCGGCCGACATGAATCTGGGCGAGGTCCTCGGCGTCGCCATCAACTCGAAGGGCACGCTCGCCGTTCTGCATCATCCGGGCAGCGCCACCGTCGGTCCGCTGTACGGCAACGCGTCGACGCAGATCTTCGAGTTCGACGCGAACGGTAAGTTCGTGCGCGAGGTGGGCAAGGGCGTCTACGGCCTCGGCTACGGTCACGGGATCCGCTACGACAAGTACGACAATCTCTGGGTCGTCGACAAGGGCACGCACGCGGTCACGAAGTTCAATCCGGCCGGTTACGTCACGCTGAACCTTGGCCGGCGGCCGGAAGGGCCGGATGAACCGGAGTACTTCAAGGGCGGGCGCGGCGGCGGGCCGGCGCCGGTCCCGGTCGACGGCTATTTCCGCGGGCCCACCGACGTCGCGTGGGACAGCGACGACAACATCTACATCAGCGACGGCTACACCAACTCGCGCGTCGCCAAGTTCGACAAGCACGGTAACTGGATGAAGTCGTGGGGAACCCGCGGACGCGAACAGGGTCAGTTCAACACGCCGCACAACATCGCAATCGATCGCCAGAACAACGTCTACGTCGCCGATCGCGGCAACAACCGCATCCAGGTGTTCGATCGTGAAGGCACGTACCTGCGGATGATGCTGCTCAACGCGCCGTACGACAAGACGCGGCATCCGGTGCTCGGCAACCTGCCGGCGCGCGCGCCGGACGAAACCGCCGCGTGGACGCTGTGCATCACGCCCACGCCGACGCAGTATCTCTCTGCGACCGACGTCGAACCTGGCCGCGTCTACAAACTGGCGCTGGACGGCACGATTGTCGGCATGCTCGGCGAGTCCGGGCACGATCTTGGCCAGTTCAACTGGGCGCATGGC
>JANYHS010000086.1 GCA_025358945.1 Acidobacteriota bacterium
TCTCGACGTCGCCGGGGAAACAGCCGCTGCCGCTGTCGCTGATGGCGCTGGCGGCCGTGCTGGAGAATCCCGGTGATGGACGGGCGCCTGAGCCGTGGACGCTGGTTGACGGCAACCTCGTCGCCGATCCTGCCGCGGAGATCGTGGCGCGCCTCGCTCAGGTGGCGGATGTCTCGCTTCTCGCCGTCACCGTGATGCCAGGTCCGCAGCTCACGCAGGCCGTCGCGGTCTGCCGGCGTGTGCGCCGGTTGCTCCCGCGCCTGCCGATTGTCTGGGGCGGCTATTTCCCGACGCAGCACGCGGAGACGGTGCTGCGCGCGCCATACGTGGATTTCGTGATCCGCTCGCAGGGCGAATCGGCGCTGCTCCAGCTCGTCGACGTGCTTCGCTCGCGCGGGTTGCTCAACACCGTCGGCGGGCTGTCATGGAAGGGTAGCGCGAAGGCTTTAGCCGAGCGCGTCGACATCATCACCAACCCGACGCAGCCGCTGACCAACCTCGACGATCTTCCCGAGCTGCCGTATCACCGCGTCGACATGACGCGCTACATCCACAAGAACTATCTGGGTGAGCGCACCGTCGCGCACCACTCCTCGTTCGGCTGTCCGTTCGCCTGCAGTTTCTGCGCAGTTGTGGCGATGTCGAGTCAGCGGTGGCTGGCGCAGTCGCCCGCGCGCGTCGAGCAGGTCCTGCGTCATCTGGTGACGACGTATCGCGTGGACGCGGTGCAGATGCACGACATGGACTTCTTCATCAGTGAGGCACGCACGGCGGAGATCGCGGATCGGATCGCCTCGCTCGGCATCCGGTGGTGGGCGCTCGGGCGCGTCGATATGCTGATGCAGTACAGCGACGCCACCTGGGAGAAGATGGCGCGCTCGGGCTTGAAGATGATCTTCTCCGGGGCCGAGTCGGGTACGGATGAAGCGTTGAAGCGGATGAATAAGGGTGGAAAGTCGTCCGCCGCGCTGACCCTCGAGCTCGCGAAACGGACGCGCCACTACGGCATCGTCCCGGAATTCTCGTTCGTGCTTGGCAGCCCGCCCGATCCCGCCGGAGACGTCGAGGTCACGTTCGATTTCATCCGCCGCGTCAAACAGATCAACCCCGCGACCGAGATGGTGCTCTACACCTACACGCCAGTGCCGCTCGACGGCGGCATGCTGACCGAGGCGAAGCGACAAGGCTTCGCGTTTCCCGAAACGCTGGAGCAGTGGGCGTCTCCGCAGTGGGAGCAGTTGTCGATGCGGCGCGGTGATGGCATCCCGTGGATGGATCGATCGACCGGGAACGTGCGGCGCCGTATCCGTAATTTCGAGCGCGTGGTCAACGCCTACTATCCGACCGTCACCGACCTGCGCCTGACCGGCTGGCGCCGCGTGGCGCTGAAGGCGGCGGGCGGGCTCCGATACCGCCTGAAATGGTACGACGCGCCCTATGAACTGCGCGCGCTGAACCGTCTGTTCAAGTATCAGCGGCCCGAGACGACAGGGTTTTGAGATCGCCGCCGCTCGAAGCTCGCGAGGCGTACGCGCTGTGGGCAGAAACCTATCCCGCGGTCGCCCACAATCCGTTGATGCGGGTGGAGCAGGCTATCGTCGAGCCGCTGCTGGCGCAGATCCGCGCGACACGCGCGCTGGATGTCGGGACCGGATCCGGACGCTACGTGCCGTTACTGCAGGCGACCGACGCCGGCGTCGTCCTCGGCCTCGACTTCTCGCTCGAGATGCTCGCGCGGGGGAGCGGGCGGTCGCGCGTCTGCGGCGATGCGCGCCGGCTGCCGTTCCGGCGCGCGAGCTTCGATCTGATCAACGCGTCGCTGATGGTCGGCGATATCGCCGACATCGGCGCCTGGACGACGGAGATGGCGCGTGTGCTGTCGACCGGCGGTCACCTCGTGTATTCGGACTTTCATCCCTCCTGGGTGCAGCGCGGGTGGAGTCGAACCTTCCGCAGTGCGGATGGAGACCTGCACGAAATCGCGTTTCACGCCCACGCCATTGACGATCATCTCGCGGCGCTCGAGCGGGCCGGCTTCCACATCCGCGCGATCCGCGAACCGCGCTTCGGCTCGCACACCGATGATGCCGTTCCGGGCATACGGGCGTTTCGCCGCCGCTGGGGCAACCCACAGGTCGTCGTCGTCTTTCACGCCGTGAAAGAACCGTGATCTTCGCGAGGGCCGTGTCGCTCGTGAACGCGCGCGTCGTCGCCGACGGCGGGATCGCGGACTCGATCCGGTTCTCGTCACGCGTGCTGTCGATCGGCGAGCGGCCGAGGCATGGCGACACCGTTGTGGATCTCGCGGGCGGCTTCGTCCTGCCGGGCCTCGTGAACGCGCACGATCACCTCGAACTGAATCACTACGGACGGATCAAGGTTCGCGATCGGTACGCGAACGCGTCGGACTGGATCGCGGACATGACGCTGCGGCTGGCGAGTGACCAGGCGATTCGCGCCGGCCGCGCGTTTCCGCTGACCGAGCGGCTGTTCATCGGCGGCCTGAAGAATCTGCTTGCGGGTGTGACCACCGTCGCCCATCACAATCCGTTCTACGCCGAGTTGCGCCCGACGATGCCGATTCGCGTGGTGCGGCGCTACGGGTGGGCGCATTCGTTCCTGCTCGAAGGGCGGCCGGCGGGCGCGCGGGGAGAGCCGGGCGGCGACGTCGCGGCGCGCTGGCGGGCGACGCCGTCAGACGCGCCGTTCATGGTGCATCTGGCCGAGGGCGTTGACGCCGCGGCGCGCGATGAATTGCCGCGACTCGAGGCGCTCGGCTGTCTGGCGGCCAATACCGTCATCGTCCATGGCGTGGCCATCGACGGGGACGGCTGGCGCCGCGTGGCACGCGCAGGCGCCGGGCTGGTGTGGTGTCCCGCGTCGAATGTCTTTCTCTTCGGCGAGACGGCCCGTGTTCACGAACTGATCGCCGGCGCCGATGGCGCACGCGTGTCCGTCGCGCTGGGCACGGATTCCCGCGTCACGGGATCGCGCGATCTGCTCGACGAACTGCGCGCGGCGCGCGAATCGGCGCCGCTGTCTCCGGAGGCGTTGTTCCGCATGGTGACGTGCGACGCGGCGGCGCTGCTGCGGCAGTCACGCGCGGGTCGACTGGCGGTCGGCGTGCCTGCAGATCTGATGGTGATCCCGCCGCGTGCCGATGAACCCGGGTCCGCGTTACTGCAAACGGCGCGGCGCGATGTGCGGCTCGTGACCGTCGAGGGTCGGCCGCTGGTGGGTGATCCGGCATTGGCCGCGGTGTTTCTGGCGAGGAAGGTGTCTTCGCGGCCGCTGTGCGTGGACGCCGCGCGAAAGATCGCGGACTCCGGCCTCGTACGACGGATTGCCGGTTGCCCGATCGCGGAACCCGGAGTGTCTGCCGCGTGACGCCGTTGGCGCGCATCGCGCGTCTGAGCGCTGCGTTTCTCGGATCGAACATGGCGCGCGCGGCGATCGGCTTCGGCCTGTCGTTCGCGTTGGCGCGCGGCCTGGGCGCGGAAGGATTCGGCCGCTGGATCGTCTGCACCGCCTGGGCATCGACGCTGACCGTAGTCGTCGACCTCGGACTCGGCGTCATGCTGACACGCGATGGCGCCCGGGCGGATTCGGAGCCCGGCATGCTGTTGAGCGGCGCGCTCGTTCTGCGTCTCGCGCTCGCGATTCCGCTGGCGTCTCTGCTGTACGCAGGTGCGGGATCTCTGTCCTCGGACGCGGAAACGATCGCCGGCTTGCGCGTCGCAGCGCTGCTTGGGGCCTCCGGCGCGGCGTACGGCTGTTTTGGCGCGCTGCTTCGATCGCAGCCCCGCTGGCTGCCCGCGGTGCTCGGCGTGGAGACCGGATGCCTCGCGATTCAACTGGGCATCGCATGGTGGATGGTGCATGTTGGGTCGGGTGGGTCAGGTGGGTCTAGCGGGTCTAGTGGGTCAGGTGGGTCTAGTGGGTCGGGTGGAATGATCAGCGCGCTGTTGACGCTCGCCTTCATCGTCCAACTTGCGCAGATTGTCATGGCGGTTGTGTGCTGGCGCTCGGTGTTCGGCGATCGCGGACGGGTGCGCGTTCCGTCGACTGATGCGTTGATGCGACTCGCCCGGCGCGCGCTGCCGTTTGCCGCATCCGGCATCGTCGCCAACATCCAGACCCGCATCGGACCGCTGATGCTCGGGTATCTGTCCACGCAGTCTGAAGTGGGACTGTTCGCGGCGGCGTCGCGTGTTGGCAGCGTCGCGCGCCTGGCGCCGCAGGCCGTGTTCGCGGGCGCGCTGCCGGTGCTGTCGCACGAACACGGCCGGGATCGCGCATCGGCAGTCAGCGTGTTTCGCACCCTCGATCGCGTGTTGTTGCTCGGCTCTGCCGGGCTGACCATCGGCTGTCTGCTGTTGGCGACCCCGGTGCTGCGTCTGGTGTACGGACCGTCGTTCGCAGGTGCGGCGCCGGCGCTCGTCTGGGTCAGCGTTGGACTGATCCCGTTGCTGAGCAACTCCGGCAGAAAAGTCTTTCTCTACGCATCCGGAGGAGAGGCGCGTGCGGTCGGCTTGAGTGCCGTGGCGCTGGCCGTCCAGCTCTGTGCGGGCACCCTGCTGATTCCTACGCACGGCAGTGTCGGCGCCGCGATCAGCGTTGTGGTCGGCGAGGCGCTCGTGTGGTGGCCGCTCAGGCGTCCGCGTACAGACGATTGAACTGTTGCGCCGTCCAGTCCGCGTCGTGCGCCAGCGTCCACGCCCGCGCGGCCGATGCCAATCGTGTTCGCTGCGCAGGATCCCGCAGGAGATCGCTCATCGCGCCGGCGAGCGCCTCGGGATCGTTGATCGGCACCGCAACCGCGCGGTCTGCCCGCCAGTCCGCGATGTAGCCCACCGCCGTGCCCACTGTCGGTAATCCCGTCGCGGCCGCTTCGAGGATCGTCACGCCTGCGGCCTCATGCCGCGACGACACGACATGCAGGTGCGCGCGCGCGTAGAACGGGGCGAGCTGATCGGTGGGCTGAAAGCCGTGGAACGTGACGCGGGACTCGAGGCCGAGCGTGCGCGTCAACTGCTGCGCCGCCCCGTCCAACGTGTCCTCGCCGACGATGTCGAGGTGCACGTCGAGCCCGCGGGCGGCGACGAGCGCGAGCGCGCGAAGCAGCGTCGGATAGTCCTTCACCGCGTTGATGCTCGCGACGCGCAGCAGCCGCCAGGGCGGACCGTCAACGCGTGTGGCGGGCGCGAAAAGGCTGGTGTCGATCCCCATCGGGATAATGGAAGGTGGCGAGGCCCTCGGTTCGATTCTCGCCATGCGGGCCATGGACGTGGTCGACACCGTCAGGCGATCCGCGGCGCGGATGGCAGAGGCGACGGCGCGGCGATCGACCCAGCGGCGCTGCAGGCCGTACTGGATGTCGTCGATGGCGGTGAACTCCCCGCTGTCGAGTGTGACCACGAACGGCAGACCCAGGCGCGTGGCCACGGGCGCGGCGGTCGCCGCCGGCATGCCCTGATACGCGTGCAGCAGATCGAACGGACCGTGCGCCGCCATGGCGGCGGACAGGCGCCGGCCCTGCGCCGCACGCCGGAAGCCGGGCGGCGCATCCACGCGTCCGATATCATGGACCGTCGCGCCGAGCAGCGGATAGCTGCACGGTTCGGGATAATGGTGAAGGGCGAAGACGTGAACGTCGTGGACGCGGGCGAGGCGTTCGACCAGTCCCAGCAGGTTCGGTACCACCCGCTCACGGCCGGATCGATCCACGCCGCCGGTTACGACCAAAGCGATGCGCATCCGCATCAAGCATCTCACGGGGGAGAGAAGTGAAACAGATCGGTGTCGCCATCATCGTGTTCGGCCTCGTGTTCGCGATGCGCCCGGCCGCAGCCACTCGTACGACGCTCGACGTCTACTTCATCGACGTCGAGGGCGGTCAGTCCACGCTGATCGTGACGCCGGCGGGCGAGACGCTGCTCGTCGACACGGGCTTTCCTGGCGATGGCAGGTTCGCGTCGATCCCTGGCGATCCGAAACAGGCGCGGGACGCGAATCGGATTCTGGCGGCGGCACGCGCGGCGGGCGTCACGCGGATCGACAACCTGCTGACCACGCACTTCCACGCCGATCACGACGGCGGCGTCGTTGAACTCTCGCAGCTGATGCCGATTCGGACGTTCATCGATCACGAGTCACCAGATCCGCAGGCTGAAGCCGGCGTTGCAGGCACGATGGCGGCGTTCGATCGGTACGCGGCGATTCGCGCGAAGGGCCGGCACCTGGCGCCGAAACCCGGTGAGCGCATTCCGCTGAAGGGCGTGGAGGTGACGGTGGTGAGTTCCGCCAGTGCCACGCTGCAGAAGCCGTTGGCGGGAGCCGGCGCCGCAAACCCGGCGTGCGCTGCGGTGGCGTCGGAAGCGCAGGAGAAGATCGAGAACCCGCGATCGACGGGCGTGCTGCTGCGCTTCGGCCGCTTTCGTTTTCTCGATGTTGGCGACCTGAGCGGTGGGCCGCTGTTCAATCTCGTCTGCCCGAAGAATCTGATCGGCACGGCCGACGTCTATCTGGTGGCCCATCACGGCGGTGTGGATGCGGCGGTGCCCGCCACGTTTGCTGCCCTGTTGCCACGGGTGGCGATCGTCAACAATGGTCCGGCCAAGGGCGGAGCGCAGGAACTGCTGGCCGCTTTGCGCGTGGCGCCGGGGCTCGAGGACGGATGGCAGTTGCACAAGGCGTCAGCCGCGGGTGCGCAGAACGTGGCCGACGATCGCATCGCGAACCTCGACGAGTCTGGCGCGCACTGGATCACGTTGAGCGCCCATGACGATGGATCATTTTCCGTCACGAACGGACGGACGGGTGTGACGAAGCTCTATCCGCGGCGCTAGTGCGTCAGCGAGTAGAGCAGCGTATTGACGCCGAACGCGTAGCCCGCGCCCGCGAACGTTTCGAAATATTCCCGGCTGTCGCCCTCGCGCTCGAATGCATCGCCGAAGTCGGTGTTGTGCGTCATCACGACGAGGACCCGGCCTTCACGATCGGAGACCGCGCGGACGTGCGGCTGCGCGCTGTCGGCGCCGCGCTCTGATGTGCGCCCTCCGGTGCCGTACCAGAAATTGATCGACGGGATCTGCGGGATCGCCTTGATGTCGTAGAGGACGTGAAAGAGCGGGTGATCGAGCGGCACGTCGATGAGCGGGTAATCGCTCGACGGCAGCGCCTTGCGGACCTCGTTCATCCAGTGCTCGAACGCGTAGTCGCCCCAGAAGTCGTCCGCCCAGAGGAAGCCGCCCTTATCCAGATACGTTTTCAGCCCCGCCGCCTCGGCCTGATCGAAGAAGGCGCCGCCCGGCTCCGTCATCATGATGAACGGGCAGTGCGACAACGGCGCCGCATCCGTCAGCGAGATCACGACGTGGTTGTATTCGCCGGCCGTCCCGCGGCTGACGGGTGTGCGCGTCAGTTCTGAAAAGCGGAAGGAGAGGTTCTCGTCCGCGCGCGGCCAGTCGACCGACCATCCTGCACCGTCGCCGTTCGACGCATTGTTGAACATGATGCGGCAGAACATGAACGCGCCGTCGTAGCTCGGATTCTTGATGTTGCGCATGCCACCGCCGAAGCGGCCGCCACCGCGCCGCTGCGCATCGGCAGAGGCGGCGCCGATGATCAGGACGGCGGTCAGCAGCGCCACGAATTTCACGCGAGTAGTCTACTCCCGCCGCGTCACTGAGGCGCGGTCTCGGCGCGATAGTACACGGCGTCGGCGGGAACCTTGGCGCCGGGATAATCGCGCGCCTTGAAGGGATAGGCCGGCCGCGGTTTCGCGTTGATGAACGCGGCAATGTCCTGCGCTTCCTCGTCGGTGAGGCTGCCGGGGCTCAGATACGGCATGGCGTAGCGGATGATGCCGGCCAGCGTGTAGACGCGCGCGGCTCCGGCGCCGTCGTTCCACGAGTCCGGCCCCCAGAGCGGTCCCGCTTTCTTGTCGCCGATCTGCACGCCCTGTCCATCGGCGCCATGGCACGATGCGCAGCGCTCGGCGTAGAGCCCCTCGCCCTTGCGCGCATCGAGCTTGGCGACCGGCGTCAGCTTGTCTGGGGCGATCGCGTTCTTGTTCCGCCAGCCTGGATTCGCGCCCATCGCGTAGCCGCGAGACAACCACGCGAGGTAGGCGTTGACGGCCAGCACTTCCTTCGATCCCGTCGTCGGTAGTTCGTCGGTCCCGCGGCCAGTCGCGTTCTCGCTCCGGAGAAAGCAGTCGACGATGCGGTCGGGGAGGCTGATGAGGCGCTGGGCGCGGTTGTTGAACTCGGGGAACATGCCAGCGATGCCGACCAGCGCCAGCGAGCGCTCGCGTTGTCCCGCGTTGAGGTGACAGTTGATGCAGGAGACCTTGCCGCCGGTCAGGCGAGGCGCTTCGTGCGGCGTATCGATGAAGATGCGGTAGCCCCACTTGATTGGCTCAGCGAGCTTGGGATCGGTGAGGGTCTTGTCCTTCGTGGGGTCCAGCGGCACCTGCCATGCGGTGACCATCGTCGTTGTCGCCGGGATCAGCGGGCTGGTGGGCGCAGGTGTTGAGCGCGCGCATGCGGCCCCACTCCATGCGAGCCCCACGGCGACGATTGACAGGAGCACGATCTTCACGAGTCGAATTGTATAACGGGCCACAGAGGCACAGAGTCACAGAGATCCGGAGCGCACGCAGCGGATACCAACGCGTCGCACGCCGCCTTGCGGCGGCACCGCGCCCCGAAGGCCGATGGGAACACAAGTATCCCAGTCGCACCTCTTGTGTTCCCATCGGCCTTCGGAACGCGGTCGGTCGGCCGGCGTTGCCGGCCGACGTGCGACGCGTTCAGCTCTGTGTCTCGGTGGCTCTGTGGCCCGT
>JANYHS010000101.1 GCA_025358945.1 Acidobacteriota bacterium
TCGGCGGCGCGACTTCGATTTCCACCAGCACGCCGGCCTGCTCGGCGGCCTTGCGCGCACGCGCCGCGGACGCCTCGTCCGGCGCCACGACGGCCGCGCGGCCCGACAGACCGACTTTGAGAGCGATCGCCGCCAGGCGTCCACCGTTGGCGCAGCCAACCTGAACGAAGCGGTCGCCCATCTTGACGCCGGTCATGCCGGTGATCAGCAGGTAGGGGTCGCTCTTTTTCAGAAACATGGGGCGATGAGCTTACCGCAACCAGGCGTCCCTGGGCTGAGAGCTGAAAGCCGGAAGCTGACAGTTCAAACCAGAAGCGATATGATCAAACTTCATGTCTACCCCCGTTGAGATTGCACCCGCCAGCGGCAAGCTGGGCGTGCTGCTGGTCGGCCTTGGCGCCGTCAGCACCACCACCATCGCCGGCGTATTCGCCATACGAAAAGGTCTTGCGAAGCCCATCGGATCGCTCACCCAGATGGGCACCATCCGTCTCGGCAAGCGGACCGAAAACCGGACGCCGTTGATCAAGGACTTCCTGCCGCTCGCCGATCTGAACGACATCGTGTTCGGTGGATGGGACATCTTCGCAGACAACTGCTACGAGGCGGCCAAGCATGCGGGCGTGCTCGAGGAGAAGCTGCTCGATCAGGTGAAAGACGAGCTGGCCGCGATCAAGCCAATGTCGGCCGTGTTCGATCGTCAGTACGTGAAGCGGCTCGACGGCCCCAACGTCAAGAAAGGCAAGAACAAGAAGGATCTCGCCGATCAGCTGATCGCCGACATCCGGACGTTCAAGGCCGACAATAAGTGCGACCGCCTCGTGATGATCTGGGCGGGCAGCACCGAAGTGTTCATCACCGAGCAGCCGTGCCATCGGTCGCTGGCCGCATTCGAGGCGGGACTCGAGGCGAACGATCCGGCGATTGCGTCGAGCATGATTTACGCATACGCGGCGATCAAGGAAGGCCTGCCGTACGCCAACGCCGCGCCCAATCTCAGCGCGGAAGTGCCGGCGCTGCGGGAGCTCGCCGCCAAGACCGGTTCGCCCGTGTGCGGCAACGACATGAAGACCGGGCAGACGCTGATCAAGACGATCATCGCCCCCGGGCTCAAGGCGCGCATGATCGGCGTCGCCGGCTGGTACTCGACCAACATCCTCGGCAATCGCGACGGCGAAGTGCTCGACGATCCGGAGTCGTTCAAGACGAAGGAAGAGAGCAAAAAGGGTGCGCTCGACTACATCTTCCAGCCGAACCTGTACCCGGACCTCTACAAGGACATTTCGCACGTCGTCCGGATCAACTACTACCCGCCGCGTGGCGACAACAAAGAGGGCTGGGACAACATCGACATCTTCGGCTGGCTCGGCTACCCGATGCAGTTGAAGATCAACTTCCTCTGCCGCGACAGCATCCTCGCGGCGCCGATCGTGCTCGACAGCGCCCTGTTCCTCGACTTGGCGAAGCGGGCGAACATGCACGGGATCCAGGAGTGGCTGTCGTTCTACTACAAGAGCCCGATGCACGCGCCGGAGATTTACCCTGAGCACGATCTGTTCATTCAGCTGATGAAGCTGAAGAACACGCTCCGCTACCTCAAGGGCGAAGACCTGATCACGCACCTTGGCCGTGAGTACTACGACTAAGTCGCCCTACACCCAGCCGGCGCTCATCGGGGGTGTCGTCATGGGTGTGCTGTCGGCGTTGCCGATCATTTCCGCCGGCAACGCGTGCTGCTGCCTGTGGGTGGTGGGCGGCGGCGTCCTCGCCGCGTATCTCTTCCAGCAGAATCAGTCGACACCCATCACGCCGACCGACGGCGCCCTCATCGGCCTGCTGGCCGGCCTGGCGGGCGCGCTCGTGCAGTTCCTCGTGAAGATTCCCATCGACTTCCTGGTCGCGCCGATGGAGCAGGCCATGGTCCAGCGGATGCTCGACATGGGCACGCTGCCGCCGGAGATGCGCGGTATGCTCGAGCGCTACGGCCGCGGCAGCGGAATGGGCGGCGCCTTTTTCTTCATCACCCGCATCGTGGGCTTGATGTTCTGGGTGTTTGTCGGCGGCATTTTCTCGACCATCGGCGGCCTTATCGGTGCGCTGATCTTTAAGAAGCAGACGCCTCCCGGCGTTATCGACGTCGCGCCCCAGTCGTAAACATGCACGACTGAAGTCGTGCGCTACGCCTGCGCAGCGCTGCACGCCGGTGCACATTGCTATCGCTCATCCCCCCCCGAACCGAAATTCAGGGACGTGGAGTGGGTGTTCATCGTCTTCGCGCTGGCGTTTCAAGCCGCGCAGCGGCCCGGGCAAATGCCCGCATTGCCGCTGACGCAGCTCGATGACCGCGTGCTTGCGGGTGACCTCGATAACCGCGCGTTCACGCTGACGTTTGCGCAGCCTGTGCCCGTCAGGGATCTGCTGTTGTTGCTGGTCCGCGGCACGACCCTGAGCATCATTCCCGACCCGGCGATCACCGGCGCCTTCATCGGTGAGCTCAAGAACGTCACCGTGCGGCAGTCGCTCGGGTTGATCCTGCGGCCGCTCGGCCTCGACTACGCACTGGACGGCAGTGTCGTCCGCGTGTTCAGGCGTCAGCCGCAGACGCGGATGTTCGATCTCAACTACATCGCGACCGAGCGCGTCGGCGCATCGGCCGTGGGCGGCGATGGCGGACCGCGGACCAGCGCCAGCGTCACGAGTTCGACGAAAAGCGATGTGTTCGAGGACCTCGCCAAGGGCGTGCGCGGTCTGCTGACTGAGCACGCGACGTTCAACGTCGATCGCAAGGCGGGTCTCCTGCAGGTGACCGATTTTCCCGAGCGGCTCGAACGCGTGTCGCTGTACCTGGACGCCGTGCAGGATCGCGTGCAGCGTCAAGTGCAGATCGACGCGCGCGTGATCGAAGTCGAGCCGACCGACGCGAAAGCGCCGGGGGTTGACTGGACGACCGTCGCGCGCAAGATGAACGGTGCGGCGACCGCCGACGTACCAGTGGCGACGCGGCCCACGATGAACGGCCTGCGCGTCACCGACGTCGCCAAACTGCTGGCGGCGCTCGGCGAGCAGGGCGCCGTGACGATGGTGGCGAACCCGCGCCTGCTGACGCTGAACAACGAGCCGGGGATCGTGCGCACCGAGACGATCAGTTTCACCGTGACGCCGCAGATTTCCGGCGACTCGGTGCTGACCCTGAGCCTGACGCCGATCCTCACGTCGCCGGTGGTGATCGAGTCGGACATGCTCGCGCGGATCGCCGACGGCGAGACGCTGGTGCTCTCCGGCTTCACGCGCGACCGTGAGATCAAGGAACGGAAAGCCGTCGGAATCAGCGGCGGCTGGTTCGGCCGCGGCACCGTGGTGACCCACAAGCGCGTGGAACTCGTGATTCTGCTGACGGCGAAGGTCATCGCCGGCGTGGCGGCCCAATAACATGTACGAGAGCTACTACGGATTTTCGGAGAAGCCGTTCAGCCTGACGCCGGATCCGAAATATCTCTATCGCAGCGAGTCGCACGGCAACGCGTTCGACCTGCTGCAGTACGCCATCCGCCGGCGCGAAGGATTCGTCGTCGTCACCGGCGACATCGGCACCGGCAAGACGACGCTGTGCCGCGCGCTGCTCGAGCAGATTGACCGGACGACGTTCACAGCGCTGGTGCTGAACCCGTTCCTGACGGAAGAAGATCTGCTGAAGCGGATCCTCCAGGATTTCGGCGTCCTCTCGCGCGAGGACGTGAGGGCCGGCCGCGCTGCGAATGTGACGAAGCAGGAGCTGATCGAAACGCTCTACGACTTTCTGTTGTCGCTAGTCCCGCTCAAGGCCAGCGCGGTGCTGATCATCGACGAGGCGCAGAACCTGCCGCTGCCGGTGCTCGAGCAGATCCGAATTCTGTCGAACCTCGAGACCGACAAAGAAAAGCTGCTGCAGATCATCCTCGTCGGGCAGCTGGATCTGCAGACGCGGTTGCGGTCGCCGGAGATGCGCCAGCTGGATCAGCGCGTGTCGATCCGCTACGAATTGAAGGCGTTGGACCGCGAGACCGTGTCGGCGTATGTCGCGCACCGCCTGACGATTGCTGGCGGCAGCGCGGCGGTGGCCTTCACGGCGAAGGCGCTGCAGCAGGTCCATCGCTGGTCGGGTGGCATCCCGCGGCTGATCAATTTGATCTGCGATCGCGCGCTGCTGGCAGGATTCTCGGTACGCGCGAATCGGATCACGCCGGAGATGGTGGCGCACGCGGCCGAGAGTCTCGACCTGCAGACGCCGCTGGCGCGGCCGTTTGGATGGCTGAAGCGCCGCGCCTCGCTCGTCGCGGCGGCCGTCGTGGTGATGATGTCGTCGGCGTTCGCGGTCGGCGCCTCGACGTATCTCTACGAACGATTCGCGGCGAGTGAAGAGATCCGAACGCGGACAGTCGAGCGCCTCGTGCCGCCAGCCGCGCAGGCGGTCCAGTTTCCTGTGGCGGCAGTGGCGCCAGCCGCCGCGTCTGGCGCCACCACCGCTGACGCGCAGGCGGTCGATCGCGAATTGCCGGCAGACGCCGCCTTTACGATTCTCGTGGGCTCGTACCCGATGGGCCAGAGCGAGACGGCGACCGACGTGGCGTCGGTGACCAATTGGCTCGAGTCGTCCGGCTTCCGCGTGTTCTACGCGGAGGTGAACCTGGGATCGCGCGGCCGCTGGCAGCGTGTACTCGCCGGCGCCTATACCGAGTCGCGAACGGCCGGTCGTGACGCCGAACGGCTGCGTGCCGTCTCGCCGCAGAACGACATCCGGCTGGTCAGCGCCGGGTTTGCAATTGGCATGGTGGCGGCGTCGCCGCGCCCGGCCGACGCCGACTTGCGCCCTTCGGGCACCGAGCCGTGAGCCTGATTCTCGACGCGCTGCGCCGCCGAACGGCGCCGCGCGAAGACGCGGCCGACCCGGACGATGGCGGCGCGCGCGCGGACGCCGTTCTGGCGACCCTTGGCTATTCACGCCACGCGCCATCGGCAGGCATGTCAGTGAAGGCGCTCATCATCTGGGGCGGGATCGCGCTGGCGATCGGCTTCGGTGGCCTCTCGCTGCTGATTGCGATGTTGGCGCCGGCCCCGGCGCACAAGCCCGCGGCGGCGCCCAAGAGCGCCACCGCGCCAGTGTCGCGCCAGACGACGCCGATCCCGGCCGCTCGCGGAACCGCCGCTCCCCCGAACGCTGGAGTGACGACGGCACCGTCGACGCCAGCGGCCACATCGCGCGGCACTACACCCATTGCGCCGCGTGGCGCGACCGCGCCGCCGCCGTCAGTTGCGCCTGCGCCGCAGGCGCGCGCGACACCGTCGGCGCCACTAGCGTCGACGCCAGCGGCGGCACGTCCGGCCACGTCCACGTCTCCCGTGTCATCGGCCCTGGCCGTACGCACGTCGCCGTCTCCGACACCGGCATCGATTGCGCCGCGGCCTGCGCCGCCGTCACCAGCACCGCCGCCTGTGATCGCACGCTCGACGCCGCCATCGACGCGACCGGCGGAGACACCCGCAGCGTCGGCTCCGCGGCCGGCGCCGCGATCGACCGCCGCCCGTCGCGCGCCCGTGCCGCCGGCCGAGCCCGTGGCGCCCCCGCCGCCTCCCCCGCCGCCCGAAGACCATTTCGGGCTGGCGTTGTACTACCAACGCGTCGGCGATTTCGACAACGCGGTCGCGCACTATCGCGCGTTGCTCGAGCAGAACGATCTCAGCGCCGAAGTGCACAACAACCTCGGCCTGTTGTACGAGGACCACGGTCAGCGAGACGATGCGATCAAGCAGTTTCAACGCGCGATTGCGATCGATCCGAAGTACGTGAAGGCGCACAACAATCTCGGCGTGTCGATGATGCGCGCGAACCAGCAGACCACCGCCGCATCAGAATTTCGCGTGGCGCTGGCTGCCGATCCGCGCAACGTCGAATCGCTGGTGAACCTCGCCTTGATCCAGAAAGCCGCGGGCCGCACTGCCGATGCGCGCGATCTGCTGCGCCGCGCGCTCAGCATCGATCCGCGCAATGCCGGGTCGCACTACAACCTGGCAGTGGTCGCGGACGAAGGCGGCGATGCCGCCACGGCGATCGAGCACTACCGCGCGTTTCTCAAGTTCGGTACGGTCACCAACGCCGATCTCGTCGGCCGGGTGCGCGCGCGCTTGAACACGCTCGGCGGGTAGGCGGTTCCGCTCGTATAATCGGCAAAATGGCTGATCAGCCCGTCCATCCCGAGATCGACGACCTCCTCCGCGAAGACCGCACGTTTGCGCCATCGCCTGAATTCCGCGCGAAGGCCCTCGTTCACGACGACAGTATTTACGCCGAGGCCGCCCGCGATCCGGAAGCGTTCTGGGCGAAGTTTGCCGGCGAGCTCGAGTGGTCCCGACCGTGGGACACCGTGCTCGACTGGCAGCCGCCGCACGCGAAGTGGTTTGTCGGCGGGAAGATCAACGCGAGCGTCAACTGCCTTGACCGCCACGTGCGCGGGCCGCGGCGCAACAAGGCCGCGCTCATCTGGGAAGGCGAGCCTGGCGAAACCCGCACCCTGACGTATTTCGATCTCTATCGTCAGGTTTCCACGTTCGCGAATGTCCTCAAGTCGCTGGGCGTCACCAAGGGCGATCGCGTCGCGTTGTACCTGCCGCTTGTTCCCGAACTTGCGATCGCGATGCTTGCCTGCGCACGCATCGGCGCCGTCCACAGCGTCGTCTTCGGCGGGTTCAGCGCCGAGTCGCTCAGCGATCGCATCAACGACTCGCAATGCCGACTGCTGGTCACCGCGGACGGCGGTTACCGGCGCGGGCAGATCGTCGCACTGAAAAAAGTCGCGGACGAAGCGGTGGCCTCGACGCCGTCCATCGAACACGTGGTGGTCGTGCGGCGCGCCGGCGAGAAGTTGCCGATCGAGATGAAGGCCGGCCGCGATCTCTGGTACCACGAACTGATGGCGGGCGCCTCGTTCACGTGCGAACCCGAACCGATGGACGCGGAGGACATGCTCTACATCCTCTACACGTCTGGCACGACTGGGAAACCCAAGGGCATCGTCCACACGACGGGCGGATACCTGGTCGGCGCCTACGCCACCACCAAGCTCGTCTTCGATCTGCGCGAAGACGATGTGTACTGGTGCACGGCTGACATCGGCTGGGTCACGGGGCACAGCTACGTCGTCTACGGGCCGCTGGCTAACGGCGCAACGGTGTTGATGTACGAAGGCGCGCCCGACTGGCCGCAGAAGGATCGCTTCTGGTCGATCATCGAGCAGCACGGCGTCACCGTGTTTTACACCGCGCCCACTGCGATCCGCTCGTTCATGCGGTGGGGCACGGAGTTTCCAAACAAGCACGACCTGTCGTCACTGCGGCTGCTTGGCTCGGTTGGCGAACCGATCAACCCGGAAGCCTGGGTCTGGTATTACAAGGTCATCGGCGGTGAGCGCTGTCCCGTCGTCGACACGTGGTGGCAGACGGAGACGGGCGCGATCATGATTACACCGCTGCCCGGCGTCACCACCCTGAAGCCGGGATCGGCGACGCGGCCCTTCCCCGGGATCTGCGCGGAGATTCGCACCGAGAGCGGCGAGAGAGTGGAGGTGGGCGGCGGGTTGCTCGCGCTGACACGTCCGTGGCCGTCGATGTTGCGCGGCATCTACGGCGACCCCGATCGCTACGTGCGGCAGTACTGGAACAAGTGGGGCGCCGGCGTCTACGTCACCGGTGACGGCGCGAAGGTCGACGCTGACGGCTGCTTCTGGCTGCTCGGACGCGTCGATGATGTGATCAACGTCGCCGGCCATCGCATCGGCACGATGGAGGTCGAGAGCGCGCTGGTGGATCATCCGGCAGTTGCCGAAGCGGCCGTCGTCGGCCGGGCGCACGAGATCAAGGGGCAGGCCATTGCCGCGTTCGTCACTCTGAAAGAAGGCGCGGGAGCCATCGCCCAGTCCAAGCAGTTGATCGACGAATTGAAGAACCACGTGGTGAAGAAGATCGGCGCGATCGCGCGGCCCGACGACATTCTCTTCACCGCAGATCTGCCGAAGACGCGCTCGGGCAAGATCATGCGGCGCCTGTTGCGCGACATCGCCGAGGGCAAGGCGCTCGGCGATACGACGACGCTGGCGGATCCGGCGGTCGTGGCGAAGCTGAAGGCGAATTACGAAGAGGAGTACGGCGGATAGCCGTAAGAGGCTGAGACCGCGGGGCTGGGGGCTATGGGCTCGGGGCTGCCGCCCGCACCGCGCCTGAATACCCGTCGAGCCGTTCCACGCGATTTCGGCCCAGTTGTTTCGCGCGCTCGACGGTGGCCTCTGCATCGGCGAGCAGCCGATCCGCGTCGATCACGTCGCCCACCGCCACCTGCACGTTGACGACGGCCGCGCTCAACGTGACCGGGACGACGACATCCGAACGATGGTCGGTGAACCCGAGCCGCTCAGCGACGGTGGAGCGCACGCGCTCGGCCAGCGAGGTCGCGTGCGGCGCGTCCGTGCTCAATAGCAACACCGCAATCGAGTCCTCTGAGTGGCGCGCGACCCAGTCGTGCTGCCGGAAGTACTGGCGGATCAGGATGCCGAGCCGCTCGAGGATCTTGTCGCCGACGCCGTAGCCGTGCTCCTGATTGATCGCGGACAGATGATCGACGTCGAACAGAATCAGCGAAATGGCATAGCCGAAGCGCCCCGCGCGCTCGACTTCCTTCGCCAGCACCGCGTCGAACAACGGCCGGGTGTGCAGCGTGGTCAGCTTGTCGATGATCGCGGTTTCGCTCGGCTCGAGCTGTGCGCGTTCGGTGTAGGCGGCGAGCATGTCGAATGACGCGCGGCGCACGAGCTGCGCGACGAGCGGCCACGGTTCGCTGGTCGCGCCGATCGTGTCGTTCAGCGCCAGTTCGTCGAGCGCGGTGCGTTCGGTGAGATACGCAAACGTGAACAGCCGCTCCATCGAGAGCGCGCGCTCGTGCACGGCGCGGTGGAGATCCGACACCGCAGCGTCGCGAGCATCGAGGCGCCCGTTGCGCACAGCCGCCGCGAGCAGCTGCGTAAGCCGCAGTCCCAGCCGGCCGCAGTAGTCGGTGTCCAGTGTTTCGGCGCTGCTGTACGGAAAGATCGCGACGGTGTCCGCCGTGATGACGTCGATCCGCTCGAGGAGGACGGACGCTGTCTGCTCTCGGAGATCGTCCTGGATCTGTCCCTGACCGTCGTCCGCGTATGCGGAGTCGCTGTCCATGTGGTAGTTCCGCAGTGTAGCCCGGTGTGCAGTCGCGGGCAACCACGTGCTTTGCGCAAATCCAGACCGCTACCGCACTCGGCGTCTCGAACCGACATAACGGCGGGAGTACTTGGCGCCTCGGACGGTTGAGGCCCGATCAGCGTGATGGCGGCCCAGGTCGGAATCGAATTGTCGCCCGCAGCATGCCGCATCGTCGAGGTGGATGCGGGTCCGCCGTGGTGGCGCTCGCGCGGTTCCCGCGAGACGCGGGTGCGCGCGTTCGCCGTCCTCCCGCCGTCGGGTCCTGAAACCCGCGCGAAGCTGGAGTCGTTGCGAGGCCGGCCGGCCGCGGTGGTCGTCTGGGGCGGACGCAGCGAGCATCGGCAGGTGATGGTCACCGCCGGCTCGTACGAGTCGATGCGCACCGAAGCGCTGGCGTCGCTCGCGGCCGCAGGCGTCTCGACGACAGGCGTGTGGGCGGATATTGCGCCCGCGTCGGCGAAGGACCAGCGCGCCGTACGCCGGGCGGTGGTGGTGTCGATGGCGTCGGCGTCGGACCTGACCGAGGCCTTGACTCCGCTGCGCGAAGCCGGTATCCGGCTTCGTACCGTGACGACGCCGGCGGTGGCGCTCGGTTCGCTCGCGCGGCTGCGTCGGACGCTCTCGGCGCCAGACACGATCGAGGCATACGTCGCCCTTGACGAGCAGGTGACGTGCCTCGCGCTGGTGCGCAACAGCGTCCTTCTGGCGGCTCGGGAACTGGCGTGGGGATATGTCGATCGGGACTACACGCGCACCGAACTCCGGCCGCGCGAAGATATCGCGGCGCGGCTGGCCGAGGCCGTTGGGGAGTTCGTCGCTGCGATTGGCGGCGAGCCGGGCGACATCGGTCAGGTGTGCATGTGCGGCGGGCTGCCCGATCTGCGCAGCATGTCGGCGTCGCTGATGGAACGGCTCGACGTCGAAGTGGAGCCGCTCGACTCGTTGTTCGGCATCGACGCGACGCGCCTGCCTGAACCGGCGGACGAATTTCGGGAGCGCGGCGCGGAACTCAGGGTCGCGTGGGCGGTGGCCGCTGACTGGCCGCCGGCGATCAATTTGCTTCGGGCGCGCAAGCGGCAGGTGTCGAAAACGATGCTCGGGCGCGCCGCGGTTCTGGCTGGGGCCGCGGCGGGATTGGGCGGCAGTTGGTGGGTGGTGGAGCGCAGTCAGCGGGCTCCCGGCGTCACGTCATCGCCGGCTGTGGTGACGAAGGCGCCGGTGGTGACGGGGCCGCCGATCGTGACGACGAAACCGCCCGCAGTAACGCCACCGCCCGCCTTGATCACGAAAGCGCCGCTGGTAATGTCGCAGCCGGCCGCCGTGGTCGCGAAGGCCCCGACGGTGACGCCGGAACCGGTGGTAGTGGTGAAGGCGCCGATCGTGACCGCGCCTCCGGTCGAGGTGACCGCCGAGCCGATCGTGACGCCACCGCCGGAGGTAGTCGGCAGATTAGCGGCTGCCACAGCGCCGCCGCCGATAGTCGACAGGCCGACCGCGGCCGTCGCGCGGCCAGTTCGCCTGGCGGTCGTACTGACGCCGGCCCGCGTCAGGCCGGCGCCGCCGCCGGAAGCCGTGTTGGGATTCGACGCCGTGCTGGGAACAATTTTGTATTCGTCCGACCGCAAACTTGCCATCGTCGACAACCGGATCGTCGGGGTGGGAGACGAGGTGCGGGGTGCGCGGGTGATTGAGATTACGCCGGGGACCGTGATGCTGCGTGATGCACAGGGGCGGCTGAGACGTCTGGCGATGGGCGCCGGAGACCGTTAGGGACCCGTTGTGGTGGAAGACCAGCTCATCTACAAGAAATGGTGGTTTCGGATCACGTTTTCGAAATCGCCGGAGGCTTTCACATTGATTCGATCGAAATGCGTTCGTACAATCGAGACTGTGGCTTCGGGCAAGCCTTTACTCCTGAGGGTCCAGGGTGCGTAAGAAGATTGGTGAGTGCCTGATTCAGGCGGGCCTCATCACGGAAGAGGACCTCGGCACCGCGCTGACCGAGCACAAGCGTACCGGCGAACGGCTGGGCGTGGTCCTGGTA
>JANYHS010000123.1 GCA_025358945.1 Acidobacteriota bacterium
CATCGACTCGGGGAAGTCCTCCATCGCCCGTTGATCTTTCAGCCTGCACTGTTGCGCAGCGCCGGAAAAACTGGCGGGCAGACTCGCTACCGGCAACTGCGGACCAATCTGCCGCCGTACGTGATGGCGCGGCTCGTTGAAGGGCTGCGCGTGCTGGCGCGACGGCCAAGCGCCGAGTACGGCGCGGCACAGTACCCCATGCGCTTGTATGAACATTCGCTGGCGTGTGTCGGCGCGATCGAGGATTTCGTCGGCGCCATTCGCGATTCTCGCGCGCCGATGTGCTCCATCGATGAAGCCGGTCGCACCGTCCTCGCGTGCCTGGCGGGCGTGGAGTCGTACCGGACCAATCGTCCCGTCGCGGTGGAGAACCTCGAGTTGTGAAGCCGCGGGTCATTCACGCGGTCGAACAGTTTCTGCCGCGCAGCGAGACGTTCGTCTACACGATCGTCAACGGGCATCAGACGTTCGAGGCGTCCGTGCTCTGTCATTCCCGCGCGCACGCGGAGGAGTTTCCGTTCCCGCGCGTGGACGTGCTGCCGAACCCGTTGTCTCGGCGGACGGCCGGCGGGCTGATTGCGGCGTCGATCCGGCGCGCGACCGGACGCTCGCCGTGGGAGCGAGCGGCCGACGCCGTGCTCACCCGGATCGGGCCAGCTGTCGTGCACGCGCATTTTGGTCCGGTCGGCTGCGAGATGATCGCGCTGGCAAAAGCCGCGGGTATCCCGCTGGTGACCAGCCTCTACGGCGTGGATGCGGCGGTGCTGCCGTACACCCCGCGGTGGCGCGATGAGTACGTGCGCCTGTTTCGCGACGGCACGCTCTTTCTCGCCGAAGGCCCGAAGATGCGAGAGAAGATCATCGCCGCCGGCGCGCCTGCGGAGCGGACGTTCATTCATCCGATCTCGCTGAACCTCGCCAGGTATCCGCGCTGGGCGCCTGATGGCACGTCGACGGTGCTGTTCGCGAGCCGGTTCGTGGAGAAGAAAGGATTGCTCGACGCGATCGACGCCTTTGCCCGCGCCCGTCCGCGAGTCCCCCAGGCGCGGATGACGATTGTCGGCGATGGACCGGACGATGAACTGGCGCGCGCGCTGGTCACACGGCTCGGCCTGGCCGACTGTCTGGAGTTTGTCGGCATGCAGCCGCACGCTGACGTCATCGGCCGGCTGACCGCGGCGTCCGTGTTCATTCATCCCAGCGCCACCGCGGCCGACGGCGATTCAGAGGGCGGCGCGCCTACGATCCTGCTCGAGGCGCAGGCCATCGGTACCCCCATCGTCTCGACACGGCACGCCGACATCCCTCACATCGTGCATGAAGGCCCCGGTGCGATCCTGTGCGCGGAACACGATATCGATGCGCTGGCTGATGCGCTGGTGAACGCGCTGCAGCGCGGAGTGGCGTCGAGTGCGGCGGTGGTGATCGCGCGCCACGACGTCGCGCAGGTGATGCCCGGCCTCGAGCAGCTGTACACCCACGCCATGGCCGGCGCTGGCATCGTCTCGTCTGCGATGTAGATGGCGCCCCGTCCGCGGATCACCGTCGTCACCTCGGGTCATCTGTCGACCTGTCCGCGCATGCTGAAGAGCGCCGACGCGCTGGCCGGTGCAGGGTACGCCGTGCGGGTCGTCGCGACCAGTACGGATGGATGGGCGATCGACGCGGACCGGGATGTGCGATCGCGGCGCGCGTGGCCCGCGACGATCATCAACTATCGCAAGGGTGACAGCGGCCAGACGTACTGGCGGACGGGTGTGCGGTCACGCGTCTCGCGCGCGGTCGTCGATTGGCTCGGCGCTGAACGGGCGCCGCTGCCGCTCATTGCGCGCACGATCGGCCGTGTCCATACCGAGCTTGTCCGTGCCATTGCCGCTGAACCGGCGGACCTGGTGTACGGTGGCACGACAGGCGCGCTGGCCGCGATCGCCGAGGGTGCGCGCCGGCTCGGCGCCCCGTACGGGTTGGATCTCGAGGATTTTCACAGTGCGGAAATCGGCGGATCGCAGGCGTTGCGGAAGACGGTGATGATCAGGCGCGTCGAAGATGCGGTGCTGCCGCGCGCGGCGTTCTTGACGACCTCGAGCGAGTACATCGCGGAGGCCTATCGCCAGCAGTACGCGGTGGCCTCGAGCGTGGTGCACAACACGTTTCCGCTGCCGGCGCAGTCGCCCGACTTCACACGGGTCGACGCCGCGCGCCTCCGCGTCTACTGGTTCAGCCAGACCATCGGTCCCGGCCGCGGCCTCGACGAAGCCGTCGTGGCGCTGGGGCAGTCCGGCGTCTCGGCGGTGCTCGCGCTGCGTGGCCGCGACTGGGGCGGCTATCTGGACGGGCTGAGGCGCCTCGCCGCCGAGCGGGCGCCGCGCCTGGAGGTGCAGCATCTGCAGCCGGCCGCGCCAGACACCATGGTGGATCTCGCACGCGGCTACGACGTCGGGCTGGCGCTCGAGCAGATGGTGCCGCTGAACCGGGCGCTGTGCCTGTCCAACAAGGCGTTCACGTATCTGTTGGCGGGCGTCGCCGTGATCCTTACCGACACGCCCGGCCAGCACGCATTCGGACAGGACATCGGCTCCGCCGCCGTCCTTGTTCGGCCCGGCGACCTCGAGGGCCTGGCATCCGTGTTCCGGCAATGGGCCGACAACCCGTCAACGCTCGAGGCGGCGAAGCGCGCCGCCTGGGACGCGGCGGTCCGGCGCTGGCGCTGGGATCATCCGAAGGAGTGCGGCGTGCTGCTGAATCTCATCAGCGCGGCATTGCACTGACGTGCGGATTCTCATCACCGCGGATCCCTACATTCCGATCCCGCCGCGTTTGTACGGCGGCATCGAGCGGATTCTCGATTTTCTCGTGCGCGGGCTCGTCCATCGTGGTCACTCCGTCACACTGGTCGCGCATCCGGACAGCCGCACGCCGGCCGAACTCGTGCCGTATGGCCGTCCGCCGCACTTTGGCATGATTCCGCGCGCGACCGAACTCGCGCAGGTCGCGTCGGCGCTGTGGCGCAGACGCCACGCGTTCGATGTGATCCACAGCTTCGGCCGGCTCGCCGCGCTGTTGCCGATCCTCCCGCTGCGGCGTCTGCCGAAGGTGCAGAGCTATCAGCGCGACATTCCGTGGACGAGCATCGCCCGCGCGGTGAGGCTCGCCGGATCCTCGATCGCGTTCACCGGCTGCGCCTCATGCGTCTTCGTCGATCGGCCGTCGGGCATCGACACCGGGCGGTGGCTGACGATTCCCAATGGCGTGGACGTCGCGGGCTTCACGGCGACGACGGCCGTCGCACCCGACGCGCCGTTGATGTTCCTCGGGCGTCTCGAGCCGATCAAAGGCCCGCACCACGCGATCGCGATTGCGCGTCTGGCGAATCGGCGGCTGATCATCGCCGGCAACACAGTGCCGGAGTACGCGACCTATTTCGACCAACAGATCGCCCCACACGTCGACGGCGACCGCGTGACCTACGTCGGGACGGTGGACGATGTGCAGAAGAACATGTGGCTGGGGCAGTCGGCGGCGTTTCTGATGCCGATTGACTGGGAAGAGCCGTTCGGCATCGTGATGGCGGAGGCGTTGGCCTGCGGCACGCCCGTGATTGCGTTCAAGCGAGGTAGCGTGACCGACATTGTGAGGGAGGGCGTGAACGGTTTCGCATGCACCTCGGTCGAGGACGCGGCCGCCGCGGTCGGCCGTCTGCACACCCTCGATCGCCGGCGTGTGCGCGAGGACTGCGAAGCGCGGTTCGATGCGTCGGTGATCATCACGCAGTACGAGCAGCTGTACGACGAGACGATTCGGAGTTCGCGGTGAGCCAGACCCTGAAACAGCGTGTCGGGCGCTGGCTGTTCGCGCGCCTGCCGATCACGCGCTATCTGTTCGATCAGCTGCGTTTCGAAACCAACGCATGGATCGTCAAGTGCCAGAACGCCGTCCTGCCTGGCCGCCGCCGCCGGTTGCGGGAGATTCGCGCCATGCGACACGTGCTGGTCAACGTGGCCTGCGGACCGCAGGTACTGGACGGCTTCCTCAACGTCGAGCTGGTCGGCCCTCCACCGCGTGTGCGCTGGGACTGCCGGCGGAGCGTGCCACTGGCCGACGACAGCGCCGCGGGCATTCGCGTCGAACACTTCGTCGAGCACATCGAGCCGCGCGAGGAACTGCCGGCCTTCCTGCGCGACTGCCGGCGCGCGCTTGAGCCGGGCGGCGTGCTGCGCATCATCGTGCCGGACGCGGAGCGGTATCTGCGCGCGTATTGCCAGCCTGGACTCGACGGCCTGCGCGAACTAGCGGTGCCGATTCCGTTCCCAGCGGATCTGCCGACGCGGATGGATGTGATCAATCACATTTTCTATTCGTGGCACGAACATCGCTGGGCCTACGACTTCGAGACGCTCGCGCATCGTCTGCGCGCCGCCGGCTTCACGGTGATCGAACGCGTGGATTTCCGCCAGTCACGCCTGCCGGCACTGGCCCAGGATCGCGATCAGCACAAGCCGTACTCGCTGTACGTCGACGCGGTGAAGACCTGATGCGGCGTGTGTTGATGGTGAGCCCGCACTTTCCGCCCGACTCCAGCGCGGCGTCGCACCGGGTGCGCCTGCTCGCGCCGCACCTGGACGCCTGCGGCTGGACGCCCACGGTTGTGACGCTCGAGCCGTCGGCGTACGAAGGACGCCTCGATCCCGATCTGGCGGCGCTCGTGCCGTCCACGCTGCGGGTGGTGCGGGCGCACGCGTGGCGGCCTGGCTCGACGCGCTGGGCGGGGCTCGGCGATCTCGGGGTGCGCGCATTCACCGGCCTGCGGCAGACGTGCCGCGCGCTGCTGTCGCGCGAACGGTTCGATGCGTTGTTCATTACCGTCTATCCGGTGTATCCCGCGCTGCTCGGTCCAGGGCTGAAAGCTGAATTTCGGGTGCCGTTCGTGCTCGACTACCAGGATCCGTGGGTCGGCGCGTGGGGGGAGTCGGTCGGCGGCGGGCCTGGTGGTGTGCCCGATTGGAAGAGCCGCGCGTCACGCCGGCTCGGCGCCTGGCTCGAACCGCGGGCCGTCGGCGCGGCCGACGCGATCGTCGCCGTCTCCCAGGGCACCATCGACGGCATCGTCGAGCGGATACCGGATGCCGGACGGCTGCCGCACGGCGTCATCCCGCTCGGGTTCGAGGCGGCTGACTTCGAGGCGCTCGAGCGCAGACCGCCGATCGCCGGACATTTCGATCCCGCGGACGGCCTGGTCCACCTGTGTTATGTCGGCACGCTGCTGCCCACTGGCATCGACACGCTGCGGCTGTTGTTGCGTGCGCTCGAACGCGCGCGGCGCGAGGATCCGGCCGCCGCGCGTCTGCGCCTGCATTTTTTCGGCACCAGCAATCAATCGCAAGCTGACGCGTACCGCGTGCTGCCGATCGCGAGCGCCTGCGGCGTGGCGGATGTAGTGACCGAGATGCCGGGCCGACTCGACTACCTTGACGCGCTCGCCGTTCTCGCGCGCGCGTCCGGCATTCTGCTGCTCGGAAGTTCGGAGCGGCACTACACGGCCAGCAAGTTGTACCCGGCGTTGCTCGCGAAGCGGCCGATTCTCGCGCTGTTCCACGAGGCGAGCAGCGTGGTGTCGATCCTGCAGGCGGCGACGTCCGAGCCCTCTGTCCGCGTGGTGACCTACGGCGACGGTCCGCCCACCGACGCGCGCACGGCGGATGTAGCGAGTCATCTCCGCGCGGTCGCGGCCAACTGCGCGTACCACGCCGGCGACGTCGTGCTCGCGCGCCTGGACGATGTGTCGGCGCGTGGCCTGGCGCGTCAGCTTGCAGCGGTCTTCGATCGGGTGGCGGCGTGATGGCGCCCATCAAGCTCACGGCGGTGCTGACGCATCCGATTCAGTACTACGCGCCGTGGTTCCGTCACATTCAGGCTCACGCGCCGGAACTCGATTTGACCGTGATCCATGCCACGCAGCCGACCGCGGCGCAGCAGGGCGTGGGTTTCGGTCGCCCGTTCGAGTGGGATGTCCCCCTGACGGACGGGTACCGCTCGATCATCGTCAGGCCGGCGCGCCCTGGCGACCGGATCGACAGCGGCCACTTCAACGGACTCGACGTGCCCGAGATCGGCCGCGCGATCGCGGATACCGCGCCCGACGTCGTACTCATCACGGGCTGGTATTCGATCACGCTCGTCCGCGCGCTGTGGGCCTGCCGGAGCCTCGGCGTGCCGACGCTCTACCGCGGCGACTCGCATCTGCTGAGCGGGCCCCGCGGGTGGAAGCGGCCGTTGTGGACCATCAAGACGACCTTCCTGCAGCGTCAGTTCGACGGCTTCCTGTCGCCGGGTTTGCGCGTCAAGGATTACCTGCGGTGGTACGGCGTGCCCGACCACAAGATTTTCCAGGTGCCGCACGCGGTCGACAACGAGAGGTTCGCCGCCGCCGCCGAGCCGTACACGCATCCCGATGTACGCGCCGCCGCGCGTCTGCGGCGGGGCATCGATCCCGACGCGTTCGTGCCGCTGTTTGTCGGCAAGCTGGTG
>JANYHS010000171.1 GCA_025358945.1 Acidobacteriota bacterium
CGTTGATACCGCCATCCTCCGCGAGGATCCGTCCGAACCGGAACTGGACATCGACGACCAGCCGCTGCCACGCCGGCCACATCACGCCGCCGCCGACGACAATCATCGGTTTGGTGAAGCTACCTGAGAGATCGGTGCCCAGCTGCACACCGTAGGTCGACGCGAGCGCACTCGTGATATCGCTACCGCCGACCGTGAACGCGACATCCTGGGTGACGGTCGCCATGCCGGCGCCACCGAGCACGTACGGATGAATCGTGCCGGTGGTTGGAATGGTGTACTTCACGCCGGCGACGGCGAACGTCACCGGCTCCTTCACGCTGAAGGTCACATTGGTCTGGGTCTGCGACAGGAACCCGGCGATCAGCTGCGCGGCTGCGCCGATACCGGTCGTCGCCACGTCGCGCACCTTGCCGACTTCGCCGAACACCTGCAGGTTCGGCATCAGGGTCACCCCGACCTCGGCGCCGAACGACTGGCTCGTGACGTTACCAAACGCCGACTGCAGGTTGACTTCCGCGTAGCCGCGGTCGACCGCCGGCGCCGGAGACGTCTGCGCGTTCGCGACGCCCGACAGCGCGAGCATCCCGATCGCAAGAGCCACAAATGATCGCATCGTGTCCATCTCCTCAGAAGACTTGCGTGACTATCGTTTCTTGAACTGAAGCACCGACTGCGCGGTCAGCGCCAGCGAGCTGTCGAACCAGGGTTTGAGCACGACGTCGGTGCGCTCCTGGACCGTGGCCATTTGCGGCAGCGCGCGCGCGGACGCCGTCGCGGCATAACCAACCAGTTCGCCCTGCTTCGGCACCCAGCTCGCGAAGGGATTGCCGAATCCGCTGTCGGGACCAATCGTCCGCGTGCCCTGACCGGCCTTGCAGATCGCGGCGCCGCGATAGAGCCACTCACCCGCTCCCGCGTACCACGTGCCGTTGATGTTCGCAAAGTACCACTGGTTGCCGTAAATCTTGAAGGTCGGATCGTCGCCGCCGTAAATCCACAGCGCGCCCGGCCAGCCGGGATCGGTGAACGCAATGCACATCAGGCCGCCGGTGGCCGCGTTGCCGTCCTGCTCGATCGATGTGATTTTTCCCGTTTCCCTCCAGGAGGAAAGATTCGGTCCCAGGAGGTAGACGACTTTCGTCAGGTCAATCGCCAGCGAGGTGACAAAACTCTGCGTCGTACTCGCCGGGCTGCCGATGCCGCTCGTCGAATCGGTGGCCGTCACGCGCCAGAACACGGTCACACCAATGGGCAGATCCGTCGTCGGCGTGAAGCCGGTTTCGTTGATGCCTTCCGACACGGTGGCAGTCGCGAGGATCGTCGCGAACGCCGACGACGTCGACATCTCGAACCGGTAGACGATCGGGCCGACCGGACCCGTGCGCACGGCGTTGGTCGCGCGCAGCGTCGGCCGCGCGTTGGTCGCAACGGCGTTCAGCGGGGCGATCAGCACCGGAGCGTTGACCGTGATCGCGGGCCCCACGGTGAACTTGTATGTCACGCCCCACACGCCCACCGTTCCGCCGGCGGTCGCGCGCGCGTGCCAGACGTAATCCTTGGCGGGCGCGAGGGCGTCGAGCTTCAGGCTCGTCTGTCCACCAGCGGCCTCGGCGACGCCGTCCTTGGTCTGGACCTTGGCGGTGAAGCCCGAGTCGGTGGCCACCTCGAACGAATACGTGGTGCCCCCGGGCTGGGTGACGATGGCATTCAGTACGGTGAGCGTCACCGGCTGCGAAAGATTGGGAATGGCCGCGCCGTTGGCTGGCGAAATCGGCCGAGGCGTCGTCACCGACGCCGTCAGCGACGGGTCAACCGCAGCTGTCGTCGACGTCGGTGCGACCGGGTTGCTCTTGCTGCACGCGGCGACGCTGACGATCGCGCCCAGGAAAACGGCAATGACGCAGTGACGAAGGCTCATATAACCTCGAATATATCACGGATAAATGACTGTCGATGTATTTTCTATATAAATATTCAGGCGGGGGCCTGAATAGAAGACCGGGAAGCGCCCGGCCGAGCGGCACCGATCAGTGCACACCAGGCCGGACGCTTTCACAACGATAAATTAACGCTTGCCGGACGTCCGCCCGCTCGACGCGGCGGTGATGCCGCGGCTCGATGAGTAGACCCCACCGAACGGCATCAGCACAACGTTCGACCGTTCCTTGGCGATCACGTTGCCGCTATCGCGCAGGTTTCCGGCCGCGACATAGATGCCAACCGTTTCGCCGTACGCCGGCTGATAGCCGAGCAAGTCGCCCCAGCGCGGGTCGTACCACCAGTTAATGCCGATCTCGTCGGGCCGTCCGGACGCCTCGAGATCGCGGCCGTACCAGAACTGAATCGTGGCCGAGCAGTTCCAGGCGCCGCGGATGTTGACGCACATCCCCAGCGTGTATTCAAGCGAGCCGGTGCCGAACCCGACATCCGGCCAGCGTCCCGGGCCCTCGCGCCTGTCGAAGTCCACGACGAAGGCGTTATCCAGGAACACGACGTCGGTGATCGTGGCGGTCTGCGCCCAGTTCTTGAAATCCGGCGGGTTGTTCCAGATGTTCGCTTTCGTGATATCGAACAACTGCACCGTGAAGGAACCGGCGCTCGAGAATCCCGTCGTGATGGCATTCGACGGATCGCTGGCCTGCACGCGCCAGAAGTAGGCGCCGTTGCCCAGGCTCGTCGTCAGCGTGGTTGACGTGGTGCTGCCGCCCTGCTCCGCCACCGTGGCCACCGACGTCAGACTCGCGAAGGACGAAGACGTGGAGACTTCGAATCGATAGATCACCTGGCCTGCAGGGCCGGTCTTCGTCACGTTGTTGACCGAGAGCGTCGGCTGACCGCCAACCGTTGAGCCTGAAGCAGGCGACGCGAGCGAAGGCGTCCCGAGGATGACCTGCGCGCCGATACCGAAGGCTCGCCCGCTGGCATACGGACCGGCGAGCGTGCCGCTGGTCACGCGCGCGCGCCAGAAGTAGGTTTTGGCCAAGGGCCCCGGCAGCGCGTCGATCTTCAGCGACGTCTGCCCGCCCGCGCCCTCAGCCACGCCGTCCTTTGTGTAGACCTTGGTGGCAAATCCCGCGTCGGTGGACACCTCGAAGAGATAGGTCAGCGCCACGGTTCCGGTCGAGACGGCGTTCTTCACCGTCAGCGTCACCGGCTGCTCGACGAACTTGAATTGCTGATTGACGGTTGGCGTCACCAGCGTCGGCGAGGTCAGCGTCACACCCGTCACGGCATCCGTGACCGAGGAGGACGTGCCGGACGCACCGTCATCGGACGGGCGCGTCGGGCTGGCTTTCTGACATGCCGTCGTGGTGGCGACAAGCAGCGCTAGCGCGCTCCAGATTCCAAGTGACTTCAGCTTCATGTGCTCCTACCGAAGGTTAGAGGCGTTGAAAATACAACGAAAAATTTACGAACTTTAGACATACAAACGCGAAAACAGTCTGCCACGACAAAGGCTGGGAGGCCCGTCAGCGGCCGTGCGGGAACTAAACGATACAGATTTGCACTGCGGGCGTCAAGCACTATCCGCCCTGTACATACGGAGATCCAGCTACCGGCTGGAAACAAGAAGCTCGGCGGCTGGGGTCTGAAGGACGTCCCGAATGACGTAGATCGCTTTGTTCTGGGACTCGTGGTAGGTCCGAACCTGAAGTTCGGCCAAAAGCCCCAGCGTGACGAGCTGGAAGCCCGTGAAAATCAGGAGGATGCCGAGCAGGAGCAGCGGCATGTGCTCATCGATGGACGCCACCTCGCGGAGGCGCTGAACCGCCAGCCCTCCGGTAATCACGGCGCCGGAGAGTCCCATCACGATGCCGATCAGCCCGAAAATCTGGAGCGGCCGCGTCGAATAGCTCAACAGGAATTTCACCGTCAACAGATCGAGCACCACCCGCACGGTGCGCCCAATCCCGTATTTCGACTGGCCGTACTTCCGCGCCCGATGATTCACCACCATCTCGCCGATGCTCGACGTCTGCTCGCTCGCGATCGCCGGCAGGAACCGGTGCATCTCGCCGTACAGCTTCATCTCCTTGACCACTTCGACGCGGAAGATCTTCAGCGAGCAGCCGTAGTCGTGCAGGTGTACGCCGGTGACCGCCGAGATCAGCGCGTTGGCCAGCGTCGACGGCAGCCGGCGTGAGATGAACGCGTCCTTCCGATCCTTCCGCCATCCGCACACGATGTCGTAGCCGCCCTCGAGCCTGGCCACCAGCGCGGGAATGTCGTGCGGATCGTTTTGCAGATCGCCGTCCGAGGTGACGATCAGCCGTCCGCGCGCGTGCGCGAAGCCGGCGGCAAACGCCGCGGTCTGACCAAAGTTGCGGCGGAACCGGATCACGCGCAGGCGCGCGTCACCCGCCTGCAGTCGCGTGAGGACCTCGAAGCTTTCGTCCGTGCTCCCATCGTCGACGATGATGATCTCGTACGAGCGGCCCCAGGCCGTCAGCGTTTCCGAGAACTCGCGATGCAGTTCGACGAGCGACGGCGCTTCGTTCCGGATCGGGATGACGACGGTGAGGTCCACGCCGGTCATGATAAACGATTTACCGGACCGTCCCGGCCCGCGCTTTGCGCCACAGCAGATACGCGGCAAACCCCAGGGCCAGCGCCCCAACGGCTTCCAGCGAGACCGCCGTGCCGTTCTCGCGCAGGTACGCCATCGCGCGCTCGCCGTACGTGACCGCCAGAAAGCCGAGCGCGAGGTACCGTACGCCGCGGCCGATCGCGATCGCCGTCGCTAAGCGCGCGGCGCTGATGCCGGCGACACCGGCGAGGAGAATGAAGATCTTGAACGGGGCCGGCGGCGGCAGCAGGCACGGCACCAGCACCGCCATCACGCCGTTGCGCTGCAAGGCGGCCATCGCGCGATCGATCTTCTCGCCCGTGAACTTCTTGCGGACGAGCGCTTCCCCGCCCTTGCGACCGAGATAGTGCAACGCCAGGCAGCCTGCCACCGAGCCGACGACCGTCATCGCGACGTACCACAGCATGCCGGACGGATTGCGCGTCACGGTGATGACGAGCAGCACATCGGTGATCCCGGGGAGCGGCAGGAACGACGAATCCAGAAACGCCACGAGAAACAGCCCTGGCCCGCCAAGGGCCAGGGCGAGCGCGCGGATCCGATCGACAAATTCGCTCATAGAATAAAAGGGTGATTATACCGTCCGCGCGGCGCGTGCCGCGCATCCTCGCGCTGGCGGCCGCACTCGGCGGCGCGCTGGTCGCGTGGCGTTATCACACGCTGGGGCTCACGCTGAGCCACTACGACGCGCGGGGGCACCTGATTGTCGCCAGGCGAATCTTCGACAGCATCACGCCTGGCTGGCAGCAGATCGGCGCTGTCTGGCTGCCGCTGCCCCACCTGCTCAACGCCATCCCGGTCCAGATCGATCTCTTCTACCGCAGCGGCGCGGCCGCGGTCGTGATGTCCATCGGGGAGTACGCCATTGCCGCAGGCGCGATCGCGTGGATCGTGTTGCGGTTGACGGAGTCGACATGCTCCGCCGTGGCGGCCACTGCCGTCTTCGCGCTCAACCCGAACGTTCTGTACCTCCAGTCGACTCCGATGACCGAACCACTGCTGATTGCGACGACGACGGTCGCCGTGGCGATGTTGCTCTCGTGGAGTCGCTGGAGTCACGCAGACCTAAAGGCCTGCGCCACACCTGATCCATCGAGTGACTCAGGTAATCTCTCGAGTGGCGCATGCCTTCAGGCCTGCGTGGTCGGCTGGGCGCTGGCGTTGGCGTGCCTGACGCGCTACGAAGCGTGGCCGGTGACCGTCAGCGCGCTGGCTGCCGCGGCGTGGACACGCTGGCGACGCGGGCAGCCGCTGATCTCAGCCCTGCGCGACGTCTCCGCGATCGCGATCTATCCCGCCCTTGCCATCATCGTCTTCGCCATCTTCAGCCGCGTCGTCGTCGGCGCATGGTTTGTCGGCAGCGACTTCTTCGTGCCCGAGAATAAGGCGCTGGGCAATCCGCTGATGGCGGCCGCCGAAATCGGATGGGGCGTGCGGATGCTGAGCGGATCGGCGCTCTCATGGCTCGCAGGCATGGGGCTCGTGCTGGCCGCCGGCCTCGGCTTGACGAGCCGCCGGCGCGCCGACGCGGCGATCGTCATCGCCCTGCTTGGCATGGCGGCGATTCCGTGGACCGCGTTCCTCAAGGGACACCCGTTCCGCATCCGCTACATGGTGCCGCTGATGGCGATCGAGGCAATCGGCGCCGGCTACGCCGCTGGCGTCGTGCCGAACGCGCGCGTCCGCGCCGCCTGCGCGATCGCGCTGCTCCTGCTCGTCGGCTACCAATTGCGCCCGCTCGACGCGTCCGCACCGATGGTCGTTGAAGCGCAGTGGGATCGGCCGAATGCGCCGCTGCGCGCGCAGGTCACGGCGTGCATCGCACGGCCGCTCAACGGCGCAAAAATCATGGCGAGCATGGGATCGCTCGGTCACTACATGCAGGAAGCGTCGCGATCGGGCCTGGCGATCCGCGATTTTCTGCACGAGGGCAACGGCGACATCTGGCTCGCCGCGCTCGAAGGCCCGCGTCCGTTTGCCGCCTGGATTCTGATTGAGGAGAAAGCGGAAGGGGGCGACATGCTCGCGAAGCGCAGTCGCGAGAAGCCCGGGTTCCTGAGCGGATACACCCGCCTCTGCGAGGGAGCGGGCCTTGCGCTCTATCGCAGGGCTGAGGGTTCAGGGCTAACTAAGCCCTGAGCCCTGCCAGGTTTCAGTCGTCAGAACCTGATATTGATGGTGAAGTTGTAGGTCAGGCCGCCGAGATCGATGATCGGGTTCGGAAGGCCAACGCCACCGGCGAACCCCTGATTGAGCGGCAGATTGCCGACGGCTTTCTGATAACGCAGTTCACCGCCGACGCCCCAGGACCCAACCGGCACGCGCACGCCACCGAGAATAACGGGGCCGGTCGCCGTCCCGCTTCCGATGAAGCTGTCGTTGATGATCGACTTGCCGTCGCTCGCCACGAAGTCGCCGGTCTCGCTGTATCGCCACGACATGACGCTGACGCCGCCGCCGATGTAGGGCTGAATCGGGCCGTGATGCCCCATCGGCAGAAACCGCATCGTCGCGGTGAGCGGCACGACCCGCAATTTCAGATCCGCGAGGATCGGGGCTCCGGTCGAGAACGTGCTGAAGCGATCCTCCGACAGCGTGGCGCGCTGATAGAAACTGGCGCCGAATCCAGCCTCGAAGTTGTCACCGAGATTGACGAGCCACTCGCCGCCAATGGTCGGGCCGCTCAGGTCAGTGATGTTGAAGTCGAGAAACTTGCGGTTCCCAACAAGCACGTCACCTGTGCTCCGAGCATCCTCCGCACGCGGACTGAAACCGCCGAGCGAGATGACCAGTTGCTGCTGAGCCGCGGCCGTCCGGCCCCCCACTACGCCCACCACCGCCAGAGCGACCAGACCAGCCGTAATCAGTCGACGCATAGGGAGCTCCTTTCATCGAGTTGAGTGCAGGAGCAGTGCCAAGTCGCGAGACGAAAACAGGCGAGAATCCATTCGAGCGGCGCGCCCGATGTCTCTCGCGGGTGTCACGGCGTCCGCTGGGGAGCACGGCCTTCTTGAAACGTGGCAATCACCTCGAGCATGACGTTGTGCAGATGTCCGTTTGTGGCCAGGACGTGTCCACCTCTGGACGTGAACGGCTGGCCGTCCATGTTGGTGATGCGCCCGCCGGCCTCGGTCACGATAAGCGCGCCACCGGCAATATCCCAGGGCTTGAGGTCGCGCTCCCAGAACCCGTCCATACGGCCTGCCGCCACGTAGCAGAGATCGATCGCGGCCGAACCGAGACGTCGCACCGCACGCACCTGGCCAACAAACGCGGCAAACAGCCCGACGATCTCGTCAACGCGCGTGTGCACGTCGTACGGAAATCCGGTGACCAGCATCGCGTCCACGAGGCTCGTCGCCGACGACACGCGTAGCGGAGTGCCGTTCAGAAACGCACCGGCGCCCCGCGCAGCGGTAAACAGCTCCTTGCGGTTCGGATCATAGACGGCCGCCACGTCGGCGACGCCGCCGATCTCGAGTGCGAGCGAGGCGCAGAAAATCGGCAGCCCATGCGCGAAGTTGGTCGTGCCGTCGATCGGATCAAAGACCCAGCACGGTCCGGGCGGCGCCTCCGCCGCGCCGCCCATCTCTTCGGCAAGCACTTGATGATCCGGAAAACGCTCGGCGACGAGCGCGCGAAACATCCGCTCCACGGCGACGTCGACCTCGGTGACGAGATCGATCGTGCCCTTCTTGTCGATCTGGAAGTCGGTGCCGAACTGCGCCATCTGCATGTCGCCGGCGCGGACGACCGCTTCAATGGCGGTTGTGAGAAATAACGGGTTGCGTGTCACTCAGGCCGATTCTGACGCATCGGCCGGCTGCGCGCGCTTGACCATTCGGATTTCCATCCCACCCTCGGGCGCCCGCTGCAATTGCACGTCCTCCATGAAATTGCGAATCAGGAAGATGCCACGGCCGCTGGACTTGAGGAGGTTCTCGACATCGAGCGGATTGGCGACCCGCTCGGGGTCAAAGCCTTCGCCCTGATCGCGGACCCGGATGGCCAGCTCCGGCACGTTCGCCTTCGTCGTCGCCTGGAACTCGACAAACACGTGTTTGGAGGCGTCGCTCCGGTTGCCGTGCTTGATGGCGTTGATCACCGATTCGCGAATCGCGACGCTGACCCAATGCATCGCGTCTTCATCGAGGCCGACGCCGCGCGCGAGGTGATCGCTGACCACCTGCACGAAGTCGAGCATCTCGAACGCGCTGGTGAATTCTAACCGGACGATATGGGGATCGTTTGACGTCATGTGTGCGTTAAGCCGCACTCAATGAATACCATCTCCTCTGCGATGTCAAGACGCCGGGCCAGATTCTCCTGCGGGGCCGGAGGTCGCGTAGAATTCTACGGACATGCCGCCGCCCGCCGCCACCATTGCGCCAGCCCGACGTGTGCAGGGCCGGCTGACCGTGCCGGGCGACAAATCGATCGCGCATCGGTACGCCCTGTTCGCCGCGCTCGCCGAGGGACGCACGACGCTCCGCCAGTACGCGCCAGGGGCCGACTGCCGCTCCACGCTCGCCTGTCTGCGCGGGCTCGGCGTCGAGGTTGAAGAAGTCTCGCAAGGCACAGTTACTTTACTGGGACGAGGGTTGGGCCACCTCCGTTCGCCCTCCGGTCCGCTCGACGCCGGCAATTCGGGGACGACGCTGCGCCTGCTGGCCGGGGTGCTGGCCGGTCAGACGTTCTCCACGACGTTGATTGGCGACGAGTCGCTCTCCCGCCGCCCCATGCGCCGCGTCATGGCCCCACTCGAGCGGATGGGCGCGAGGATCGACGCAACGGACGGCCACCCGCCGCTGACGATTCACGGGGCGCTGCTGCGCGCGATTACGCACCAGCCAGAGACGCCCAGCGCGCAGGTCAAGAGCGCCGTGCTGCTGGCCGGCCTGCATGCGGAGGGCACGACCAGCGTCGCCGAGCCGGCCGCGACACGCGATCACACCGAGCGCGCGCTGACGGCCTTTGGCGGGCATGTGCGCATCAACGGCCTGACCGTCTCGGTCACGGGTGGCCAGCACCTTCAGGGACAGACCCTCAGCGTGCCGGGCGACTTCTCGTCCGCCGCGTTCTGGCTGGTCGCCGCGGCCGCGCTGCCGGGATCGCACATCGAGGTCGACGACGTCGGGTTGAATCCGACGCGCACGGCGCTGCTCGGCATCCTCGAGCGCTTCGGCGCGCGCGTCCACGTCGACGTGACGACGACCGACGCCGGCGAGCCCCGCGGCCACGTCACCGTCGAAGCCGATCGGATGGGCACGCTCGACATCGCGCCGGACGAAGTGCCGGGACTGATCGATGAGCTGCCGGCGATCGCCGCGCTCGCCGCCCACGGCGGTCAGGTGACCGTGCGCGGCGCGAGCGAGCTGCGCGTCAAAGAAAGCGATCGCATCACCACGCTCGTGGCGGGATTCCGCGGCCTCGGCATCAACGCCGAAGAACTCGCCGACGGCTTCGTGATCGCCGGGCCAGCGACCGGTTCGACGCGGCCGTCGGGTGGACGCGCCGACGCGCGCGGGGATCACCGGATGGCGATGTCGTTTGCCATCGCCGCCCTCGCGGCCGAGCACCCATCCGTCATCGATGGCTCTGACGCCGTCCTCATCTCGTACCCCGGTTTTTTCGAGACGCTGGCGCGGCTGGTTGCGCCCAACGACACGTTGTGAAGGCGGACAAGATTTACCTCGTCGGTTTCATGGCCGCCGGCAAGTCCACCGTCGCTCGCGCGCTGGCCCGCCGACTCGACTGGGACATGGTGGACATCGACGAGGTCGTCGAACAGCATGAGCGGCTGAAGGTGTCGGAAATCTTTGCGAAGCACGGTGAGCCATACTTCCGGGCCCTCGAACGGCAGGCCGTACTCGACCACCTGCCGCGACGGCATATGATCGTCGCCACTGGCGGCGGGACGTTCGTGGACGGACAGAATCGCGCCGCGATCAACGGGGACGGCGTGTCCGTCTGGCTCGACGTACCGCTGGACCGGCTGATCGACCGCGTGCCGGCCGGCGGACGCCGTCCGCTCGCGGCCGATCGCGCCGGGTTCGAACGCCTGTATTATCAACGTCGCGCGGCATACGAGCAGGCGCACGTCCGGCTCGATGCAGCGCGCGCGAGCGTCGACGCGCTTGTCGAACAGCTCCTCGATTGGCTGGAACACTGATGCGTTACCTGGTACTCACCGACATTCACGCCAATCTCGAGGCACTCGACACCTGCGTGGCCGACGCGCGCCTCCGTGGCTTCGACGAGACGCTGGTGCTCGGCGACCTCGTCGGCTACGGCGGCGACCCGAACGCTGTGGTCGAACGCGTGCAGGCGCTCACGCCAAAGGCGATTGTGCGCGGCAACCACGACAAAGTGGCGTGCGGGCTGGAACAGGCCGAGGGGTTCAACGCCGTTGCGAAGAGCGCCGCGAAGTGGACGCTCGAAATCCTGACGCCGGCCCACCGCGAGTGGCTTGCCGCGCTGCCGGAAGGACCGATTGACGTCGACGATGTCATTCAGATCTGCCACGGATCGCCGTTCGACGAGGACGCCTACATCTTCGATGATCTCGACGCCGTCCGCGCGCTGAAAGTGGCGAACCGGCCGCTCTGCCTCTTCGGCCACACGCACTATCCCGTCACGTTCGAGTTGTCGGCCGATTCCTTCGACAGCGTCGGCTCCGCTGCGGCGCCGGAGATGCGTGTGCAGCTGAAGCCGGGCTGCAAATATCTGGTCAATCCGGGGTCGGTCGGCCAGCCCCGCGACGGCGATCCCCGCGCGGCGTACGCGATCGTCGACACGACGGAACACCGCGTGGAGCTGTACCGGATCCGCTACGCGGTCGAAGATGCGCAAATGAAAGTCGTGAAGGCGGGACTGCCCGAGGTCCTCGCGCAACGGCTGGCGGTAGGGAGATAAACCGAAAAGCCTTGGGTGTGAGCTTTTGGGTTTTAGCTTTTGGCTTTCTGTGCGCGTTCCTCACGCCGTTTCAGCTCCGTCGCAAACGCATCGCGCGCCGCGCGTGAGCCGAGCACCCAGCCGATCATCACCCCAATCAGCATCACCGACGGGATGAAGATGAAGTGTCCCGCGGTCATCGCTGGGGCATTTTCTGCGCCAGCGCGCGCATGTCTGCTTCCACTTTGTTCAGGCGCCGCCAGATAGAAAACAGGTACACCATCACCGCGATCCAGACAAACGCGTAGGCGGTGATCAGTAACGGCGCAGCCGGCAGCTGATCGGCCAGCGGCACGGAGTCCACGGGAACGAAGCCACCCTGCCCCACTCCTGTCTGCACGGCAAACGCCGGCGACGCGCACAGCATCAACGAAGTCAACGCAATCAGCAGGCGTCGGAGATACATATCAATCCTCCTGCGCGAGATACAGCTCGTCGAGCGCCGCCTGGCGCGCGCCGAGGTTCACGCGCAGCGTCAACAACACCACGAGCAACAGCATGAACGCCGACACGCAGAACCAGAACGGACCGGCCATCGCTGCCGACAGCGTCGGCACGACCGACGTCAGCGGATGGATGGTGCGCCAGATGTTCACGGCCTCGTAGACAAACGGCGTCACGGCAAGTCCGAAGATGCCGACCGCCGCCGCGAGCTTGTCCGACCCGGGGCCGCCATACTTGCGCACCAGAATGCCCGAGATGAACGTCATCTCCAGCAACAGCGCGATCGTGAGCTTGGCGTCCCATTGCCACCACACACCCCAGCTCTTGCGTCCCCAGAGCGGACCAGTGACGAGCCCCATCAACCCGAAAAGAACGGCGAGCTCACCCGCGGCTTCTGCGAGGCGATCCGCCTTCGGGCTGTTCTTGAAGAGGTGGTAGAGACTCGCCACGCCGCAGATCCCGATCGCCGTGAACATCGCGAACCACGACGGCACGTGAAAGTAGAAAATCTTCTGCACCAGGCCCATCGTCGACTCGTACGGCGCGTTCGCGACCACGAACGGCGCGGCAACGAACATCACACCAACCAGAGCGGCGAGCGGGCCGAACGCTTTTTTCATCATCTACTCCGTCATCAGCGGTTCGAAGGTCCAGAGCGACAGCGTCAGAAACACCGTATCGAAGGCGCCCAGGATCCCCAGCCACATGATTGCCGTGGCATCGTCAGGCGGCGTGCTGAGCAGCGCCGCCGTGCCGCGAACCCCCGCAATAATCACAGGAATGATGATCGGATACAACAGGATCGGCAGCAGCACGTCGCGCGACCGCGCGCGCACCAGCATGGCCGCAAACAGCGTGCCCACTGCGCAGAAACCCAGTGTCCCGCCGGCGAGCAGTCCCACCAGCAACAAGGGCCGGCTGAAGAGCGCTGCTTGAAACATCAGCGCCACCATCGGCGCCAGCAGCGCCTCCGCGATCGCGAGCAGGGCGAGCATCCCGAGCAGCTTGCCGACGTAGAGCGCCGCCCGGGGCGCCGGCGCGAGCAGCAGCGCGCGCAGCGTCTCGCCGTAGCGCTCGCGCTCGAAAGTGCGGCCGAGCGCGAGCGTGCCGGAGAACGCGATCGCAATCCACAGGATGCCGGCGGCCGCGTCTTCCACCGGCCGGCCTTCCTTCACGAACGCGAAGGCGAAGATCAGCACGCACGCGACGGCAAAGAACAGCGTCGTCGTCAACACCTCGAAGCTCTTGGCTTCGATGGCAATGTCTTTTCGCAGCACCAGCCACGCGGTGCGAAAGAACATCTCAGTGCGCTCCGACCTGCGCGCGATAGCGGGCGCGAAGTCCCGGCGCCGCCGGCTCGTCGGAAATCAGACGGCCGTTGCGGATCAGGGCGACCCGCGTGACGAGGCCGTCGGCCAGATCCAGATCGTGGGTCGCCAGCACGACGATGGCGCCCGCGGCGGCGAGGGCGCGGAGGCGATCGGCGATCAGCCCGACCGCGTGATCGTCGAGCCCGGTGAACGGCTCGTCGAAGAGCACGAGCCGGGGACGATGCAGGAGCGCGCGTTCCAACGCCAGACGCTGTCGCATGCCGCGCGAGAACCCGTTGACGGCGTCATCGGCCCGATCGGTCAGTCCCGCTGACTCCAGCGCCGCATCGACCAGTCCGCGCGGATCGAGGCCGTACAATTCGGCGAAGAATACGAGGTTCTGACGCGCGGACAGTTCCGGGTACAGGTGCAGTTCGTGCGCGAGGAGACCGATGCGCGTGCGCAGCGCCGGACCGAGGCGGCTGGCCGGCTGGCCACCGTAGCGCACCTCGCCTTTTGACGGCGCGGCGAGCGTCGCCAGCAACGTGATCAGTGTAGATTTGCCGGCGCCGTTGGGACCGAGGAGGCCGACGATGTCGCCGGCGCCAGCGGTCAGTGAAATATTGGCGAGGGCGCGGCGGCGGCCGAAGTGCCGCGAGACGTCGACCAGCTGGACGGAGTCGAAGTCGACGCCGACCGTCACGTCCATCGACAAGCTCAGGACGCCCCGAGCCGGTCGAGGGGCGCGGTGAGACCTGCGCGGCCGGCCGTCTCTGGTCCAGGGTCGTGCGTATCGAGCGCACTGTAGATCTGCTCGAGCGACGTGACAAGGTCGTCGCGCCGCGGCGCGTAGCGACGATCGTCGGCGCGGCCGCTCCGGTGATCGTGCTCGAGGCGCGTCAGCTCGTTGAACAGCTTCTCACGGCGCGCGATCAGGCGCTGGCGATCGGCGGCCTGTGCCGCGGCGTCGCCAGTGGGCCGCGTCGCGAACCAAATCCCGACGAGCGCGACGGCGGCCGCGAGCGCGAGCGCCACCCTGCGCGGCGCCTGGCTGTGGTGCGGGACACCGTCAACGGTCAACTCGATCGCCTGGCCGGCCGTCACGGGCCCGCCCGTCGCGGCGATATAGACCTCGCCGTCGGCAGGCATCTCGCGCTGCTCTTTCAGCTGCGGCGATTTCAGCGTCGTGTCGCCAAGCTTCTTGACGATCACAGACAGCTGGGTGAGATTGGCCGGCAGCTTTTGCGCGATGTCGATCGATCCGTCCGTCGCGGGCAGTTCGGACGCCACCTGGACGAATGTGTGGCCGGGCGCGAACGGCCCCAGCACCGTGACGTGGAGGCCCTTGACACTGGCCTGCGGCGATGAGCCGTCCATGATCGCGCTGCCGGTCGCGCCCGCCGGCAAATCGAAGGTGAACGGCGTGGGCGGATGCACCGGCACGCTCTGGCTGTTGTTGATATCGAGCAGATAGAACAGCTCGACCGCTTCCTCGCGCGGCTGCATGACGATGCGCGACTGATCGCCGATCTCCACGGGTCCGGTCTTGGCCGGCGCGTCCGGTGTTTTCGGCGCGGCCTTCTTGTTCGGATCGGTGGCCACCAGCATCAGCCGGATGCCGCCACGCGTTGGCGCGGGGAATTCCTGGGACTCGAGGTGTTCGCCGTCCACGTCGGCAGTGGTCTTCACCATCGCCCCGGCCGTGCCGGTGATGAAGTCCTTGAACTCCGCACGCCCGTTCTCGTCCGTCTTGACCGTGATCACTTTCGGTCCGATGTGCAGTTCCACCGGCCGGCCGGTCAGGTTGTTAGACAGCGAGCCACGGATCAGGCGCACCGAGATCGCGCCGTTGGGCAGGTCGTCAACGGGACGCGGAATCCCCGACATCTCTTTCGGATCGGGCATCGCGAACCCACCGCCTTGCGCAAACAGCGGCGCCGATCCACCACAAAGGACACCAAGGACACTAAGGACGAAAAGAAGTACTCGGATCAGAATGGATCCAGTCTTCTCCTTTGTGTCCATGGTGTCCATTGTGGTGACTCAGCGTGTGGCGAGTGGCTGCCCGCAGATCTTGCAGAACTTCGCGTCGCGATCATTGGCGGTGTCGCAGGACGCGCACTGACGCTCGGCTGAAGCCTTCGCGCTACGATCTTCGGCTGACGCCTTCGCGCTACGATCGGCCGTCTTCTCGCCAATTCGCTTCGCGAGGTCCTTCTCGATCTGCTCCCGATACCCCGCGCCGGCATCGAGCTGGCGCATCAGGCGCCCGGCGCGCGCGCGCAGCCGGGTGGACATCTCGTTCCAGTCTTCGTCCGACAGCCGCCCCATCGCGCGATCGAACTCGAGTTCCTTGATCGAGCGGAGCGTCATCTGCTTTTCGCGCTCGAGCGCGACGCGCGTCCGCTGCCCCACCATCACCGTGCGATCTTCGTCCGCCGACACCAGCGGCCGCAGCGCACGCAGCGCCGCATAGCCGACCAGCGCCGCCGTGCCCATCAGCACGCCGAGCAGGATGACCGCGGTCGGTCCCTGTCCACGCGCCATGAACGTGACGGCAGTCGCGCAACCCAGCGCGGCCAATACGAAAAACTGCCAGGGTTGAAGGCCGGCGTCGGATCCATCCGGCGGGAGCCGGTCCGGTTTAGTCGAGATCTCTGAGCTCATCGTCGATGCGTTCTTCGAGCGCGGGGTCCAGCGTCGCAGCCACCGCGGTCGCCGGGTCGGGCTTCCGCGTCCACTTCACCGCCGCAAACCCGACCGCGACGGCGCTGGCCGCGCCGACCAGATACGGAAACAGCCACGCCAGCCGGCTGAAACCCTGGTCGAGTGGCGCGCCGAGCATTTCCTCGCTGCCGTATTTCGCCACAAAGGCCTGGATGATCTTGTCGTGGTCGTTCATGCCCGAGTCGATCATGGCGGCCAGCTGACCCCGCATCTCGTGCGATGTCGCACACGCGTCCTTGCGGCACTCCGCCAGCGTCTGATGACCGCACGCGCCGCACGTGCAGACGATGTCGTGCTGCATCTGCTTTTCAAACGGCGTGCGCGGATAGAACGACGTCCGTGTGTTGGCGTCGCCGCTCATCCCCTGTGCCGACAGCGTCCCGCCCGCGAGCAGCAGCATCAACAGAAATGCACCAGTAGTCGCCGCCGCTTCGGCCGGCGCCTTCGCCACGGCAAACGCGTACGAGCGCTCCGGCAGCAGCGCGATGCCCGTGCCGAGCGCCATGATCCCGAACCCGAACCAGATCCAGTTCACCAGCGGGTTGACGACGAGTTGCAGCGTGACCGACTGATCGGCCAGGTCGAAGCCCCCGAGGACCGCATACAGATCCTCTGCCGGCGTGCGGCGAATCGCGACCTCGGTCGTCGGCTCATTCTCGTGACGGCGGTACGCCCACTTTGCCGGATACAGACCGTCGATCTCCTTACCCTCCACGAACACCGACAGATACGCCGTCGTCATCTGCTTCTGGCCGTCGTCGAGTACTTTCACGCCGTTGCTCTTCAGCGTGTACTTGCCGATCTTGGTGGTCTGTCCCGGCTTCAACTGCACCTGCTCGTCCAGCTTCCGGGAGTTCCCGGCGAAGCCGAAGCAGATGAGGACGATCCCGACGTGCACGATGTAGCCGCCGTAGCGCCGCTTGTTCTTGCCAACCAGGCCGACCATGGCCGTGAACGCATCGGTGCCCGTGCTGCGACTGCGAATGTTCGCGCCCTTCACGAATTCCTGCCCGATGGCGCCGATCACGAAGCCGCACAGCGCGAAACACAGACCGGATGGCCAGATCGGAATCTGGTAGTAGCCGACCGCCACCGCCGCGGCGGCGAGCCCGGACGCGCCCGGCCAGATGAACTGCGGCGCAATGTTGGAGAACGACGAACGCCGCCACGCGAGCAGGGGTCCGACGCCCGTCAGCATCAGCAGGATGAGCCCGACCGGCGTCATCCACTTGTTGAAGAACGGTCCGGCGACGGTGAGCCGCTGCCCCGTCACCGCCTCACTCAGCGTCGGGAACATCGTCCCGAACAGGATGAAGAGCGCGGCGAACAGCATGACCCAGTTGTTCACGAGAAATGCGGCTTCGCGCGATAGCCACGAGTCGAGTTCGTTGCGCGCCTTCAGCAGGGGCAGCCGCCAGATCACCAGCGAGAAGCTGAACGTGAGAATCACCACCATGAAGCCGATGAAGAGCCGCGCCAGAATCGGATCGTCACCGAACGCGTGCACCGACTGCACGACGCCGGATCGTGTCATGAACGTGCCGAAGATCGTCAGGAAGAACGTGACGATGACCAGCGTGACGTTCCAGACGCGCAGCATGCTGCGGCGCTCCTGGACCATCACCGAATGCAGGAACGCGGTCGCGGTGAACCACGGCAGCAGCGCGGCGTTCTCGACCGGATCCCACGCCCAGTAGCCGCCCCAGCCGAGTTCTTCATACGCCCAAATCATCCCGAGGATGAGGCCGAGCGACAGGAACAGCCAGCTGAACATCGTCCAGCGGCGGACCGCGCGCAGCCAGGAATCATCGAGATGTCCGGTGATCAGCGCGGCGATGCCGAACGCGAACGGGATCGTCATGCCGACAAAGCCGGTGTAGAGCGATGGCGGGTGAATCGCCATGTACGCGTTCTGCAGCAGCGGATTCAGCCCCTCGCCTTCCGCCGGCGCGTTCGTCAGGAATGTCGTGAACGGATTCTTGTGAATCACCATCAGAAACAGGAAGAACATGTTCACGACGGAGATCGTGGCGACGACGTAGGGGATCAACTCGCGATGGCGTTCGCGGTTCACGTAGACCGCCAGCGATCCGAAGATCGACAGCAGGAACACCCAGAACATGATCGAGCCGTCGAGGCCACCCCAGTAGGACGTCAGCTTATAGAAGAGCGGCTGCGTGCTGTCCGAGTAGTGCACGACGTACTTGATCGAGTAGTCGTTGGTCAGGAAGGCGTTCACGATGACGGCCGACGCCGCCGTCATGATCGCGGCGATCAGGTAGAAGGCACCGATGCCGCTCTCGATCAGCCGCCGCGACCGCCGCCGTGCGCCGGCCACCGAGGCGACTATCGCGTAGCTGCAGACAACGAACGCCGACAGCAGGAGGAATGAGCCGAGCGACGCGAGCGACGCCATCTAGCCGACCTTCTTGGCCGCGTCGTACTTGGACGGGCATTTCGCCATCACGCCGTTGGGATCGGTATGGAACCCCTCAG
>JANYHS010000144.1 GCA_025358945.1 Acidobacteriota bacterium
ACGACGACGACTTCGCCCGGTCGCAGCGAACGCGAGGCGGCTGAGATCTGGATCGGCGCCGGTGAGGGCAGCAGGGTGATCAGACTTGCGAGGATGGCGCCCGTCATTGTGTGATCGTCGTTTGCGCGAGCAGAGGTTCGAGAATGCCAGTGGCGGTGGCCGAAGGCGTCGCGTCGGCAGGCCCAGTTGACACGGTCAATCGCCGCGCGGCTTCCGCGTCAGCGGCGTGGCGACGTAGCCATTGCGCGACCGCACCCGCGCGTCCGGGGTGGTGACGTGCACGCGCAAGCTGTGGAACTGGCCGTCGGCGCCGCGCGCCGAGGTGTAGCCGAGAATGTACTGCGTATTCAGTTCCTCGGCGATGCGGGCAGTGGCCTCGTTTAGCTCCGCCGCGTTCTTGACGATCTCTGTCCGGCCGCCGCTTTCCGCCGTGATCTCGCGCAGCGCCGCGGGGTTCACGCGCGTGTTGATCGGTTGTGGCTCCGGCGAGTCGATGGCGATCGCGTAGACGAACGTGTCGCTGCGCAACAGCGCCGGGCGCAGGTCGCGCAGCGTGGCCGTGCTCGCGGTGTCGGCGCCGTCGGAGATCACCAGGATCGCCGCGCGCTGGCGCGTCCGCCGATCGATCACTGGCAGCGCTTCCACAATCGCGTCGTAGATCGCGGTGCCGCCCGAGGGGCGAAGTCCGGCGAGCGCGCGCACGACGTCTTCGCGGGCGCGGGTCCAGCCGGTCAGCGCCTTTGGGCGATGGTTGAACGCCATCAGGAAGAACTCGTCGGCCGGGTCGAGCAGATCGAAGAGGAACCGATCGACGGCGGCGCGCGCATCGTCCATGCGCTTGCCGAACATGCTGTCGCTGCTGTCGAGCAGCACGCCGAGGCCAATCGGTACGCGGTCGTTGGTGAACTGGGTGATCGTCTGCCGCACGCCGTCCTCGTACACGTCGAACGCCTCGCGTGGCAAGCCGGCCAGCGGATGTCCCGCGCGGTCGGTGACTGTCGCGGTCACGCTGGTGATCTCGACGCCCGATTCGAATGTGCGGCTGTCGTTGACGGTGGGATTCTGCGCGAGGAGGTGCGTCGCGGCGGCCGCGGCAAGCGCGAAGGCGAGAGCGGGCCGAAGCGAGGGCGCGCGCACAGCTCATGCTAGCGCACGGACAGCGATTTGACAGTGCGCCCCGTTCTCGATGATAAATGTGCAGGCATGAACGAACTCAGTTCCAGCCGGTCGCGGGCTCGAAAGGCGATTCATTTTTCGGGCTTTTGCGTTTTCAGGGAGTAGGAATGACTATGAAGCTCTCCGCCCTCCTCGTCCTGCTGCTTGCGCTGGTCGCGGTTCCGTCGCGCGCCGCCGCGCAATCGGTCAGCGGTCTGTGGGACGCCACGGTGCTGGTCAACAACGGCGCCCTCGAGGTCCCGTTCCGCTTCGAGTTGTCGGGCTCTGGCTCGAACGTGAAAGGCTCGTTCTTCAACGGCGACGACAAGACGACATCCACGAGCGGCTCGCTCGCGAACGGCAAGCTCTCGCTCAGCTTCGATGAACTGGGGACGAAGCTCGACGCGACGCTGACCGATGGCAAGCTCGCGGGCGAGTATTCGCGTGGCACGCGGGGCACGCCGTATCCGTTCCAGGCCAAACGGTTCGCGCCGGTGACCACTGGCGAAACCAACATCCCGTCGATCGCGGGCCTGTGGAACGTGCAGGTGGGGAAGAGTTCGAAGGGCGAGGCCGCCTGGCAGCTCATCGTGCGGCAGTCGGGCGCGGAAGCGTCGGCGGCGATTCTGCGTATCGACGGCGACACCGGTGCGCTGACCGGTTCGTACCGCAACGGCACGTTCGCGCTCAGCCATTTTTCCGGCGCGCGTCCGATGCGTCTCGAGCTCACGCTCGCCACCGACGGCACGCTGTCCGTCGTGCAGAACACGGACAACCCGCTGACGGCGCTGCGCGCTGAACAGGCAAGCGCGAAGGGGCTGCCGCAACCGAGCGATCCGACGCGTTTCACCAGCGTCAAGGATCCGACCGAGCCGTTCCGTTTCAGCTTTCCCGATCTGGACGGCAAGATCGTCTCGAACACGGATGCCAAATTCGCCGGCAAGGTCGTGATCGTCACCATCGGCGGCAGCTGGTGCCCGAATTGCCACGACGAGACCCCGTTCCTCGTTGAGCTCTACAAGAAATACAAGAAGCAGGGTCTCGAGATCGTGGAGCTGTCCTTCGAAGAGGAAGCGCAAATCAAGAACCCGGTGCGCGTGAAGGCGTTCAACAAGCGCTATGGCGTCGAGTACACCGTCCTGATTCCGGGTGAGCCGAAAGAGCTGAACGACAAGGTGCCGCAAGGCGCGAACCTGAACTCGTTCCCGACGACGTTCTTTCTCGGGCGTGATGGCCGGGTACGGAGCGCGCACGCCGGTTTCGCAGGCAAGGCGAGCGGCAAGTTCCACACCGAGTTGATTGAAGAGGAAACGGCGCTCGTCGAGCGTCTGCTGGCCGAGAAGCCCGCGCGGACATCCGCGGGGAAGTAACGCTCGGCTCAAGCCTTCGCGCTGCGGGAGGACCGTGATCGATCCTGGCACAACGATCGGCGCCGTTCACCTCACCATTTCGGATCTGCGTCATTCCATCCGCTTCTACCAAGCCCACCTCGGCTTCGTTGTTCATCGTCAACACGATCGGACCGCCTGGCTCGGCGCCGGAGGGCCCGATCTCCTCATCCTCACGCAGGACGAATACGCCCCGCGTGGCCGTGCAACAACGGGTCTCTATCATCTGGCGATCCTCGTCCCGTCGCGCGCCGACCTGGCGCGGTCGTTTCGGTTGCTGGTGCAGACCGGCAGCGTCTTGCAGGGCGCGGCGGACCACGGCGTCAGCGAAGCGCTGTACCTCGCCGACCCTGATGGCAACGGCATCGAGGTCTACCGCGATCGACCCCGCGCGCAGTGGCCGCAGCACGCGGGTCATCTGCAGATGGGCGTCGAGCCGCTCGATCTCGAGACGCTGCTGTCAGAGGCAGGGGAAACGGACAGCGGCGCGGGGCTGGCGCCGGGGACTGTGATCGGCCACGTCCACTTGCAGGTCTCGCAGATCGCCGAGGCGGAGGCGTTCTACGTTGGGATCCTCGGATTCGAGTTGACGCTGCGGTACGGCCGCGGCGCCAGTTTCGTTGCGGCCGGCGGCTATCACCATCACCTCGGCCTCAACACCTGGGCCGGCGTGGGTGCGCCGCCGTCTCCGCCAGGCGCACTGGGTCTGCGGTATTTCGTCGTGTCGCTGCCGACCGACGCCGCGCTGGCGGCTGTCGTCGATCGCGTGCGGGCTGCGGGTGTCCTGGCCGAGTCGGTCGAGGGCGGGGTGCTGCTTCACGACCCATCCAGAAACGCGATCGTGCTGACGACGCGGCTCGGCTAACTAAAGCCTTCGCCCTGCGAGATCCCGGGAGGCTTCGGCGTAGCGCGAAGGCTTTAGCCGAGCGGCGGTATACTCCGCCGCATGCGCGCAACGATTGCTGCTCTTCTCGCCGGGGCGTGCCTCGCCTTCGTCATCGCAACGCCGGGCGCTCAGGCACCGCCCTACGATCTCGTCATCCGAAACGGCCGCATCGTCGACGGGACCGGGAGTCCCTGGTATCTCGGCGATCTCGGCGTGCGCAACGACACGATCGTCCGCATCGCGCCGCGAATCGATGCACCGGCGACGCGCGTGATTGACGCCGCGGGAAAAGTGGTGGCGCCCGGGTTCATCGACATCCACACGCACGCGCGCCGGGGCATCATGGAGGTGCCGACCGCCGACAACTACGTGCGCCAGGGCGTGACGACGCTGATGGAGGGGCCGGACGGATCGTCGCCGCTGCCGATCAAGCCGTTTCTGGACAGCGTGGCTGCGAAGAAGGTGACGCCGAACTTCGGATTGTTCGTCGGACAGGGCACCGTGCGCGACCAGGTGATCGGGCCGCTCAACCGAAAAGCGACGGCCGCGGAACTCGACAAGATGCGTGGCCTGGTGCGGCAGGGGATGGAAGACGGCGCGTTCGGGCTCAGCTCGGGTCTGTTCTACGTGCCGGGCACGTTCACGCCGACAGCCGAGGTCATCGAGCTGGCGAAAGTCGCCGGCCGCATGGGTGGCATCTATATCTCGCACATGCGCGACGAGGCGTCCGCGATTACCGAGAGCGTGCGCGAGACGATCGAAATCGGCGAGAAAGGCGGCCTGCCGACGCAGGTCACGCATCACAAGATCATCGGCAAGGCGAACTGGGGCAAGAGCGTGGACACGCTCAGGCTCGTCGACGAGGCGCGCGCGCGCGGCGTGGATGCGACGATCGATCAGTATCCGTACACCGCCTCGTCGACCAGCATTCAGGCGGCGCTGATGCCGTCGTATGCGCTCGAAGGCGGCCGCGCGGCCGTGCTCAAGCGTCTGCAGACGCCGTCGATGCGCAACGAGCTGCAGAAGGAAACCGCGCGGCTGATTCTGGAGGAGCGCGGCGGCGGCGATCCGCAGAACGTCCAGCTGGCGCGTTGCGACTGGGATCACTCGCTGGACGGCAAGCGCCTCGGCGACGTGACGAAGGGCCGCGGCCTGGCGGTGACCATCGACAACGCGGCGGACACCGCGCTGTGGATTGTCGAGAAGGGTGGCTGCGCCGGCATCTTCCATGCGATCAGCGAGGACGATCTGCAGCGCATCCTGCGTCACCCGGCGACGATGATCGGGTCCGACGGTGAGGTGCCGATCTTCGGCCAGGCCAATCCGCATCCGCGCAGCTACGGCACCTTCGTGCGCGTGCTCGGGCGCTACGTGCGGGAGCTGAAGGTGATCACGCTCGAGGACGCCGTGCGCAAGATGTCGTCGTTCCCGGCGCAGCGGATCGGTCTCGCCGATCGCGGCGTCCTGCGCGAAGGCATGAAGGCGGACATCGCGATCTTCGATCCGGCCACGGTCCGCGACCTCGCGACGTTCGAGAAGCCGCATCAGTATGCGGAGGGGGTCAGCCAGGTGATCGTCAACGGTCAGCTGGCGTTTGAAAACGGCAAGATGACGGCGGCCCGTCCCGGACGGGTTCTGCTCGGGCCGTCAGCCAGGTAAGGTGTCCGACACAGACATTCGGTGACAATCCGCGACGACAAAATGCATCTTTTCTGTAGGACCGGCCTATACTCTTGGCAGCGTCGGATGGTGCGATCATCAGGGGTCGGACTCTGGGGAAGAGCATGAAAAAACTAGCGGTTGTGGCTGCGGTTGCGGCGCTGTTGAGCGCGGGCGCGGCTGGGCAGCAGGCGGCCACATCGAAGCGCGCGCCGACGGCCGCTCCGTCGCTAAAAGTGGCGGCGTCGCATCCTTCGGCCAAGCCGGGGACACGTCCCGCGGCGAAAGCGGCCGGCGCCTCGTCTGCGATTTCCATCGACGCGCAAAACAAACTCGTCGCGCAGAACTGCGCGTCGTGCCACAGCGAGCGCATGAAGGCGGGTCAGTTGGTCCTCTCCAGCTTTGACGCCGCCACGATCGCGCAGCAGCCGGACGTCGCGGAAAAAATGATCCGCAAGCTGCGCACCGGCATGATGCCGCCGCCTGGCGCGCGGCGCCCGGACGCGGCGACCACCACAGCCTTTCTCGACGCGCTGGAGACGAAGATGGACGCGGCGGCCGCGCTGAACCCGAACCCGGGCTGGCGGCCGTTTCAGCGTCTGAACCGGTCCGAGTATCAGCACGCGGTGAAGGATCTGCTCGGCATCGACGTCGACGTCAACGCGTTCCTGCCGCCCGACACGATCAGTCGGGGCTTCGACAACGTCGCCGACGTGCAGGCGTTTTCGCCGACGCTGATGGAAAGCTACCTGCGCGCGGCGAGCTCGACGGCCCGGCTCGCGATCGGCGACCGCACTGCGAGCGCCAACTCGGTGACCTACAAGATCGGCCGCACCGGCTCGCAGATGCGCCACGTCGACGGCGCGCCGATGGGCACGCGCGGCGGCGTCTCCGTTGTCCACACCTTCCCGGCCGACGGCGAATACGTCGTCAAGGTGTCGCTCCACAACGAGCCGCTCGGCGGCATCTACGGCCGCACGACGATGGCGACGATGGACATCAAGGAACAGATCGAGGTGTCCGTCAACGGCGAGCGCGCGTCGCTGCTCGACCTCAACGTGCGGATGAGCGAGACCGACCCGAAGAACAGTCTCGAGATCAGGACGCCGGCGATGCACATCGCGGCCGGCCCGCAGCGGATTTCGGCGGCGTTCATTCAGCGCTTCGACGGCCCGGTGGACGACCTGCTGGTGCCGCTCGAGAACACGCTGGCCGACGTCAACATCAGTTTCGGCGTCACCGCGCTGCCGCACATGCGCGACATGACGGTCCTCGGGCCGTCCAGCGTCACCGGCGTGTCCGACACCGTCAGCCGCCGCGCCGTGTTCACCTGCCGTCCGACGACGGCAAAAGAAGAAGAGACCTGCGCGGCCGAGATCATCAAAGGCCTGACCAGTCGCGCGTATCGCGGTTCTTCCACGCCGGACGACATGCAGGATGCGATGACGTTCTACGAGCAGGGCCGCAAGACCGGCGACTTCGAAGCCGGCATCCGCATGGCGCTGCAGTCCGTGCTGATGAGCCCGCGCTTCCTGTTCCGCCTCGAGCAGGCGCCCGCCGCGATGCGCACGGTGAAAACGGCGTCGACATACCGGATCAACGATCAGGACCTGGCCTCGCGCTTGTCGTTCTTCATCTGGGGCACGGCGCCCGACGCGGATCTCATGAAGGCGGCCGCGCTCGGCACGCTGCGGACGCCGATGGGCCTCGAGAAGCAGGTGCGCCGCATGCTGGCGGATCGCCGCTCCGACTCGCTGTCCACGCGCTTTGCCGGGCAGTGGCTGCGTCTGCAGGACCTCGAGAAGTTCCACCCCGACTACCTGCTGTTTCCGCAGTACGACGACACGCTGTCGCAGGCCATGCAGCACGAGACCGAACTGTTCTTCGACAGTATCGTCCGCGAGGATCGTCCGGTTCTCGACCTGCTGACGGCCGACTACAGCTTCGTGAACGAACGCCTCGCGAAGCACTACAACATCGCGAACATCACGGGCAGCGACTTCAAGCGCGTCCAACTGCCGGAGTACCGCCGTGGGCTGTTCGGGCAGGGTAGCATCCTCACGCTGACGTCGGTCGCCGACCGCACGTCGCCTGTGCAGCGCGGCAAGTGGGTGATGGAAGTGCTGCTCGGATCGCCGCCGCCACCGCCGCCGCCGAACGTGCCCGCGCTGGACGAGACCAAGGGCGCGATGGGCGGCAAGAACCTGACGACGCGCGAGCGCATGGAAGAGCACCGCAAGAATCCGGCGTGCACGTCGTGTCACAAGGTGATCGACCCGCTGGGCCTTGCGCTCGAGAACTTCGACGCGACCGGCGCGTGGCGCATCAAGGACAACGAGGTCCCTATCGACTCGACCGGCGATCTGTATGACGGGACGAAGATGGAAGGCCCCGCCGGGTTGCGCCAGGCGATCATGAAGCACTCCGACGTGTTTCTCCTGAGCTTCACCGAAAACCTGATGACTTACGCGCTCGGCCGCCGCGTCGAGTACACCGATATGCCAACGATTCGCGGGATCATCCGCGACGCCGGCAAGAGCAATAACCGCATGTCGTCGTTCGTGCTGGGCGTCGTCAGCAGCGGAGCGTTCCGCATGGCGAAGACCGGGAATCATCCCCTGACCACCGAGGCTGAGCAGCCGAAGCGGTCGAATTCTGTGTCACGGTAGAGGAGAGCCGAATGTTGATCTCGAACAAGCACATTTCCCGCCGGGCGGTGTTGAAAGGTGTCGGCGTCACGATGGCGCTGCCGTTGCTCGATGCGATGATGCCGGCACGGACGCTGTTCGCGCAGGGCGCGGCCGCCGGGAAGAAACTCCGCTTCGTGGCGATTGAGATGGTGCACGGCGCGGCCGGCAGCACGACGATCGGCGCCAAGAAGAATCTCTGGGCGCCGGCGGCGACCGGCAACAGTTTCGACCTGAGCCCGAGTTCGCTCAGCTCGCTCGAGCCGTACCGTGACTACGTGACGATCGTCAGCAACACCGACGTGCGGAATGCGGAAGCGTTCACGGCGCCGGAAATCGGCGGTGACCACTTCCGCTCGAGTGCGGTGTTCCTCACCCAGTCGCACTGCAAGCAGACGCAGGGGTCGGACCTCCACGCCGGCGTCTCGATCGATCAGATCTTCGCGAAGAAGCACGGGCAGGACACGCCGATTCCGTCGATGCAGCTGTGCATCGAGAACGTCGACCAGGCGGGTGGCTGCTCCTACGGTTACTCGTGCGCGTACACCGACTCGATCAGCTGGGCGTCGCCCTCGCAGCCGCTGCCGATGATTCGCGACCCGCGCGTCGTCTTCGATCAGCTGTTCGGCGTCGGCGCGACACCCGAGGATCGCAAGGAACGCCGCTCGGAGGATCGCAGCATTCTCGACTGGCTGGGGACGTCGATCAGCCGCATGAAAAAGGATCTGGGCGCCGCCGATCGCGCCCGCCTGAACGACTACCTCGATGATGTGCGCGAGATCGAGCGGCGAATCCAGAAAGTCGAGGCGCGCAACGCGAGCGGAGAGAATCGCGAACTGCCGGGCGCGCCCATTGGTGTGCCGGACTCGTTCTCCGAACACGTCAAGCTGATGTTCGACCTGCAGGCGCTGGCGTTTGCCTCGGACATCACGCGCGTGTTCGCGTTCAAGCTGGGCCGCGATGCCTCGAACCGCGCGTTCCCGGACAGCGGATACAAGGGCGCGTTCCACTCCGCGTCGCATCACCAGGACAAGGAAGATCGTATCCTGGACTTCGCGAAGATCAACACGTACCACGTCAGCATGATTCCGTATTTCCTCGAGAAGCTGAAGAACACGCCGGACGGCGACGGCAGCCTGCTCGACAACTCGGTCGTGCTCTACGGATCGCCGATGGGCAACTCGAACGTGCACAACCACAAGCGCGTGCCGCTGTTTCTGGCCGGCCACGCGGGTGGCGCGCTGAAGGGCAACCTGCACATCAAAGCGACTGACGGCACGCCGCTCGCCAACGCGATGCTGGCGATGGCGCAGAAGCTCGACCTCGATCTGCCGTCGTTCGGCGACAGCACGGGCGCGATGGATCTGAACACCGTGCAGGCGCCGGTCGCGACGGACAAAGCGTAGGGGCTGGGGGCTGGGGACTTGGGGCTGAACAACATGCTGCGAAAATTCGCGATGCTGGGCGCCATCGGCGCCGTTTCGTTCTCGGTGTTCCTGCACGCGGCGCCTGCGGCGCCGGTGGCGGACGCCGCCATGGCGGGGAACCGGGACGCCGTGCGCTCGCTGCTGAAGCAGGCCGCCGACGTCAACGCCGCGCAGGGCGACGGCATGACCGCGCTGCACTGGGCGGCGATGAAGAACGACGCAGACCTCGTGCAGACGCTCCTGTTTGCCGGCGCCAACGTCCGCGCGACGACACGGATTGGTTCGTACACGCCGCTGATTCTCGCGGCAAAGAGCGGCAGCCTAGCGGTGGTCGCGCCGCTGCTGAAGTCGGGCGCCGACGCCAACAGCCAGACGTCCAACGGCACCACCGCGCTGATGCTGGCGGCCGCGTCGGGTAATACCGATGTCGTGAAAACGCTGATCGAGGGCGGCGCCAGCGTCAACGCGAAAGAGCCGGTGCGCGGGCTGACGCCGGCGATGTTTGCGGCGGCGTCCAATCGCGCCGCGGTACTCACGCTGCTGGCCGCGCGCGGTGCGGATCTGAAGGCGACGTCAAAGGTCACCGACCTCGCGGCGCTGAGCAAGGATCCGGCGGCCCTGCGCGACATCACGTTCGGCAATCCGCAGCCGCCGGGTGAACCGCCGGCCGGCGGACGCAACGGTCCGGCGCCGGCAGCCGGGCCGGGTGGACCCGGCGGGCGCGGCGGGCGAGGCAACCAGACCGCGGGGGTCGATCGCAACTATCAGTTGAACGAGCTGGTCGCGGCGCACGGCGGCCTGACGCCGCTCTTGCTCGCGGCGCGTGAAGGGCATGCCGACGCCGTGCAGGCGCTGATCACCGCGGGCGCTGATCTGAATCAGGCCAGCGCCGGCGATCGCACCGCGCCCCTGCTGATGGCGACGATCAACGGTCACTTCGATCTCGCGAAGTCCCTGCTCGACAAAGGCGCCGACCCGAAGGCAGCCGCCGAGAACAACGCGACGCCGCTCTACGCGGCGCTGAACTGCGAGTGGGCGCCCAAAGCGCTCTATCCGCAGCCGCGCGCGCAAGTGAACCAGCAGACGACCTACCTCGAGCTGATGAAGGCGCTGCTCGACAAGGGCGCCGATCCGAACATCCGCCTGAACAAGAAGATCTGGTACTCCGGCTACAGCTTCGATCTGTCCGGCGTCGACGAGACCGGCGCGACGCCGTTCTGGCGCGCCGCCTACGCGAGCGACGTCGAGGCGATGAAGATGCTGGTGGCCTACGGCGCGGATCCCAACATCCGCACCAAGCGCATTGCCGGGCGGGCGCGCGCGGGCGATGTCGACCGTGAGGTCGTCGATGTGTCGGGTCTGCCGCCGGTGGCCGTGGGCGGGCCTGCCGTGACGCCGCTGCAGGCCGCGGCGGGCGTGGGCTACGGCGAGGGCTTCGCCGCCAACTCGCATCGCTTTGCGCCTGGCGGCATGCTCGCCGGCGTGAAGTACCTGGTCGAGGCGCTCCAGATGGACGTGAACGCGTTCGACCACGAGGGCAATACAGCGCTCCATCACGCGGCAGCTCGTGGCGACGTGGAGATGATTCAGTACCTCGTCTCCAAGGGCGCCGACGTCAAGGTCGTGACCCGCGAGGGTAAGACCACCGCGGACATGGCCAACGGTCCCGTGCAGCGCATCCAGCCCTATCCCGAGGCGCTGGCGCTGCTGGAAAAGCTCGGCTCGAAGAACAACCACAAATGCGTGTCTTGTTAATGTGAGCATTTAGGAACTTAGGATTTTTGGATCTGGGGCCGCTTCGCGGAAACGCGAGGCGGCTTTTTTTGTTCCTTGCGCAAAAATCCCTACCGCTTTGTCGCGTTTTGTCTTGACACCGGCGCACGGACGACCGTAAGGTCCGACCATCGAATTCATGCACCCATTAAGGGGGAGAGAGACTATGCGTCGAGTCGTCCTTTGTCTGGCGGTCTTGAGTGTCGCGGTGTTGCTGTTCCCGCGGACCAGCAGCGCGCAAGCGGCCATTGCGGGTGTCGTCAGGGACACGACGGGCGCGATCATGCCCGGTGTCACGGTTGAAGCGTCGAGCCCGGCGCTGATCGAGAAAACGCGTTCGGTCGTGACCGACAGGGGTGGCCAGTACAAGATCATCGATCTGAGTCCCGGCGTCTATCAGGTATCGTTCACGCTGGCCGGCTTCAAAGCCGTGCGCCGCAGCGGTATCGTGCTTGAAGGTAATTTCACGCCGACCGTGAACGCCGAGTTGCAGGTCGGTTCGCTGACGGAAGTGCTGACGGTCACCGCCGAAGCGCCCACCGTGGACGTCATCAACACGGAGAAGTCGTTCGTCGTCAACCGGGAGATTCTCGACGCGATTCCCACGGCTGAGCGCAGTACGGTGTCGCGCGCGCTGCTGATCCCCGGAACGACCGTGACGCCGTTTGTCCTCGGACAGTTCAACCTCACCAGTCACGGCTCGTCGACATCGGACTTCACGATCGCCATCGACGGGCTGCGCGTGAACAACCTGTGCGGCAGCGGCCAGTTCAGCGGCTTCTACATGAACGACGCGAGCGTCCAGGAGCTCACCTACAGCACCGGCTCCGAATCCGCGGAAATCCAGAGCAGTGGCATCCGCGTCAACAGCGTGCCGAAAGACGGCGGCAATAGGTTCTCTGGTTCCTTCTTCGTGCAGGGCCGCGGCAGCTCACTGCAAGCGGACAATAGGACGGACGCGGTCAAGGCGGCGGGCCTCACCCTCGCCGGGACGGCCTACAACTACCAGGTCAACCCGTCATTCGGCGGACCGATCGCGAAGGACAAGGTCTGGTTCTACTTCACCTACAAGTACGAGGACCAGAAGGTCTATGTCCCCACCGCGAAGTTCGCGGACGGGAGCCCGGCGTATCGGAATTACATGGGCAACTACAGCGGCGTCGGCCGGGTCACCGTGGCGGCATCGAGCAAAGACAAGGTTCGTCTGTACGTCGAGAAGCAGTTCAACGGCGAATTCTTCAACGGCTTCAACACCTATGCGGTAACCACGCCGGAAGCGTCGACCGACGCGTTCGGTCGCGGCTGGATCCCACAGGTCCGTTGGACGCGCGCGCAGTCCAACAAGCTGCTGCTCGAGGCCGGTCTCGCCTACTACACGCAGCCCTACGAGCAGAACTGCTCCGCGATCGCGCCGGCGGGGGCCTTGCCGCACCTTAACGGATCGACCGGCCTGTTGACGGGGCGCTGCGGATACGTGATCCCCGAGTACAAGAGCACGACCAAGGACTACAGCTCGATGGCGTCGGCGAGCTATGTCACCGGCTCGCACGCTTTGAAGTTCGGCATGACCGACAGCTGGGGCGAGAACTCGCGGACCTTCGCGCCGCGCGCCAACATCAACACGTTGATCACGCTCAACGGCGTCGTCCCCGGCGTGAACGACTTCCCTGTCCAGGTCGCGGTCTACAACACGCCGACGACCGGCATCCAGAACG
>JANYHS010000147.1 GCA_025358945.1 Acidobacteriota bacterium
CGAGCACGGACATGCCGTAGGGCACGAGTCCGACGGCCGCATCACCCCTGGCGGGCGCGGCCGCAAGCTGCCGGAGCATCCAGTCGTTGTTGGCGCCGGCCAGCTGCGTACCGAAGGCGAGGAAGCCGCCGACGCCGAGGAAGATCCCCGTCAGCAGCGTGACGAGTCCAGAGACCACCGCCGCCGAGCGGAGCGGCAGGTGGATTTCGAGCGTGGTCCAGAAGCGGCGAGGCGCCAGGCCGGCGACGATGGCGACGAACCACAAGACAGCGTTCAACTCTCAGCTCTCACCTTTGAGACGTGAGACTTAAGAGTTCAGACTTCCGCAATCTCGACGCCGGCGCGCTCCGCTTTCGCCGTCGCGATGATCTTCGTCTGCAGGTGGGCGGGCACCTCGTCGTAGTGCGACGACTCCATGTGATACGAGCCGCGACCGCCGGTGGCCGACGTCAGGTGCTGTTCGTAGGTGAGCATCTCCGACATCGGCACCAGCGCCCTGATCACCGTTGTCGCCCCGCGCGTATCCATCCCGGCGATGCGTCCGCGCCGGCCGTTGAGATCGCCCATGAGGTCGCCGGCGAAATCCGACGGTGTGTGGACCTCGACCTGCATCACCGGTTCGAGGATGGTCGGCCGCGCGCGCGTCATCGCGTCCTTGAACGCGAGCGAGCCGGCCAGCCTGAACGAGAGCTCGTTCGAGTCGACGTCGTGATAGGAGCCGTCGAAGACCGTCACCCGGAAATCGACCATGGGATAGCCGGCGAGATAGCCTCGGGTTCGCGCGTCCTGGATGCCTTTCTCGATCGCCGGCACAAACTGGCGCGGGATGGAGCCGCCGAAGATGTCGTCGACAAACTCGAAGTCCGAGCCGCGGGCGAGCGGCTCGACCCTGATCTTGCAGTCGCCGAACTGCCCATGTCCGCCGGTCTGCTTTTTGTGCCGTCCGTGCCCCTCGGTGGCAGTCTTGATCGTTTCACGATAGGCGATGTGCGGCGGCTTCAGGTTCACATCGACGTTGAACCGCCGCTTCAGCTTGGCGACCGTCACCTCGATGTGCATCTGCCCCTGGCCCGAGAGGAGCAGTTCATGCGTCTGGGGATCGCGGCTGTAATGGATCGACGGGTCCTCCTCCTCCAGACGGTGCACCGAGGTGCTGATCTTGTCCTCGTCGCCGCGGCTCTTCGGCTCAATCGCGTAGGAGAGGACCGGCTCGGGGAACGCGGTCGACGGGAACGTGACCGGATCGTTCTTGTCGCCGATGACGTCGCCGGTGAGCGTGTCTTTCAGCTTGGCCACTGCCCCGAGGTCGCCGGCCCTGATCTCCGCGACGTTGGTCGGCGCTTTGCCCTCCAGCAGCATCAGGTGGCCGATGCGCTCCTGCACATCCTTGGTCTTGTTGTGCACTGTCGAATCGGCGGTCAGCACGCCGGAGACGACGCGGAACATCGTGATGCGGCCGGCGAATGGGTCGGCCATGGTCTTCCACACGAACGCCGACAGTGGAGCCTTCGCGTCGGCGGCGCGCGCGACCGGCGCGCCGGTATTGTCGATGCCGGCAAACGGCCGTTCGGCGGGGGACGGCAGGTAGGCAACGATGGCGTCGAGGAGTTCCGGCACACCGATGTTCTGGAGCGCGGACGTGCACACGACAGGGAACAGCGTGCCGGCGATCGTCGCGCGCCGCAGGCCGGCGACGAGATCGTCATCGGTCAGCGTGCCGGACTCGAAGAAATGCTCCATCAGGGATTCGTCGGTCTCGGCGACCATCTCGATGAGCGCCTCGCGCGCCGCGGCCACGTCGGCGGTCATCGGGTCCGGGATGTCGACCTCGACGAACGCACCAGTGCCGTCTTCCGTGAACGTGAACGCCTTCCTCGACACCAGATCGACGACGCCGCGGAACGACTTCTCCTCACCGATCGGCAGCTGAATCGGGATCACCGATCGGCTGCACAACTCCCGCAGCGAGGTGAGCGTGCGCGAGAGGCTCGCGCGTTCGCGGTCCAGGCGATTGACCGCGACCACGCGGGGCAGGCCGCGCGCCTCGGCGGCCGCCCACACCTTTTCGGTCTGGACCATCACGCCGCCCACGGCATCGACGACCACCAGCGCGGCGTCGGCCACCGACAATCCGGCCAGCGCATCGGCGAAGAAATTACCGACGCCAGGCGTGTCGATGAGGTTGATCTTCTGCTTGTTCCATTCGACGTACGCGAGGCTGGCCGACAGGGTGTGCTTGCGCGCGATTTCCTCTTCGTCGTAATCCGTGACGGTGGTGCCGTCATCGACCTTGCCGAAGCGATTGATGGTGCCGGAGTCTGAGAGGATGGCGGAGGCGAGCTGGGTTTTCCCGGAACCGCTGTGACCGACGATCGCGACGTTTCTGATGCTGGCAGCGTCGTAGACCTTCATGTGCAGGTCCCCCTTCGGTGGAAGTACCTTCCATCATATGCAGGCCGATGGGACGCCGCAAGCGAGCGCTATTCGTATCGCAGGGCTTCGATCGGATCCAGGCGAGAGGCTTTGAATGCGGGATACATCCCGAAGAACAGGCCGACGGATGCGGAGAAGCCGATGCCGATCGCGAACGACCACCACGGCAGCGAGATGGGGAAGCCCGACACCGCGTGGACGCCCCAGCCGAGCCCGGCGCCAAGTGCCACGCCGATCAGTCCTCCGACCGAGGTGAGGAAGGCGGCTTCCATCAGGAACTGAAACAGGATCTCCGCCCGCCGCGCACCGAGCGCCTTGCGCACGCCGATCTCGCGGGTCCGCTCCGTCACCGAAATCGACATGATCGCCATCACGCCGATGCCGCCGACCATCAGGGCGATCGAGGAGATGACGATCAGCGCGAAGAACGTGCCCTGGCTGATCTGATCCCACAGCTTCAGGAATGCATCCTGCGTCAGCACGTCGAAGTCGTTCGGCTGATCGAGTTTCAGGCCGTGACGGATGCGCATCACGCGCTCGACGTCGGCGATTGCGTCTTCCTGTTTCACGCCGTCGCGCGGCACAAGGGCGATCTGGATCGGCAGGAACGTCGCGCTCTTGTTGATGCGGATCGGTTTCAGGCCGAAGATGCGCTGGTACGCGGTGTAGGGGATGACGACGAAATCGTCCTGGCCGAGGTTGAAGCCGCCGGCGGCCGGCCGCTTGTCGAACACGCCGACCACTTCGAATCGCTCGCTGCCGACGCGCACGAACTTACCGGCAGGGTCGGTGCCACTCGGCTCGAACAGCAACTTGTACGCCGTGTTGCCGAGGACGACGACGTTCTTGCGGTACTGCACCTCGGTGCCGTTGAAGAAGCGTCCGCCGAGGAACGGAATCTTGGTGCCTTCGGCGAAGAATTCAGTGGTGCCCATGACGACGAGATTTTTGGTCTTCTGCGTGCCATAGAACACGCGCCGCTGTGTCGGCGGTCCGCCGACCCCGAGTTCGATGTCGACGAACTGGATCGTTCCGGCCTGCTCCTCGAGCGCGCGCGCGTCCGAGATGGACAGGTTCGGCCGTTTGATCAGTTCCTTGAATTCGGCGCCGCCGGCAAAACTGGTGATGCCGAAGCGCTGGACGAAGATCGTATTCGGCCCGATCGCGCTGATCATCTCGCGCAGCGACTGGTCGAAGCCGCGGATCATCGCGGTCATACCGACAATCGACGTGATGCCGATGACCACGCCGAGCACGGTCAGCGCCGAGCGCAGCTTGTTGCCGCGCACGGTGTCGAACGCCATCACCACGACTTCCTTGATCAGTCCGCTTCTGATAGCCATAAGCCTCAAGTCTTCAGACTTTCATTCCTTCCTCAATGCCTCGATCGGATCGAGGGCGGCGGCGCGCATTGCCGGGTAGAGGCCGAAGACCAGGCCGACAAACGCTGTGATGCCGATGCCGAGCGCGACCGACCACGCTTCAATCGCCGCGGGAATCGGCGTGAACTGGGCGATGGTGACCGCGATTCCGGCGCCGAGCATCGTGCCGATAATGCCGCCGAAGATCGACAGCACCACCGACTCCGTCAGCATCTGCGCCATGATGTCCGACCGCCGCGCGCCGAGGGCCTTGCGCAGGCCGATCTCGCGCGTGCGCTCGGTCACCACCATCAGCATGATGTTCATGATCACGATGCCGCCGACGACCAGCGACAGCGCGACGACGCCGACCAGTACGGCGAAGATGCCGTTAGTCGCCGAGTGATAGATGTCGAGGATCGTGTCCGAGGTGAAGACGCCGAAGTTGTCGACCTGCTTCGGCTTCAGCCGGCGCGCCCCGCGCATCGCGACCGTTGCCTCGTCGATGGCGGGTGCAATCTGCGCGAGATCACGGGGGCGGACACTGATCGAGAGCGAGCGCCGCGATCCGAAGATCATCTTGAACTGGCCAAGTGGGATGATGGCAAACTCGTCCTGCGTCTGGCCGAGCAGCGAGCCACGCTTCGCGCTGACGCCGACGATCCGGAAATGAACGCCTTCGAGTTGGATCGTCTTGTCGATCGGGTCGACGTCGCTGCCGAACAGGCGGTCGGCGGTCTGCCAGCCGACAACGGTGACCGGGCGGCTGCTTTCCACCTCGGTCGCGCTCATCAGTCGGCCCCGCTCGGCGTCGAAGCTCGAGAAGTTGATGTACTCGGGCGATACGCCCTGCACCCGCATGTTGTCGATCGACTTGTCACGATAGGTGACGCGGCCGCGGCTCCCGGAGTCGGCCATCACGGCGGCAATCAGATTCGAGCCGTAGCGGCGGATTGCGCGCATGTCGTCCATCGAGATGCGCGGGTTGGCCCGCACCTTCTCGAACTCTTCGTCGCTGCGCGTGATCGGGAACTGCTGGATATTGAACGAGTCGGCGCCCGCCTGATTAAGGATCGCCGACTTGACGGACGCGTTCAGCCCCTGGATCAGCGACACCACGGCAATGATCGAGGTCACGGCCACGATGTTGCCGAGCACGGTCATGAACGACCGCAGCTTGGCGGACCAAATCGCGTCGAGCGCGATCATCGCCGATTCGAAGAGTTTGTTCACTTCTTCTTCGTGTTATCGACCTTCACGAGGTCGCCGTCCGCCATCCCGCGCACGGAATTGTACGGTCCGGTAATTACCTGGTCGCCGCTCTTGATCCCCGACAACACTTCGAAGAACTTATCGCCGGCAATGCCCATCTTGATCGGCGAGAACTCCGCCTTGTTGTCGCGCACAACGAAGACGCCTTCGGTTTCCTTGCGCGTCTGTCCCGGCTTCAGCTCGGTGGTCGCCGCCATCGTGGCCGCATCAGCGGCGCGGCGCTTCTTATCGGTCTTCGGCTCTTTGACCACCTGGCCGCTCGCGTCGTAGACCAACTCGCGCACGGCCACCGCCGGGATCGGCACGGAGACGACCTCTTTGCGCGTCGCGGTCGTAATGTCGGCCGTGGCGGTGAAGCCTGGGCGCACGTCCGGCACCACTTCATCGAGGATGACGACGACCTTGAAGTTCGTCGCCTGGGTGCCGGTCGCGCCGGTCGCCGCCTGAATCGGGCTGTTGCCGATCTCGCTCACGTGCCCCTTGAACGACTTGTCGGGGATCGCGTCGATCGTGATCTTGGCCTTCTGTCCGAGCTGCACGTTCGGGATGTTGGTCTCGTCGACTTCGACTTCGGCCTGGATGATCGACATGTCGGCCAGCGTCAGCAGGACGGTGCCGGCATTGTTCATCGTGCCGGTGACCGCCGTCTCGCCCTCCTGAATATTGCGGCGCGTGACAATGCCGTCGATCGGCGACACGATGCGGACCTTGCTGAGGTCGTAGCGGGCGCTCTCGAGTGTCGCCCGTTCCTGCGCAACGCGGCTCTCCTGCGGCTTGATCTGTTTCTCGCGCTCCGACAGTGACGACGTCGAGACCTTGACGTCGTTCTCCGCCTTGTCGAGCGCTTCCCGCGTCGTCAGCTGCTGCTTCCACAGATCCTGCTGGCGCGACAGATTCTGCTGCGTCTGCACGAGCTGCGCTTTCGCGGTTTCGATTGCCTGCCGCATCTGTTCGATGGTCTGGATGTTCGCCTGCAGTGACGCCGAGCCGCTGTCGACTCGCGTGCTCAGAGATTTCGGGTCGATCTGCAGGAGGAACTGGTTCTTCCTGATCCTGTCGCCTTCGTTGACCGCGAGATTGACGACGCGGCCCATCGTATCGGCGCTGATGTTCACCAGGCGCTTGGGCTGGATCTTGCCGGACGCCGAGACGATCGCTTCGAGATCGCGGGTCTTGATGGCGTCGGTGGTGACGGAGAGGCCTTTGTCCTTCTTGAAGTACAGGTTGGCGCCAACTACGGCCGCGCCGAGCAGGACCACTCCGATTGCAATGAATACGTTCTTACGCGACATCTAGACTCCTGTTGAGGCCGTTTTGATGGCGGCGATGATCGCCCCGATCGCCACATAGATGACGAGCAGGGTGGTCGCGATCGGCCCGGTACGTTTGCGGTAGAGGACACCCAGCCCGATCGAGATGCTGAGCATCCACCAGATGTAGATCAAATCGATCGAACCCAGCAGGCGCGCGGCGAACGAACTCTCGTCGAGAAACGGAAGAAACACGGCGAGGTTCGTCGCACTCGACAACGACTCGCGCACGTACGCAAGGGGGGTGGTGAACAGCGCGAGGACGCCCAGCACGACGCCCGAGTGCGCCACGATCGCGAACGCCTGCTTGAACGTCGCGTCGCCGCCGAGTGCCGCGTTGAAGACGGCGAACGCGATACCGGAGATGAGCAGGCAGCCGATCGAGAGGCCGAACAGCTGGATGACCGGCGCAAAGTACGCGTAGTAGGGCGCGAACTTCTCCATCTGGTCGATCTGCGCCTGGGTGACGTGGCGGCCGTAGGACTCGGACGAGGAAATCTGCTGGTCGAGGACCGCGTTGCGTCCGATGTCGGTGGACAGCAGCGCCGTGGACGCCGAGGCGGTGATCAGAAACACCGTCAGGAAGATGCCGAGCCATCGCGGGTGCGCGGCCACCGCGGCGTAGGTGGCCCGAGGGGTGAACAGGACGCCCGCAAAGCGCGCAGGCAGGCTTTGCGCCTCCGTTGTCGCCGCCGCCGGTTCGGCCGTGTGGGTTTGCGTCATGTGATGCCTTTTTCTGTCTTGGATAGATACGACTATCGCTTCGCCGGTGTTCGATGATTCTTGCGTGCCCCCGATGCGGGCGCCGCCGCGAACACCTTCCGGAGGACCCCGAGTCCTCCCTGAAGCTTTCGCCGGGCGGTCAGATCGAGCGGCGCCAGGACGTCCGCCAGGTGCGCTTCGGCGCAGCGCGTGACGCGCTCCAGCGCGGCGCGGCCTCCCGGCGTCACGTCAATCATCACCACGCGCCGATCGCCATCGGGCGCCTCGCGGCGCACCCAGCCGCGCTCGACCATCGCGCTGATCGAGTTCGACATCGTCGGCAGGCTGACCCCCTGCAGCGACGCCAGGTCGCTGAGCATCCGGGGCCGCGTGCTGAGGATCGACAGCAGCCCGAAATGCGCCGGCGCCGGCATTTCTCCGGCCGCGCGCAATTCGGCGGCCACGGTCCGCATCACGAGCGGAATGATCTCGAGAATCTCGCGCGCCGTGTCGCGCGCTTGAACGCGGGTCATGGCGTGCCGCGGTGGATTAGGTGAACTAATGGTTATGAGTGCTAAGTTATCATAGCCGCCCGTCCCTTGACAGTGGGAATGGGGGTGTTTACCATGCAAGGTCCCTGCGATATAAGGAGCGTGAAGTGGTCGGATTCGTCCCCAAAGAGATGTTTTTCACGAAAGGTGTCGGCAAGCACCGCGAAAAGCTGACGTCGTTCGAACTGGCGTTGCGCTCGGCCGGCATCGCCGCGTGCAACCTCGTGCGCGTGTCGAGCATCTTTCCGCCGAACTGCAAGATCCTCTCGCGCGCCCAGGGCGCCAAGCGCCTCGAGCCCGGCCAAGTCACCTTCGTCGTCATGTCTGAGGCGGCCACGCGGGAGCCGCACCGGCTGATCGCCGCCACGGTCGGCGTGGCCATTCCGCGCGATCGGGAACTCTACGGTTACCTGTCGGAGCACCACAGCTTCGGCGAGAGCGAGGACATCGCCGGCGACTACGCCGAAGAACTCGCCGCCGAGATGCTCGCCACGACCCTTGGACTCGACTTCGATCCCGACAAGAGCTGGGATGAAAAGAAGGAAGTCTACCGGCTGTCCAACGAGATCGTGCATGTCCAGAACGTCACCCAGAGCGCAGTGGGCGATAAGAAGGGTCTCTGGACCACGGTCGTCGCCGCCGCCGTACTCGTCGGCTAACGCCCGTCGCTTCGCGCTAAGGTAAGAGGCATGCGCAGTGCCTCCTGGCCTCAAGTTTGTCTGGTTTTCTTTGCGTCCTTCTTTTCTGTGGGGCTCTTCGTGCGCGACGCGCGCGCGCAGGGAAACGAGACCATCGGCGCCCGCGCCCAAGGTATGGGTGGCGCCTTCACCGCAGTCGCTGACGATGCGACCGCGTCGTGGTGGAACCCGGCCGGCCTGGCCGGTGGAGCCTACTTCAACGCCCTCCTCGAAGCCGGTACCAACCGGGAACCTTCGTTAGACCGTACCTCGACCGGCGCGCTTCAGAACGCCTGGCGCTCGGACACGCGCGGGTTCGCCATCGCCTATCCCGCCCTCGGCCTGAGCTATTACCGCATGCGGGTCAGCGAAATACAGCCGCAAACCTCTACAGGGACGACCGGCGGCGTCCGACAAGATGGGGGAGCGGTGGACGTACGCCTTCGCTCCATGCTGCTCGACCGCTATGGGGCGACGGTGGGCCAGTCCCTCGGCAACCACCTGGTGGTCGGTTCGACGTTCACGCTGGTGTCCTCGGGCGCCGCGTCACAAGTGCAGCCGGCGACCACCGCGTCGCTCGATGCAGCGACAGGCATCGATGCGGCGAAAGAGACGCACGTGGGGCTCGACGTCGGTGCGATGGCCACGATCGGTCGCGCGCGGATCGGATTGACGGTGCACAACGTCACCGAGCCCGCGTTTGGCAGCGGAACCGACGCGTTCACGTTACGGCGACAGGCCCGCATCGGGGCCGCGTTGAGTTCGGGGACGCGCGGCATGATCGGCAGCGCGACGTTGGCGTTCGATGCCGACTTGACGCGTACGCAGACGGTGTTGGGTGACGAGCGTCACGTCGCGGCAGGGGCTGAGGTGTGGACGTCGGCGCGGACGATCGGTGTTCGCGGCGGGATCAGCGCGAACACGGTCGGCAGCCCCCGGACAGGGTTCAGCGGCGGATTAAGCGCCGCGTTGAAGAAGGGAATGTATGCCGATGGACAGGTTACTGGAGGCTCGGATGAGAGTCGTCGCGGTTGGGGAGTTGCCTTAAGAGTGACGTTTTAAGTCACTTTTGACATATTTTGTCACGTTGGCTAGGATTTAGAGTTTCATGGCCGTCCGCATTGGTGAACTCCTTCTCAAGGAGAAACTAATCACGCCCGAGCAGCTTCAGCAAGCGCTGACGCAGCAGAAGTCTAATGGCGGGAAGCTTGGCTACAACCTCGTCAAAATGGGGTTCGTCAAGGACGAGCAGATCACCGCGCTCCTCAGCAAGCAGTACGGCGTTCCGGCGATCAACCTCTCCCAGTTCAAGATCGATCTGACGATCGTCAAGCTTGTTCCCACCGAGACCGCTCGCAAGTACCAGATCATCCCGCTGAGCCGTTCCGGCAGCACGCTGACGATCGCGATGACGGATCCGACCAACGTCTTCGCGATGGACGACATCAAGTTCATGACCGGCTACACGGTGGAGCCCGTCGTCGCCTCGGAAGTGGCGATCACCGACGCGATCGAAAAATATTACCCGAGCGGCAAGGGCGGCGCCGCGGGCGGTCCCGGCGCCAAGGGCGGCAAGCCCGGCTCGCAGGCGGTCACCGGCAGCACGCTCGAAATGGCCAGCCGCGGCCTCGAGGAACTCCAGAACACGCTCGGCAGCGGTGCAGACGATGTCGAGGTGCTCGACGAGCTGCAGGAGATCAGCGCCGAAGCGCTCGCCAAGCAAGGTGAGGACGCCCCCGTCGTCCGGCTCGTGAACGTCGTGCTGATGTCCGCGATCCAGAAGGGCGCCAGCGACATTCACATCGAGCCGTACGAGAAGGAGCTGCGCGTTCGGTACCGTATCGACGGCATCCTCTACAACATCATGGCGCCGCCGATGAAGTATCGCGATGCCATCGTCTCGCGCGTGAAGATCATGGCGAAGCTCGACATCGCCGAGAAGCGCCTGCCGCAGGACGGTCGCATCAAGATCCGCTACAACGAGAGCGGCGAGCCCAAGGAGATCGACTTCCGCGTCTCGGTGCTTCCGACGCTGTTCGGCGAAAAGATCGTCCTGCGTCTCCTCGACAAGGACAAGTTGATGCTCGACATGACGCGCCTCGGATTCGAGCCGGAGTCGCTCGCCAAGTTCGAGCTCGCGATTCAGCGTCCGTGGGGCATGGTGCTGGTCACCGGCCCGACCGGCAGCGGCAAGACGAACACGCTCTACTCGTCGATCTCGAAGATCAACACGCCCGAGACCAACATCATGACTGCCGAGGACCCGGTCGAATTCAACCTGGCCGGCGTCAACCAGGTCCAGGTCCGCGAGAACATCGGCCTCAATTTCGCCGCCGCGTTACGCTCGTTTCTGCGTCAGGATCCGAACATTATCCTGGTCGGCGAAATCCGCGACTTCGAGACCGCCGAAATCGCGGTCAAGGCCGCGCTCACGGGTCACCTCGTGCTCTCCACGCTGCACACCAATGATGCGCCCAGCACGATCAACCGTCTGATGAATATGGGCATCGAGCCTTTTCTCGTGGCGAGTTCGGTGCATCTCATCTGCGCCCAGCGGCTGGTGCGTAAAGTCTGTCTCAACTGCAAGGAGCCGAACCCGCAGTCGCCCGAAGCGCTGATGCAGGCCGGCTTCACCGCGGAGGACGCCAACGAGGTGACGCCCATGAAGGGCGCGGGCTGCGACAAGTGCAACACGACCGGCTACAAAGGCCGCGTCGGTCTGTATGAAGTGATGGAAATCGGCGACGAACTGCGCGAGCTGATTCTGGTCGGCGCCTCGGGGCTCGAGCTGCGACGCAAGGCGATCGACGAAGGCATGATCACGCTGCGCATGAGCGGCCTCCGCAAAGTGAAGGACGGCCTCACGTCGATCGAAGAAGTCGTGCGCGAAACGGTGAAGTGAATGGCCACACTGCCTGAACTGTTGACGCTGCTGGTCGAGATGAATGGCTCCGACCTGCACATCGCCACCGCCACGCCGCCGCAGGTGCGCGTCGATGGACAGCTGGCGCGCCTCCCGTTGCCCGAACTCTCGCCCGCCGACACCAAGCAACTCGTCTACAGCGTCCTCACCGACTCGCAGAAGAAGCGCTTCGAAGAAACGATGGAGCTCGACTTCTCCTTCGGCATCAATGCGATCAACTCGCGCTTCCGCTGCAACGTCTTCAACCAGCGCGGCGCGGTCGGCGCCGTCTACCGGCTGATTCCGGAAACGATCCGCACCTTCGGCGAGCTCGGGCTGCCGGCGGTGCTGGCCACGCTGGCCGAGCGTCCGCGCGGGCTGGTGCTGGTCACCGGCCCCACCGGCAGCGGTAAGTCGACGACGCTGGCGGCCATGCTGGACAAGATCAACTCGGAGCGTCATGAGCACATCCTGACGATCGAGGATCCGATCGAGTACATCCACAAGCACAAGAACTGCCTGGTGAACCAGCGCGAAGTGCACAGCGACACCAACAGTTTCGGCAACGCGCTTCGCGCCGCGCTGCGCGAGGATCCGGACATCGTCCTGATCGGCGAAATGCGCGACCTCGAGACGGTCGAAGCGGCGCTGAAGATCGCCGAGACGGGTCATCTGACGTTCGGCACGCTGCACACGAATTCGTCGGCGCAGACCATCAACCGCATCATCGACGTCTTTCCGGCGGGGCAGCAGGCGCAGATTCGCACGCAGCTCTCGCTGGTGCTCGAGGGCATCGTCTGTCAGGCGCTGCTGCCGCGGGCCGACGGCAGGGGCCGCGTCTGCTCGATGGAGATTATGATTCCGACTCCGGCGATCCGGAACCTGATTCGCGACGACAAGATCCACCAGATTTATGGCTCGATGCAGGCCGGCCAGGAAAAGCTCGGCATGCAGACCGCGAACCAATCGCTCGCCAGCCTCTACATGAAACGGTTGATCACGCTCGAGGCGGCGATGACCGCCTCGTCGAACAAGGATGAACTGCAGGACATGATCAACCGTGGTGTCGGCGTGGTGGCGGGCGCCGGGCTTGGACGGACTGCCGGGACGGCGCCGCCGCGGCCGGTGCGAGGTTAGCCTATGCCTACTTTCGCCTACACAGGACGCACCCGGGCCGGCCAGACGGTGAGCGGCGAGCGGGTGGCCGATTCGATGGACGCCGCCACCGCCGCGTTGCGCCGCGAGCAGATCAACGTGACCCGCATTACGCCCACCAAGGCCGGCAAAGACGACGTCAAGAAAGAGAAGGTCGGCCGCAGCGGCAAGAAGGTGGCGGCGAAGAACCTGGCCGTCTTCACGCGTCAGTTCTCCGTGATGATCGACGCGGGGCTGCCGCTCGTGCAGTGTCTCGATATTCTCGGGTCGCAGGAAGAGGACAAGAACTTCGCGTTCGTGATCGGCGCGACGCGGATGGACGTGGAGTCTGGCGCCTCGCTGGCCGACGCGATGCGCAAGCATCCGAAGACGTTCGATCCGCTGTTCACGAACATGATTGCCGCCGGCGAGGCGGGCGGCATTCTCGACACGATTCTGAAGCGGCTCGCGACCTACATCGAAAAAGCCGTGAAGCTGGCCGGCCAGGTGAAGTCGGCGATGATCTACCCGATCGCCGTCGTGGTCATCGCCGGCGCGGTGGTCGGCGTGATTCTGTGGAAGGTGATCCCGACGTTCGCGGCTCTGTTCTCCGGCCTCGGCGCGGATCTGCCGATGCCGACGCGCGTCGTCATCGCGCTCAGCGATAACCTGGTGAATTACTTCCCGTTCCTGGCCGTCGGCGGGGGCGCTGCGGCCTACGGCTTCAAGCAGTACTACGCGACGGCGAAGGGCCGGCGCGTCATTGACAGCATCACACTCAAGATGCCCGTGCTCGGCAACATCATGCGCAAGATCGCCGTCGCGCGGTTCTGCCGCACCCTCTCGACGCTGATCAGCTCCGGCGTGCCGATTCTGGACGGCCTCGAAATCACCGCCAAGACCGCCGGCAACGCGATCGTCGAGGACGCCATCATGGCGACGCGCAAGAGCATTGAGCGCGGCGAAACGATTGCGGCGCCACTCAAGGACACCAAAGTGTTTCCCGCGATGGTCACCCAGATGATCGGCGTCGGCGAGGCGACGGGCGCCCTCGACACGATGCTCGCGAAGATCGCCGACTTTTATGAGGAAGAAGTGGACACCGCAGTCGCCGGGCTGTTGACGCTGCTCGAGCCGATCATGATCGCCGTCCTCGGCATCGTCGTCGGCGGCATCGTGATCGCGATGTACATGCCGATCTTCGACCTGATCAGCAAGCTGACGTAGGCCGATGCACGAAACCGGATTGCGGCGCACCGTCGCGTGGCTGATCGCCATTCGCGCGATCATCAGCGCCATTTTGCTCGGCTCGGCGACCGTCATGCAGGTCACTGCGCCGGGTTCGTTTGCCGTCGACCCTTTCTTCTTCCTGATCGGCCTGACCTTTGCGCTGACGTTTGTCTACGCGCTGGCGCTGCGCTACGTTGAGCGGCATCGCTGGATCGTCGACGTGCAACTGGCCGGCGACGCACTGCTGGTCTCGTCGTTCATCTATTTCACCGGCGGGATCACCAGCTATTTCACGTCGCTCTACGTGCTGCCCATTATCGCGGCGAGCACGATTCAGTTCCGTCGCGGCGGCCTGCTGGTGGCGACACTCAGCACCGTGCTGTACGGCGGCCTGGTGGTCGCGCAGTATCTGGCCGCGTCCGGGCTTCGCCCCGATCCGTGGCTCATGGCCTACGTGCAGACGCTCCCGGCCGGGTCGGTGGCGCGGTACACCGTCTCGATCAACGTTCTGGGCTTCTTTGCCGTCGCGCTGCTCAGCGGATCGCTGGCCAACAGCCTGCGGTCGGCCGGCGCGCGGCTGGAACAGGCGTCCACCGAGATTGCGGATCTTCAGGCGCTGAACCAGCACGTCATCGACAGCCTGCCGAGCGGGCTGGCCACCACCGATCGGTCGCAGCGGATCCTCACCTTCAATCGCGGCGCCGAGGCGATTACCGGCGTCAGCTGTCAGGCCGCGGTTGGCCGAAGGATCGACGATGTGCTGCAACTGCCGCCGCCGGTGATGGAATCAATCCAGCGCGACCTGCGCTCGAAAGGCGCGCGGCGTCACGAGTTCCGGTATCGCGCGTCGAACGATCGCACCGAGAAGGAAATCGGCCTCACCGCCACGCATCTCGAGACGCCGGGCGGCCGCGTCGGCCTGCTGTTCACGTTTCAGGATGTGACGGCGATCAAGAAGCTGGAGCGTGACGCGGCGATTCAGCAGCGGCTCGCCGCCGTCGGCGAGATGGCCGCGGGCATTGCGCACGAGATCCGGAACCCGCTGGCGTCCATGTCCGGGTCGATTCAGATTCTGCGGCAGGAGCTGCCGCTCAGCAGCGAGCAGGAACAGTTGATGGATATTGTGCTGCGGGAGTCGGAACGGCTGAACACGACCATTCGATCGTTTCTCGCCTACGCGCGGCCGCAGCGGTTTCAGATCGCGCGGTTCGACGTGCGCCGCGCGCTCAACGACACCGCGCTCCTCCTGCGTAACAGCGCCGAGGTGCTCGAGGGACACGAGATTACCGTCGACGTACCCGCCACCGAGTTGTGGTACGAAGCCGACGAGGGGCAGATCAAGCAGATCGTCTGGAACCTCGCGACCAACGGCCTGCGCGCGATGTCCACCGGCGGCCGGCTCCACCTGTCCGGAGCCCACGAGCCGTCTTCCGACGGCGTGGTGCTGAGTGTTCGCGACGAAGGCATCGGGATTCCGCCCGAGGAACTCGATGGGCTGTTCCAGCCGTTCCACGGGACGTTTGCCAAGGGCAGCGGCCTCGGGCTGGCCATCGTGCATCGCATCGTCAGCGACTACAGCGGCGAGATCCAGGTCAGCTCGCAACCCAACGCTGGCACCACCGTCTCCGTGCGCCTGCCGGCGCGCGCGGCGGTGGCCTCGTGAACACCGTCGAACAGCCGGCCGCGCCGTCCACCGATCGCCGGCCGCCGCGCATCCTCGTCGTCGACGATGAGCGATCGATGCGGGAACTGCTGGCGATCGTGCTGCGGCGCGAGGGCTACGAAGTGCTGCTCGCCGAGAACGGCCGTGCAGCGATCGACCTGCTCGAGCGCGAGCCGGTGGACATTCTGATCTCGGACATCAAGATGCCGGACCTGAGCGGCGTCGATGTGCTGCGGGCGGCGAAGAAGATCGATCAGGACATCCTCGGCATCATGATCACCGCGTTCGCATCGACCGAGACGGCCGTCGAGGCGATGCGCCTCGGCGCCTGCGACTACCTGAGCAAGCCATTCGACATCGACCTGCTCAAGATGAAGGTGCGGGAGAAGATCGAGAACCGGCAGCTGCGGCAGGAGAACGTCCTGCTGAAGCGGACGCTGGGACTCGCGCATCAGTTCTCGAACATCATCGGGCGCAGCGAGGCCATGCTCGCCGTCTTCAAGATGATCGAGACCGTGGCGCGCACCAACAGCACGATCCTGTTGACCGGTGAGTCCGGGACCGGTAAGGGGCTGGTGGCGCAGGCGATCCACTTTCACTCGCTCCGCCGCGACAAGCCGATGGTCTCGCTCAACTGCGGCGCGATGCCCGAGAACCTCCTCGAGTCGGAACTGTTCGGGCACATGCGCGGCGCCTTCACCGGCGCCGACAGCAACAAGAAGGGTCTGCTCGAAGTTGCCGAGCGCGGGTCGGTGTTCCTCGACGAGATCGGCGAGATGAGCCCGGTGATGCAGGTCAAGCTGCTGCGGGTACTGCAGGAACGGAAATTCCGCCGCGTCGGCGGCCTCGAAGAGACGCAGGCCGACATCCGGATCATTGCGGCTACGAACCAGGACCTGACGAAGCTGATCAGCGAAGGACGGTTCCGCGAAGACCTGTTCTACCGGATCAACGTGATTCCGATCTCGCTGCCGCCGCTGCGCGAGCGGCGCGAGGACATCCCGCTGCTCGCCGCCCACTTTCTCAACAAGTACAACGAGCAGATGAACAAGGAAATCGCCGGCGTGTCGCACGAGGCGATGGACCTGCTGCAGAACCACGAGTGGCCGGGGAACATCCGCGAACTCGAAAACGCGATGGAGCGGGCGGTCGCGCTCGAACCGACGCCGTCCATCCTGCCCGACAGCCTGCCGGCGAGCATTCGTGGCGAGTCGCACCGGATGGCCGTGGCGGACCCCAATGGTCTGCCCGAGTCGGGGTTCGACCTCGAGGCGCACGTGAAGGACATCGAACGGGGCTACATCGCCGAGGCGCTGAAAAAGGCCGGTGGCGTCCAGGTCAAGGCCGCCGAGCTACTGGGGATGAGCTTCAGGTCCTTCCGGTATTACGTGAAGAAATACAACCTCAGGTGACATCGTTCGGCGCCGGCGAGCCGACAAAATTTGTCAACCCGCCACGTTTTGTCGGTGCCATCGAGTCATACGTTCTGAGATAAGAGACTTTTTTACAGTGACTTACAGTGATGTTCGGCCCCTGATGAGCCATGGCACTTCAGTTGCTATATCGAATGGTACAGCCGGCCGATAAGAGCAGCAACCGCGTTTGGTCGCCGGATTCATCTGAAGGAGAGCGCGCAATGAAGAGTCGCATCGCAAAAGGTTTCACACTCATCGAACTGCTGATCGTCGTGGCCATCATCGGCATCATCGCGGCGATCGCCGTACCCGGTCTGCTCCGCGCCCGCATGTCGGGTAACGAAGCGTCGGCCATCGGTTCGCTGCGCGCCATCAACAGCGGCCAGGCGAGCTTCTCGTCCAGCTGCGCCCAGGGCGGCTACGCCATCAAGTTGGAAGACCTCGTGACCGCGCCCACGGGTAGCAGCCAGGGCTTCATCAGCCCCGACCTGAAGTCGAACGGCGTGACCAAGAGTGGCTACGTCGTCACGATCGCGAAGGACGCCAGCACGGGTGTGACGGACATCGGCACGACGACCGTGTGCAACGGCGCCGTCGCGCAGCCGGCCAGCTCCTACTTCGGAACGGCCGACCCGCTGACAGCCGGCGGCACGGGCACACGCTACTTCGCGACCGACACGCGCGGCACGATCTGGAGCTCGACGGCGGCGGTCGTGGCCAACCCGATTGTGGCGTCGGCCACCGTCACGCCGGTTCAGTAACAGGACCGAGGCAAGACGTGGCGAGTTGGTGATTTGGCGGGTTGGTGACTACACTCACCAGGTCACCAGCTCGCTGACTCGCCAATTTCCATTATGAGTAGACGCGCGGCCATCTTCTCGCTCATCTGCGCGCTCGTTGGCCTCGGCGCATCCGCGGCCGCCGCCTACACCCATTACCACCTGCTGTACGACCCCGCCTACCGAAGCTTCTGCGACGTCAACGAGACGATCAGCTGCACGCAGGTGTATCTCAGCCGGTTCAGCACGGTTCGTGGCATTCCCGTGGCGCTCTTTGGCGGGATGGCGTTTGTCGTGGCGGCGCTGCTCGCGATGAGCGGCATGACCGCGCGTCAGGAGGTGCGGGAGAGCATCCCCGGGTATCTCTTCGTGCTGTCCACGCTCTCGCTCGCGGTGATTCTGTATCTGGGCTACGCGTCGTTCGTGTTGTTGAAAGCCGTGTGTCTGTTGTGTCTGACCACCTATGCCGCGGTGATCGGGCTCTTCCTCGTGTCTGGTGCGGCGACGTCTTTTCCTATGACTACACTTCCTCGCCGCGCCTCTCGTGACGTCCGCGCGCTTGTCGGCAGCCCGCTGGCCATTATCGTCGCCGTGTTGTTCTTCGCCGGCGCCGCGACCACCCTCGCCTGGTTTCCGCGAGAAGCGGTGGCCACGCCCGGCGATCCATCGGGCCAGGCTGCCGCGCCCGTCCCGACGCAGGATCAAACATCGGAGTTTCAGCGATGGTACGTCTCGCAGCCGCGCGTGCCGCTCATCGTCCCGCCCGATGGCGCCAAGGTGCTGGTCGTCAAGTTCAACGACTTCCAGTGTCCGGCCTGCGGCCAGTCGTACCTGCAATACAAGCCGATCTTCGCGAAGTTCGAGGCCGAGCATCCGGGGCAGGTGAAGCTGGTGCTGAAGGATTACCCGCTCAACCGCGATTGCAACGAGGCGCTCGGGCAGACGATTCATTCGGCGGCCTGCGAAGCGGCAGTCGCGGTGCGGCTCGCCCAAGCCCACAACAAGACCGAAGCGATGGAGGAGTGGCTCTACACGCACCAGCCGGCGATGACGCCGCCGTCCGTGCGCCAGGCGGCGCGCGACATCGGACAGGTCGCCGACTTCGATGCCAAATACCAGACCACGCTGAGCCTGGTGAAGGGCGACGTGGCCCTCGGCCGCCAGCTCGGCATCAAGTCCACGCCGACGTTTTTCATCAACGGCGTGAAGGTCGAGGGCGCGCTGCCGCCACAGTACTTCGAGCAGGCGATCGCCTACGAACTCCAACGCGCCACTTCAAAATGACGTGCCAGCCCTTGCCACTCACGAGCTGACAAAGGACTACGCGGTCGGATTCTGGCGCAAGCGCCCGTACCGCGCGCTCGATTGCCTGACGCTCGAGGTCGAGGCGGGCGAGGTGTTCGGGTTTCTCGGACCGAACGGCGCCGGCAAGACCACCACGCTGAAGCTGCTGATGCAGCTCGTGTTCCCGACCGGTGGCTCCGCGCAAATCCTCGGGCGGCCGCTCGGCGATCTCTCGGTGAAGCGGCGTATCGGCTACCTGCCGGAAAACCCGTACTTTTACGACTACCTCACCGCGGAGGAGTTGCTCGGGTACTTCGCAAGCCTCTTCGGGATCCGCGGCGCCGAACGGACCGCGCGCGTCGGCCGTCTGCTTGACGAGGTCGGCATCGACGCCGAACGCCGCCTCCAGCTGCGCAAGTTCTCCAAAGGCATGCTGCAGCGCGTCGGCATCGCGCAAGCGCTGATCAACAACCCCGAGCTCGTGATCTTCGATGAACCGATGTCGGGGCTCGACCCACTCGGGCGCCGGGACGTGCGCGCGCTGATTCTCCGCCTCCGCGACGCCGGGTCGACAGTCTTCTTCAGCTCCCACGTGCTGAGCGATGCGGAAGCGCTGTGCAATCGCGTGGCGATTCTCGCCAAGGGCCGTCTCGTCGCGTCCGGCCGCCTCACCGACATGCTGGCCTTGCATGCGCACGGCTGGGAAGTGGTCGTGGCCGGCGCCAGCGAAGCGCTGATTGCCTCGATCACGCCGCGGATCAAGAGCGCGGTCCGGATCAGCCAGGGGCGCTACACCCTGGAATTGCCGCTCGACCCGCCGCCGGAACACCTGCTGGCGGAGCTGACCGCAGGTGGCGCGCACCTGACGGCGCTCAATCCGCTTCGTGAAACCCTGGAAGACGTGTTCGTGGAAAGCGTGACCACCGCCGACGTGCTGTCGACGCGCCGCGGGCTCGAAGACACGGACAGGCGCGCGTCGTGAGAGTCACCCGCGCCATCGCCATCAACGTGTTCCGCGAATCGGTGCGCGACAAGGTGCTCTACAACCTCGTGCTGTTCGCGATGCTGCTCACCGCTTCGTCGTATCTGATCGGCCAGCTGACGGCGGGGCAGGACGTCAAGATCATCAAGGACCTCGGGCTGTCGGCGACGTCGATCTTCGGGCTGTTCATCGCCGTCTTCATCGGCATCGGCCTGGTGTCGAAGGAGGTCGAGCGCCGCAGCATCTATGCGCTGCTGGCCAAGCCGATCACCCGCGCCCAGCTCGTTGTCGGCAAGTTCCTCGGACTGGTGTTGACGCTCGCGGTCAACATCAGCGTCATGGCGCTGGCCCTCTACCTGGTGCTCGCCTACATGTCGTGGGGTGTCGCGCCAGAGGTCCGCAGCGTATGGGACGCGCCGGCGCTCGATCCGGCTCTGCTGAAAGTGGTGTTCCTGATTCTGGTCGAGCTGACGCTGGTGACGTCGGTCGCGCTGTTCTTCTCGACGTTCTCGTCGCCGATGCTGTCCGCCGCGCTCACCTTCGGCCTCTATATCGTCGGTCACTTCAGCGGCGACCTGAAGAATTTTCAGCAGGTGGTCGACTCGCCTGCCGCCGCGCGCGTCGCGCGCGGGTTGTACTGGGTGCTCCCGAACCTGTCGCAATTCGACATCAAGAGTGACGTCGTGCACGGCGTGCCCGTGCCGATGGGCTACGTGGTGATGACCACCGGCTACGCCGCGTTGTACATCGCCATCCTGCTGTCGATCTCGGCGCTGGTCTTTTCCCGGCGCGACTTCAAGTAACGTGACCGCCCGATCCCCGGCCGCCCTCGTCTCCACGGTCGCGCTCGTCGCGGTACTGCTGGCTGCCGCCGTCCAGGTGCAGGCGGCGCGCGAACGCATCTATCCGGCGAGCGACGACACCGAAGAGTCGCTGTACCTGCGATCGGGTTTCGCGCTGCGCCGGCTGACCGGTGCGTACAACGCGCTGTTTGCCGACGTCTACTGGATCCGGACGATCCAGTACTACGGCGGCACCAAGCAGAAGCTCGACAAGGGCGTCGCGCTCCATCTCTCGGCGCCGCCGCCGCTCCTCGCAGAAACCGCCGCACCGGCGTCCGGCTACCCGTTGCTGTACCCGCTCCTCGACATCACGACGACGCTTGATCCGCGCTTCAACATTGCGTACCGGTTCGGCTCCGTCTATCTCGCCGAGCCGTATCCCCGAGGCGCGGGCCGGCCGGACCAGGCGATCGCCCTGCTGCTGAAAGGCCTGAACGAGCGGCCCGACAAATGGGAATACATGCAGGACATCGGGTTCGTCCACTACTGGTTCCGTCACGATTTCATCGCGGCCGCCGAATGGTTCAAGAAAGCGGGCGATGTTCCGAATGCGCCGTGGTGGTTGAAATCGCTCGCCGCGACCACGCTGGCGCAGGGCGGCGATCGCCGATCGTCCCGCGCGATGTGGGTTGGCATCCTGCAGTCGGCGGAATTGGACTGGCTGCGCAAGGACGCGCAGCGCCGGCTGGTTCAGTTGCAGGCGCTCGATATCATTGACGGGCTGCAGCGTGCGTGCGACGACTACGCCGCGCGCACGGGTGAGAAACCGGACTGGCAGGCGCTCGTGCGGGCGCGCGTGCTGCGCGGCATTCCACTCGATCCCACAGGCGCGAGGTTCGTGCTGACGCCGGACGGTCGGGTGCAGCTGTCACCGTCATCCGTGCTCTGGCCGCCGCCCGAGGAGCCCGGCGGCGTGGCGCACCCGCCGTCATGATCGATACGCTGCCGCCCTGGTTCGGCCTGATCGCTGCCGGCGCATTCGGCGCGTTGATCGGCAGCTTCCTCAACGTCTGCATCCATCGCCTGCCGATCGGGTCGTCCATCGTGTGGCCCTCGTCGGCCTGTCCGTATTGCCAGCGCGAGCTGTCGTGGTACGAGAACATCCCGGTCGTCAGCTGGGTGCTGCTTCGAGCGAAGTGCCGGACGTGCCGCGCGCCGATCAGCATCCGCTACCCGTTGGTGGAAGCGCTGACGTCCGCCTTGTTCGTGTTCGCGTGGTGGTCCTACGGACCCGCACCGCTGCTCGCGTCGCGTCTCGTCTTCGGCGGCATGTTGATCGTCCTGTTTGCGATCGACCTCGAGCATCAGAAGCTGCCCTTCGCGGTCACGCTGCCCGGCATCGTCGTGGGCTTCGGCTTCAGTCTGTTCGCGGAGCCCGGCTGGATGGCGTCGCTCATCGGCATTATCGGGGGCGGCGGACTGCTGTATCTCGTGGCGGAGATCTATTACCGTGTCCGGCACGAAGACGGGCTCGGCGGAGGCGATCCCCCGATGCTCGCGATGATCGGCGCGTTTCTCGGCTGGAAGCTGACGTTCGTGACGCTGATGCTCGCGTCCCTGACCGGCACGGTGGTCGGCGTCTCGCTGATTGCCGCCAGGCGAGGCACGATGAAATACGCGCTGCCGTTCGGGTGCTTCCTCGCGGTCGGGGCGGTGATTGCGGCTGTGGCCGGCCCCGCGCTCCTCGACTGGTATCTGGGTTTCTTCTGATGCGGCGCGGCTCCATTGCCGGCGCTCGCGCTCTGAATGCGGCCTTCTTTCTCGCCGTGTCCGCGTACGGCTTCCTGTCGTACAGTCCGTTCGCCTACCAACAGTTCATCAAACCCAACGTCGTGCCGGCGCTGACCGCGTTCGTGACGATGTCGCCGTGGCTCTTCTGGATCGCACTGCTGATCAGCGTGTTGACGCTGATGCCGCAGCTGCGCGGCGCGCGCGGATGCGGACTGGCGCGCGCGTACGTGGCCGTCAGCGCGGTGGTGGGTATCGCCGTCGTGTTGCGCCCACCGCTCGAGACCCTCGGGAGCAGCGGCCAATCGTTTGCCGTGGGCCTGCTCGCTCTGGCCGCGCCGGTGTGGCTCGCCGTTCTGGATCAGCGGGTGTGGAGCGGCGCTGACATCCGGCGCCTCGATCGGCTCCGCGCGTCGATCGTCTCCGGCGTGTCGGCGGTCGCTGTCTGGGCGATCTACGCCGGCGCTGTGCCCTTGCGGATGCGTGAGGTCGCCGGACTCGACCTGACGCCTCGGGCGCTGCTGCTCGGGTCCACCATCTCACTCGCTGCAGACCTCCTGGTGTTCGCGACGCTCTGGCTGGCGCTGCTGTCGATCACCTGGCTGGCGGCCGCGCGCCGTGGCGCGAGGGCTTCAGTCGAGCGCATGTCACTTCGCGGCGGCGCGGCAGAGTACTGGTGGCTCGTGTTACTGCTCGCGGCGGGCGGAACCAGCGTGATCTACACGATGGTCTGCGCGTCGATCGCCTTCACCGGCGGGTACGCCGCGATCGCGTCCGCCTCGATCGGGATCACGTTCGCGCTCGTCTGGGCGGGTCTGGCGCGGCTACGCGGAGGGGCATCGGCGGATCCTGTCGATCCGCTGACGCTGTTTGCCGCGCCGATCGCGGGCACGTCCTCGCCAATTGTGGCGGTCGTCTGGCTCGTCGCGTTGGCGTTCATCGCGTTTGCACTGAACGCCGGCGTCTCGCATTTCGACTGGAACTTCCTGCTGCAGAAGCTGGGCGTCCTCGCCGTCTGGTTGGCCGTCTTTGCCGCAGTCAGCGCGGCGTTACCGTCATCGTCGCGCGCTACAGCATGGCGCACGACTGCAGTTCTGCGATCCGCCGCGATGTCAGCCATCCTGATGATCGCCTCAGTCGGCTTCGCGTTGCGGCAGCCGTCCGCGTCGTCGATCGTCGATCGGTACGCCGCCGTGGACCCGTCGTTCCGGTTGATCCGCGACGCCGGCACGACGCGATCCGCGGCGACGGTGGAGTACTACGCGCAGCTGCGCAGCCATACGCTCCTCGCCTCGGGCGCAATCCCGCCGGTGGACATCGACTTGGTGCGCCCGCTGGCCGCGGTCGCCCGGGATCAGCGTCCCGACATTTTCCTGTTCATCATCGACAGCCTGCGGCGCGACTACGTCTCGCCGTACAACCCGCGGGTGACGTTCACGCCGGAAATCGGGAAGCTGGCGAACGACAGCATCGTGTTTCAGCGCGCCTTCACGCGCTACTCGGGCACCGCGCTGGCCGTGCCGTCGATCTGGGCCGGCGGCCTCGTCGTCCATGCGCTCGATCAACCGGCGTTCGCGCGCCGGAACACGCTGCTGAAACTGCTGAACGCCAACGGCTACGTGCGCATGATGAGCCTCGACCACATCACGCGTGAGCTGGTGCCGCCCGATGCGCTGCTGGACGAACTGGATCGCGGCGCCGGCACGATGGACGTCGATCTCTGTGGAACGCTGGACGAACTAGACGGCAAACTTGGACCGCGAAGCACCGCGCCGGTGTTCTTTTCGTCGCTGCCGCAGAACGTCCACATCGCCGTCGCGACACGCCGGGCGGTGCCAGACGAGGAGTCGTATCCGGGGTTCTTTGCGCCGGTGGCGTCGAGTCTCCGGCGCGTGGATCGCTGCATTGGCCGGTTTGTCGATCGGCTGAAGGCCAGCGGCCGTTACGACAACAGCGTGATCATCATCACTGCCGATCACGGGGACGCGCTGGGAGAGGAAGGGCGGTGGGGCCACGCGTACTTCGTTTCCCCGGAAGTGATGCGGGTGCCGCTGATCGTTCACCTGCCCCCGCGGATGAAGGCGAGCCTGACCGCCGACGCGGGCGCGGTGACCTTCACGACCGACATCGCGCCGTCGCTGTACGCGCTGCTGGGATACGAACCCGCCGACCTTGGCGCGCTGTTCGGACGGCCGTTATTCGTGCGTCCTGATGCTGCGGCATCGGCATCTGAGTGGCGACGGCAGCAGCCGTTTTTGCTCGCGTCGAGCTATGGCGCGGTGTACGCGCTGCTGCGGGACAACGGCGGGCGCATGTACGGCGTGGACGCGGTCGATGGACGGGACTATGCGTTCGACTCGAGTACCGACCTGCTGAACCGTCACGTTGGCGTGACGCAGTCGATGACGGACGACAACCGCCGCGAGATCCTCGCGCAGCTGTCAACGCTCGCTGCGACGTATCGCTACGAGCCGCGACGATAGCGCGGACGTTCGCTTATCATGGCGCTGCGGTTGTCTCGATGCACCTGACGCCAAACGCGTACACCTTTCTGGGTCTGACCGCGCTCGTCGCCGCGCTGGTTGCGGTGCTGGCATTTGCGCTGCTGCGATTCTCCGCGGCCGCCGCCGATACGCGCCGCAACCGGCGCGGCGGCGGCGCCGAGACCGCACTGCTGTCGGCGGCATTGCAGGAGGCGGTCACCAAGCTGAAGGCGCAGGAACGGGCGACGGCGGCGCGGGCCGATGCGTCCGAGCGCCTCAGCGGCGAAATCATCACCAGCCTCACCGCGGGGCTCCTCGTTGTCGGGCTGCGCGGCGAAATTCGGATCATCAACCCCTCTGGACTGCGCATGCTCGATCGGCCGGACACGCTCCGGCCCGACGAATTTCAGCAGTCGCCGCGCGAGCAGCCGCTGCTCGATGTGATCGACGAATGCCTGACGCAGGGCGTCGCCATCGTCCGGCGCGCGGTGGTGCTGCCGGAAGCTGGCGGCCAGGGCATCACGCACCTGGGCGTCAGTGTGTCGCCGCTGTCCGATCCGCACGGCACGCTGCAGGGCGCGATCTGCCTGTTCACCGACCTGACGGCAGTCAAAGATCTCGAGGAACAGTTGCGGCTGAAAGAGAGCCTGGCGACCGTCGGCGAACTGACGGCGGGCATCGCGCACGAGTTCAGGAACGGGCTGGCGACGATTCAGGGCTACAGCAAGCTGATCGATCTGACTGCGCTGCCCGAGTCGTATGGCGCGTATGTCGCGGGCATCCGATCGGAGACCGAGTCGCTCAGTCAGGTGGTCACCAACTTCCTGAATTTCGCGCGGCCGGCGCAGCTGACATTGACCGATGTGGACTTGCGCGCCATCTGCGAGCGGGCGGCAGAGGAGATTCGGCCGGATGCGCGCGCGCTCGGCGGCGATGTCGAGCTGCGCGGCGACTTCGGGGTGATCGAGGGTGACGAGGTCCTGCTGCGCCAGGCGTTCAGTAACCTGCTCCGCAACGCGCTCGAGGCGTGCGCCGGGGGCGCGCAGCCGCCACGCATCGTTATCCAGTCTGACGTGGACCCGGCCCTGAAGCTGTTGCGCATCGCCGTCAGCGATAACGGTGCCGGCATCGCGCCCGCGCTTCGCGAGCGCGTGTTCACGCCCTTCTTCACGTCGAAACGCAGCGGCACAGGGCTGGGCCTCGCGCTGGTGCAGAAGATTATCGTTTTTCACAACGGCCGCATCGTCGCCGGCGCCTCGGCGTCGGGCGGCGCCAGCTTTCAGATCATCCTGCCGATCCGCGGGTAGCGGATTTTTCCAGGAGACGGTCGCCGGTCATTGCGGTCCTTGCGATCGCTTGGCACACGACCGGATCGACATCGGCGGAATTCCTCGATAAATCGCGGTTGGGTTCGTGGTCGCGACGTGGAGCGCGAGTTGCACCCTTACACGCGCATGCGCAGCGACGAAGGGTTCTCAATCCTCGAAGTACTGGTGGCGATCGCGGTGTTGTCGGTCGCACTGGTAGGACTTGCGCAGCTCTTTGCCCTGTCGAGGCGCGCCAACGCGAGCGCGAAGAACACGACGTTCGCCTCGTTACTGGCGCAGCAGAAAATGGAGCAGTTGCGCGGCCTCACGTGGGGCTTCGATACGCTCGGCCTGCCGCTCACCGATACCACGACCAATCTCGCGGTGGTCCCCGAGTCGGCCACGGGCGGCGTCGGGCTGACCCCGTCACCGGCGGGCTCGCTTGGCAGAAACGTCGATGGTTACTGCGATTACGTGGACAGGAACGGCAACGTGCTTGGCGGGTGTGCGAGCCCGAATGCGTCGGCGTCGTACATCCGGCGCTGGTCTATCGAGCCCCTGCCATCCAACCCGAACAACACCATCGCGCTGCAGGTGCTGGTCACCGCGAATGTCTCACGCGCCGCCGCCAACCCGGACCTCAGTGCTGCGCCTCGTCTGCCCAACGATGCGTGGGTCGTGAGCGTGAAGACGAGGAAGGCGTCGTGAGGCGCCGTCAGGGCGGCTTCTCGCTGCTCGAACTGGTGATCGCGACCGGGCTGACGGTGCTCGTCACGGCGAGCGTGTTCGGCATGATGAATCCGGCGCACGACACCTACGCGGCCGAGCCGGACACTGCCGACATGCAGCAGCGCCTGCGCGTCGGCGCCGACACGCTGACTCGGGATCTGCTGATGGCAGGCGCGGGCGCGTATCTGGGCACGCACGTCGGATCGCTTGGCTATTTCTTCGCGCCGATTCTGCCGTTCCGGCAGGGCGCGACCAACGACGATCCGGCGGGCACGTTCGCGACCGATCGCATCACGCTGCTGTACGTGCCTTCGACGACCGCGCAGACCACGCTTGCCGCGCCGCTCACCGGGGGTTCACCGACGCCGACGCTGACGCTGGCCGCCGAAACGGACTGCCCGAAGAACCCCGGCACGGGGCTGCCGTATCTGGAGTGCGGGTTCGTGAAGGACATGTCCGTGCTGGTGTTCGACGACAGCGGCAACTACGACCTGTTCAGCGTGACCAGCGTTGCCGACGCCGTCGCCCAGGTGGTGGTGAAGCGTCCCGCGGATTCGATGAACACGAACTACCCGATCGGCTCCAAGGTGATTGAGGCCGTCAGCCACACGTACTACCTGAAGACCGACAACGCCAACCAGCTGTATCAGCTGATGCACTACGACGGCGCCTCGAATGCCGACGTGCCGGTGGTCGATCACGTGGTGGGTCTCACGTTCGAATACTTCGGCGAGCAGCGGCCGCCGGTGTTGAAGAAACCGGTGAGCGATCCGATCGGGCCGTGGACGTCGTACGGTCCGAAGCCTCCCGCGCTCGGCGTGAAAGCGACGGCCTGGCCGGCGGGCGAGAACTGCACGTTCATGCTCGACGCCAACGGCGCGCAGGCGCCGCGGCTCGTCACACTGGGGAATGGTAGCTCTGCTCTGGCGCCTGTGACCTCGGCCCAGCTGACCGACGGTCCGTGGTGTCCCGATGCGTCGAATCTGAATCGCTGGGACGCGGACCTCCTGCGCATCAGAAAAGTCGGCGTCACGCTGCGTGTGGAAGCCGCGGCCAACGCGCTACGCGGGCCGGCCGGCGTGTTGTTCACGCGCGGCGGCACGTCGAGAACAGGGAACACCTGGGTGCCCGATCAGGAAATTCGCTTTCAGGTCTCCCCGCGCAACTTGAATCTTGGGAGGTGATCCGTGGATATCCGGCGTGACGACGGCGTCGCTCTCGTCATGGCGATGATGGCGATGCTGCTGATGACGGCACTCGGAGCGGCGCTCGTGCTGACCACTTCGTCGGAGACGATCATCGCTGGCCACTACCGCGACAGCGGCGAGGTGATGTACGCGGCCGACGCCGCGCTGGAACTCGCGCTCGACGATCTCCTCACCGTGTCCGACTGGAATGCGTTGCTCAACGGGTCGGCACAGTCGGCGTTCGTCGACGGTCCGCCGGGCGGCAGCCGGACGCTGGCGGACGGTTCGTCGCTCGATCTCACGCAGGTGCTCAACCTGGCAAACTGTCAGAAGGTCACTGCGTGCAGTGGGTCCGAGATGGATGCGATCACGGCAGATCGTCCGTGGGGCCCGGACAATCCGCGCTGGCAGCTGTATGCCTACGGCCGCGTAAGCGATGTCATCCCCGCCCCCGCGATCGACTCGTCCTCGTACGTCATCGTCCTGGTCGGAGACGACCCGTCAGAAAACGACGGCAACCCGTTGCAGGACGGCGCGAGTCAGACAAATCCCGGGAGCGGCGTGCTCGCGATGCGCGCCGAAGCGTTCGGGCCGCGCGGCGCTCACAAGGTGATCGAGTTGACCGTGGCCCGCACCGATACGACCGAACTCGAACGCGGTTACGTGGGTCAGCGAGGGCAGAACGAACAGAACCAGGGCGCGCGCAAGACCTCGGTGCAGACGCCTGGCGATGCGCTCACGCTGCAGACGCTCGATCTCAACAGGGGTGGCATCCGGTAGGGTCATCATGCTCAAGAAAGCCTTCGTTGCGCTTGTCGCGATCGCGGTGTCGGCAGCGCCGGCCTTCGCGCAACTCGACCCGCTGCTGATTCTGAAAGACTCGGCGCCGTTCGTGCTGTTGGCAATCGACACGCCCGATCTCCAGGTCCGCGCCTCGATCGCTCAGGCCATTCGCATGAATCAGGACGATGTGCAGTTTGGTCTCGTGACGATGCGCAGCTCCGGGCCGGCTGTTCTTGTCCACGCGGACGAAGAGGACTCCAATGAACAGATTCAGCAGCTGATCGGTGGCGCCGAGGTGGCGGATGCGCCGGACGCGCGAATTGCGGATCTGCTGGTCCTGGTGCAGGGAGAAGCGATCCGCTTGCTCGGTCACGACGCCAACTGCACACGCGTCATCGTGATCCTGATCACCGGTGGAGTGGATCCGAGGGCTGTATCAGGTGTGACTCTGACGTTGCCGACCCATGTGGTGGCGATTGCGCCAGACACGAATGCGCTGGACATGATCGGCCTCAAGGCATTGGCCGTCAGCAGCGGAGGGCAGTTTGTCGCCATCACACAGTCGCAGATTGATGCGGCGCTGGCATCGCCCGACTTGTTCCCGTCACCGCTGGCCGGCGCCAGCGTGGTGCCGGAGCTGGTCGCTGCGGTCAACTTTGCGGTCCAGCAGGGCCTGGCCGGAGAGGTGCAAATCGGCAGCCCTGTGATTGGGACTGTGGACCTCTCCTACGCGACGGACATCAACGGCGCGAGCGTGTCGAATAGTGTCGTCACCGACGCGGCGGGCGCCGTGATCCCGCAGCGCTCGAACGTGATGCTGACGACGGCATTGATCCTGCCTGGGGCGCGTGCGTCGCTGAAGGCCTTCAGGCACTACGCGCCTGCCGCCGACGCGGCGCAGAAGTCAGGCTACGCCTTCGTCGCCGACGGAACGCCGCTGTGGCTGGCGAGAACACCGATCGATGCATCGAAGCGAAACCTCTACACCGTCAGGGCCGACGGCACGATGATCCCGTTCAACGCGCTCGACGCGCCCGCCGGTAACCTCGCGGTGCTCGCGCGTCTGATGAACCTCAGCGTGCCGGATGCCACGCGCGTGATCAACGCTGTCCGTGCCGCGCCGCTCGGGGCGATCATCGATTCGACGCCGGCGATGATGAACCCGCCGTCACTCGATCCGCCGCCGGACGAGGGCTACCCGGCGTTTGCCGCCGCCAACGCCAATCGTCGCGGCATCATCTGGGTCGGCACCAACGCTGGCATCCTCGAGGGCATCGACGCGCGTCTCGGTGTCGAGGTGTGGGGGTTCATCCCGATGAACCTGCTGCCAAAACTAAAGCGGCTGCTCCTTGGACAAGGGCTGACGCAGTTCCAGTATTTCGTCGACGGCTCGCCGAAAATCGCCGACGTCAAGATCGACGGGACGTGGCGGACGCACCTGGTGATCGGCGAGGGCGCCGGCGGCGTGTTCTACCAGTCGTTCGACGTCACGATGGCGGGCGTGTTCGAGACCGCTCACGTGGCGCCGGACACTGACGACATCGATCGTGTGCTCGCGTATTTCGCTGCCCCCGAGCGGGTCAGGTTCAACTGGGCCTTCCCTCGCTACGCCAGCTTCGATGCGACGGCGACCGTCTGGGATGGCAACCTCGACGCGAACGTGCAGACAGGAGATCTCACGTCGGCCGCTACCACCACCGAGAAATCCGTCGGCCAGACATGGTCGGACCCAGCCGTCGGTCAGGTGGGAAACGCGTCCGGGCCCTTCGCCGTGCTGATCGGATCCGGCTTCCTGCCCTACACCACGCAGCAGCAACCCAATCGCGGCGGCAGGATCGCCGGAACGACGTTTTACGTGCTCAGTGCGAAGGATGGAACGGTGTACGACAGCAAGGACGTCGGAGACGACGGCCGTAGTGAAACCACTGACGACTGCGGCGACCGCGCGCACCTCAACGCGGGCGAGAAGGTGCACCAAGCGAAGAAGAAGAGGCTGTTCGCATGCCACACCCTCAAGAACGCGCTGCAGGGCGGTCCCGTCGCCGTCGGGGCCGTTGCCGCGCGAATCATCACGAAGGCCTACATCGGCGATCTCGACGGACACGTGTGGCGCTTCGACATGGATATCGACGCGGCCACGCGAGTGCCGAGAATCAGCACGACAACAAAGGTCTACGAGGCGGGGCCGGATCAGCCGATCGTCGGCTCGCTGTCGACCGTCAACGCCGGCGGGACCGCGCATTACATCTTCGTCGGCACCGGCAGCGATCGATTGCCGCCGGTCGACGCGACCACGACCTACCACCTGATCGGCATGCTCGACAGCGGCGCTGGCGCTGGGGTGCGGACGTTCAGTCGAACCCTCGACAAGACGAGCCGGACCACCGACGAGCGGGTGAGCGGGGCTCCGGCGGTCGCTGGCGACACGGTGTTTTTCACGACGACGATGTTCAAGCCGGCGGCGATGTGCAAGGCAGACGATGCCACACTGTATGCGCTGACGTTTACTGGCGGTGCGGCGTACGACACCACGGGCGATCACAAGGTCGACGCGAAGGACTCTGTCGCGGTGAAGACCATCACTGGAGAGCGGGCGACCGCGCCGGTGATTGCCGACCAGCACCTGGTGTTTGGCACGAAGTCGACGGTCGCGGTGTTCGGCGATCCGGCCCGCTTCAACAACGGCGTCGGGCAGGCGGGAGTGCGGGTATTATCGTGGCGTGAGGTGAGGTAAGTGTCGGGATACGTCGTCTGTGGCTCGCGCCGCAGCTGGCGCCTGGCGAAGCCGCGTTCCAGGTCGCTCTCGGCCTGAGTCTGGAGAGGGCGGGACGTGCCGAGGACGCCGCTCGTGAATATCAGCAATTCCTGAAGATGGAGCCGGCGTCGCCGGATGGCCCGAAGCTGAAGGCCCACATCGGGGAGCTGTCTCCTGAGGTGTCCGGCAAGCCCTCGAGTTCTTGACCGGCCGCGGGGGCCTTACGTACGATCGCACTCGAGCCGATAACCCGGGGTGGCACATGTCTAAGCGGATTGTTCTCCTCCTGCTGACCCTTGTGGCGTTTGCGAGCGCCGCCCGCGCGCAGTCCCTGGCGGACGTCGCGAAGAAGGAAGAGGAGCGCCGCAAGACCCTCCCTGCGCCGACGAAGGTCTACACCAACAGGGACCTCAACGCGGTTCCCCCTCCGCCTCCCGCTTCGCCCAAGCCGGCTGACGCCAGAGATGGCGACAGGGCCGCCAAGGACGCGATCGTCGCGGCCGACAAGGAACCGAAGAAGGATCAGGCGTACTGGGCCGGCCGGCTGAAGAAGCTGCAGGATCAGCTGGCGCGCGATCAGGACTTCGCCGAGGCGCTGCAGTCCCGCATCAATGGCCTGATGACGGATTTCGTGAACCGCGACGATCCGGCGCAGCGCGCCGTCATCGAACAGAACCGCTTGAAGGCGGTGGCCGAACTCGCGCGCCTGAACAAGAGCGTGCAGGACACCACGAAGGCGATCGCCGATTTCCAGGAAGAAGCGCGCCGCGCGGGCGTGCCGCCCGGCTGGCTGCGGTGACCCTTCGACCACCGCTTCGGATCATCCCGACCACGGTCGAGCGATGAGCGGACGCGCCCGTCCGAGCGCCGATCCGCCGATCCTGATCGTCGAGGACAGGGATTCGCTCCGCGCCATGCTGCGGCACGCGCTCGAAGCGCAGGGGCATACCGTCGTCGAAGCCCGCGATCAGCCTGAGGCGGAAGCCGCCCTTGTTGCCACCAATCCCGCGGTCGTCCTCTCCGATCTGCGCCTGACCGAAGGCGATGGATTCGGCGTGCTGCGCGCGGCGAAAGATCACGACCCGCAGCTTCCGGTGATTGTGATGACCGCCTTTGGCAGCATCCAGGATGCGGTCGCCGCGATGAAAGAAGGGGCGCTCGACTTTCTCGCCAAGCCGGTCGATCCGGATCATCTGATGCTGATGGTCGAGCGCGCGCTCGGGCAGCGCCGTCTCGCGACCGAGAACATGATCCTGAAGGACGAGCTCGCGCAGCGCCGCGGCGCACCGCACATCGTCGGTGACGATGCGAAGTTGAAGCAGGTGTCGCAGTCGCTGCATCGCGCGGCTGCAACGGATACGACCGTGCTGCTCGAAGGTGAAAGCGGCACCGGCAAGGAACTGTTCGCGCGCGCGTTGCACGCGCTCAGTCCGCGGAACGACGGTCCATTCGTGGCGATCAACTGCGCGGCGATTCCCGAAACGCTGCTGGAGACCGAACTCTTTGGCTATGAGAAGGGCGCGTTCACGGGAGCCGGTCAGCGCAAGCCGGGGAAGTTCGAGCTCGCGCACCGGGGCACGTTGTTCCTCGACGAAATCGGCGATCTGCCGCTGTCGCTCCAACCGAAGATTCTCCGCGCGCTCGAGGAGAAACGGTTCGAGCGCGTGGGCGGCACGGCGACGCTGCAGGTGGACGTTCGCGTCGTCGCGGCGACCAATCGCAATCTGAAGGCAGCGGTGGCGGCGCGGCAGTATCGCGAGGATCTGTTCTTCCGTCTGTCGGTGTTTCCGATCCTGATCCCGCCGCTGCGCGACCGGCCAGGCGACATCCCGATGCTGGCGCGCTACTTCATGGAGAAGTTCTGCCGCGATCTGAACAAGAAGCCGCTCGCGTTGTCGCCGGCGGCGGAAGAGGAACTGTGCGCCTACGCCTGGCCGGGCAACGTGCGCGAGTTGCAGAACTGCATCGAGCGGGCAGCGATTCTCACGGAGGGGGAGACCATCCATCCGCGTCATCTGAACCTGTCGTTCCGCGGACCGACGCTCGCGGCGCCGGCCGACGAGGACGGTGGACCGTGGTCGAGGATTGATCTCTCGGGCACGCTAGCCGAGGCTTCGCGGCGGACGCTGCTCGAGGTTGAACGGCGCAAGATCGAGCAGGCGTTGACGGAAGCCGGGGGGAATCACGGCCGCGCCGCCGAAATCCTGCAGATCGGCTACAAGACGTTCACCGCGAAGCTCAGGGAACACAGGCTTGAGTAATCTGAGGATCGATTCCTCGAATCCTTCGATCTGAAGATTTCTAATTTCCCGCTCCGATACTCTTCAATGCGGAGCGCAGTTCCCCTTCCTTCACATCATCCACAATAGTCGTCGCGCCGATGGCGATCGGCAGTACGAAATGCAGCCGGCCGGCGACGACTTTCTTGTCGTGCTTCATGGCCTCGAGCATGTCTGAGGCGGAGAGATCCGCGATCGGTGGCAGCGGGCCGAGACTGGCGATCAGGTCCGCCAGCGCCTGCTGATCCTGTTCAGCCAGTGCGCCGCGCGCTCTCGCGAGTTCCGCGGCCACCAGCATGCCGTAGCCGACGGCTTCGCCATGACGAAAGCGCCGGAACCTGGTGATCGCCTCCAGCGCGTGGCCAGCGGTGTGGCCGAAGTTCAGGATGCGGCGCTGTCCGGCCTCGTGCTCGTCGGCGGCGACGATGTCGCCCTTGATTCGGCACGCCTCGGTAATGATCGGCATCAACGCGTCCTCCGAGCGCGCGAAGATCGCCTTCCGTTCGCGCGCGACACGCGCGAACAGTGATGCGCTCGACGTCATGCCGTACTTGATCACTTCGTACAGCCCCGCGCGGAACTCGCGGCGCGACAGCGTGCCGAGCACCAGCGGATCGATGATCACCGCGTGCGGCTGATAGAACGCGCCGATCAGGTTCTTGCCGAGCGGGTGGTTGACGCCGACCTTGCCGCCAATCGCGCTGTCCACCTGCGCCAGCAGGGTGGTCGGAACATGGACAAGCGCAATGCCCCGGAGATAGGAGGCTGCCGCGAATCCCGCCATGTCGCCGATGACGCCGCCGCCGAACGTAATGATCGCTGACGCCCGGTCGGCGCTGGCGCGGACGAGCGCGTCGTAAATGCGCGACACGGTCGAGAGCTGCTTGAACCGCTCGCCGTCGGGCACCAGGATCGGCTCCGCACCGCCGACCGCGCGCGCGAACTGAGGACCGTGGAGACGCCACACCAGCGGGCTGGACACCACGAAGCGGCGCGCCGGCGTCCCGATCTCGTCGAGCATCGGCCCGACGCGGTCGAGGGCGCCGCCGCCGATCGTCACCGCGTACGCGCGGGACGGCGTGGGAACGTTGATGCGGACAGGATCCATCAGATGCGGATGGTAGAATAGCATCCGCATCCAAGATCATGGCCAAACAAGACAAACCCAAAGACGGCAAAGACTCTTTTGTCACCGAAATCACGCCACGCTCGCAGGACTTCTCGAAGTGGTATCTCGACGTGGTCCGCCGCGCGGAACTCGCCGACTACTCGCCGGTCAAGGGTTGCATGGTCATCCGGCCGTACGGCTATGCGATCTGGGAGCTGATTCAGCAGGCGTTCGACGCCGAGTTCAAGCGGACCGGACATGTCAACGCGTACTTCCCGCTGTTCATTCCCGAGAGCCTGCTGAACAAAGAGGCCGAGCACGTCGAGGGCTTCGCACCTCAGGTGGCCTACGTCACGCACGGCGGCGGCGAAGAGCTTGAAGAGAAGCTGGTCGTCCGTCCGACATCGGAAGCCATCATCGGGACGATGTACGCCAAGTGGGTGCAGTCGTGGCGCGACCTGCCGATCCTGATCAACCAGTGGGCGAACGTCGTGCGCTGGGAGAAAGTGACGCGGCCGTTCCTGCGTACGACCGAGTTCCTCTGGCAGGAAGGCCACACGGCGCACGAGACGCACGAGGAGGCAGAGGCGGAGACGCTGATGATCCTCGACCTCTACGCGGCCACGTCCGAGCGCGTGCTCGCCATGCCGGTGGTCAAAGGGCAGAAGAGCGAGAGCGAGAAGTTTGCCGGCGCGTATCGCACGTATTCGATCGAGGCGCTGATGGGTGACGGCCGCGCGCTGCAGGCCGGGACGTCGCACGACCTCGGCCAGAATTTCGCAAAGGCGTTCGACATCACGTTCCAGGCGCGCGACAAAAGCGTCCAGCACGTGTGGGGCACGTCGTGGGGCGTGTCGACTCGTCTGGTCGGCGGCGTCATCATGACCCACGGTGACGACAGCGGCCTCGTGCTGCCGCCCAACGTCGCGCCGTTCCAGGTCGTGATCGTGCCGATCGGCCGCGACAACTGGCGCGAGACCGTGCTGCCGCGCGCGAAGGAGATTCAGGCTGAACTCGCGGCCGCCGGCATCCGCGTGACCCTCGACGAGCGCGAGGAACGGCCAGGCTGGAAGTTCGCCGAGTGGGAACTGCGCGGTGTGCCGATTCGCCTCGAGATCGGACCCAAGGACATCGAGAAATCGGCCGTCATGATCGCGCGGCGCGACACGCGCGAGAAGCAAAGCCTCTCGATGGAGGGGCTGCCGGCGCAGCTGCGTACACTGCTCGATGCGATCCAGAAGAACCTGTTCGAGAAAGCCGTCGCGTTTCGCGACGAGCACACGCAACGCGTGGCGACCTATGGCGAGTTCAAGCAAGTACTGGAAGGGCGCCCCGGCTTCGTGATTGCACCGTGGTGCGGGTCCGCCGAGTGCGAGGCGCAGATCAAGGTCGAGACGCAGGCGACGATCCGCAACATGCCGATTGGCGGCGCCGCGCCGTCAGGCCACTGCATCCGTTGCGACCAGCCGGCCGCTGCCGAAGCCTGGTTCGCGAAGAGCTACTAGCGGTACGAAGGGCTCAGCGCTTGGAGCTGAGGGCTTCGACGACCGCCGGCCACCGCTTTTCGATCTTCTTCATGATCGCGTGGCGTCGCGTCAGCTTCTCACGTGCGACGATCGTCCGGAAGGCGTCAGCGAGGTGCTGGCGCCACCACGAGTCTTTCGCGCGCGCATACGCCCCCACGATGGCTTCGATGCACGACGAGTCCCCGATCAGCGAGAGCGCCGTCAGGAATTCCACCGGCAGCGGGGCGGCCGCGCCTTCAATCGATTCGCGGAGATCGTATAGCGCCACGCGGCTGCCGCGATGGGCGAGCGCGACGTGCGCGGCGGCGCGTGCCTGCGTCCAGGCTCCCCGTCCGGCCACGGACTCCGAGGCTTCCCGCTCGCGCACCCGTTCGATGATGCGCAGCAATACCGGCAGGGCCGCGGTGCGGCCTGATCGGCCGATCGCGTGCCTGAGGGGGTCGGGATCGGCCGGGAGACCCGCGTGAGCCGCGCGGATGACCGTCGCGGCCGGGTCTTCTGCAGTGCCGGCGGCTCGTCCAGTTTTCATCGCGGCTTCCGCGCGGATCGCTGCGCTGGGATCGTCTGCCAGCGAGGTGAGGATCGGTGCGATCGTTGCCGCGTCGAGGTCACACAGCGCTCTGAGCGCCGTCAGCCGAAGCTCTTCAGGACGCGCGCGATCGAGCAGGACGGAGGCCAGCCGGTCGACCGCATTGGCGCCATGCGCTCCGCGCAGATGCGCGCGTGCGACACCGATGGCGGTCACGCCAATCGCTTGCGCGAGCCCGGCGTCCGCGAGGGCATCCAGCGCCGGCTGCAGCGCTCGAGGATCGCCGATCGCGTCGAGCGCACGCCATGCGCCAGCACGCGCGCCGGCGTCACCCGACGTGGCTGCGGCGATGAGCCGATCCACCGCCCGCGCGCCAAGCACCGCCAGGCGCGCGATGGCGGTCTCCTGCGCAACGGCGTCAGCCGCGCTCAGTCCGGCGATCAGCGTATCGATTTGTCTGGATGAAGAGGCCTTGATGGCCAAGGGGTGATTCTAGCAACGATCGAAGGGAAAAACCGCGGAGAGCGGCGAGTCCGGAGAGAAAGATGATCTCAGCGAACTCTGCGTTCTCCGCGGTTTGTTCCCTATCGCAGATTGACGACGAGCGCGGCGCGGCGATTGAGCCGGCGCGTTTCTTCCCGCGCGTTGTCGTACTTCGGCCGCTCCTCACCGTAGCTGACCGTGTGCAGCCGCTCGGCGCCGACACCGCGGCTGGACAGATAGTCGCGTACCGCGGTCGCGCGGCGATCGCCCAGCGCGAGGTTGTATTCGGCCGTGCCGATGTTGCAGGTATGCCCTTCGATCTCGAGCCTGAGCGTCGGCGTCGCGCGCATGGCCGCGATCGCTTCGTCGAGCACGCGCGTCGCTTCCGGGCGCAGCGAGTAGCGGTCGAAGTCGAAGTAGACGTCCTCGAAGACGTACTGCTGCTGGATGACTGGCGCCGCGATGACCTGGATGTTCACCGTGTCGGTGGCCGTCAGGTTGTCGGCCGCACACATCGCCGTCACGGTCACCGGGACATTTCCGGTCGTGCCGGGCGCGGTCCAGACCGTCGAACGCGCGGTGACCTGGGCAAAGGTGCCGGTCGTGGCGCTCCACCGGTACGTCACCTGGCAGGAGTTCGACGACTGCGCGGTCGCGGTAACCGTCGAGGTTTTCAGCACTTCCACCGTGCATGGATCGCAGGCGGCCTTCACTGTGAGCGTGGGCCGTGCCGGCGCAACCGGTTGCGGTGTCGCCGGCGGCACCGGCGCGACGTAGACGCGCACGCCCGGGTGGAACCCGATCCGGAACTGCATGTCGTAGTAGTCACCGGTCACGCTCGGCTCGTCCGTGAACGATCCGTTGCGTCCCAGGGTCGGCATGTTCCAGCTCACGCCGCCGCTGGCGAAGAATCCGTTTTTCGCCTGGAAGGTGAGACCAAGAGTCGCGCGCGAGATGTTCTCCGTCGCTGACGTGAGCGGCGCGCGGCTCAAATCGCTGCCGATGACCGACGTGCCGGTGATCGTCACGGAGTCTTTCGACGCAACGTCGCCGCTGAGCTCGGCGTTCACCCGCAGCATGCTGCGCGACGGGAACGCGGCGCCCGCGCCCCAACGGAACGCACCGGTCGGCGCGTCGAAGCCGTCCGGGCTGCCGCGGAACTCGTAGCCGCCGTACCCCGACAGGTCGATCTTCTTTGCGGCTTCCTTGCTGACGATGAAGTCGATACCGATGTCTGGTTTGCCGGTGGTGACGCCCGCGTCCAGCTTGCCAGTGGGAATCTTGGCGGTGGCGCGGATCGCGATCGCCGCAGGATTCTGCCGGAACTCGGACCAGAGGTTGACCTTCGCGCCGATGTACAGGTCGCCGATGTTATCGCCGGTCCACTGCCTGTTCACCCGCGGATAGCGATCGATGACGCCGCCAAAGCTCGGGTCGCTGGTGAACAGCGGGCGGATGTCGCGATCGATCCGGGTGTCGACGAGGAACGAGCCGAAGATTTCAGCGCGGTCCTTGATGCCGTATGCGAACGTGCCGGCAAAGTCGGCCACGTTGGTGTAGCCCTGGATCCAGTTGGTGCCGCGCCGGTACCCGCTCACCGACCACTTGCCGTTGGCCAGCACTTCGCCGGTGGGGACGTACCACAGCCCGGTATCACCGAAGAACGTCGTGGTCGCAGACCGCGTCGCCGTGTCGGCAGACGAGCTGGACGGCGAAGCCGCTGCCGGCGTGGACGGTGTGGACGAGGAGGCCGGAGTTTGTCCGAGGGCTGCTGTCGAAAGTGTGAGGCAGGCAGCCGCAAGGATTGAGGTTCGAATCGCAGTCATCAAGGCAGTACCTCCCGCGGTACAAGCAAAAGCTCAGCTATTATGCTACGGCCGAGCTGTACTTGAAGTCAATCAACGACTTGCGGACTTAGCTCGCCTCGGCCTTGGGGGCCTTGAGGCGTTTCGGCCCGACGACCCACGCGATGATGATGCTGATGATGTACAGGATGACCATCGGCGCCGCAAAAATGGTCTGGGTCATCATGTCGCCGCTCGGGGTGACGACGGCGGCGATGACGAAGATGATCAGGAACGCGTATTTGAAGTTCACCAGCAGGAACCGCGCGGTGATCATCTTCATCTTCGCGAGGAAGAACACCACGGTCGGCATCTGAAACACGAGGCCCATGCCGAGCAACATCTTCGTGTACAGCCCGAACGTGTCCTCAAGCCTCGGCATGAACGACAGGTCCGGCGAGTCGAAGCTGGCAAAGAACGCCATCATGAACGGGAACGCGATGTAGTGGTTGAACGCCGCGCCGCCGACAAAGCCGATCGTTGTGAACAGGACAAACGGAATCGCGAGCCGCTTCTCCTTCGAGTACAACCCGGGCGCAATGAACTTCCACAGCTGATACATGATGAACGGCGTGGCGAGCACGATGCCCATGATCAGCGCGATCTGCACGTAGAGCGAGAACGCTTCGCCCGGCTCCGTGTAGATCATCTTCACGCCGGGCGGAAGCGCGCGGCGCGTCGGCGCGAGGATGAAGTCGACAATGCGGTTGATGAACGCAAAGCCGATCACGACGCCGGCTGCAATCGCGAGCGCAGAGTTGACGATACGTTTCCGGAGCTCGTCGAGATGCTCCAGAAACGACATCTTTCCCGCGGCCGGGCTGTCGTCGTCTTCGTCCGGTGGAAGCGGAAGAGCCCCCGACTGGGGGCTCGGGAACGGCACGAGGGCCATGGGTCGCGGCGCTTACGCGCTCTGGTCGACCTTCCGCACCGGCACGGTTTCTTCGTGTGGGATTGCCGCAGCAGGCGCCGGCGCCGGGGTCGCGGCCTTCGAGGCCTCAATCGTCGAGCGCTGCTCTTCCATGCGGATTTCTTCTTCGAGCGTGCTCTTGAGCTCGTTCGAGGCCTTCTTGAATTCGGCGATGCTCTTGCCGAGCGATCGGCCCAACTCCGGGAGCTTTCTGGGTCCGAAGATGATCAGCGCGATCACGAAAATGATGATCAGCTCCGGCATTCCGATAGAACCAAACATGTGACTCCTGCTTTCTCTAACAAACGCGGTGCGGCTGTTGTCATTATAGGAACGTGTTCCCGGCGGGGTCAAGGAGTTAAGTCGTTGCTCGATAAGGAAGTTATCTGTTAGGATCCCCTCCATGCGACGTTACCGTCCGCTGCCCGCCGTGTTCTTCGCGATCCTGGTCTCCGCCCTGGTCGGCGGATTGTTCGGTCGCAACGCGCTCGCGACCGACGACAAGGTCCCCGAACATTACCGCGCGTTCAGCGCGGCGCTCAACGCCATCGAGACCAATTACATCGATAAGGTCGACTCCGACAACCTGGTGTACGGCGCTGTGCGAGGCATGCTCGGCACGCTCGATCCGCATTCGAGTTTCTTCAGCCCGAAAGAATACGCGCAGATGCGCGAACGGCAGGAAGGCCGCTACTACGGCATCGGCGTGTCGATTCAGGTCTACGACGGCGACGTCACGGCGATGAACGTGTTTGAAGGGTCGCCCGCGCACAAGAAAGGTATTCGTCGCGGCGACGTGCTCGGGAACGTGGCCGGCGAAGACGCGAAAGGCTGGACCGTCGATCAGGCGATGCACAAGCTGCGCGGCGCCAAGGGCACCACCGTCTGGGTCGGCGTCAAGCGGCGCGGCTACACCGAACCCATCAAGTTCGAACTGACGCGCGACGAGGTCTACATCCCGACGGTCCCCGCGTATTTCATGATCGACGCGACGACCGGCTACATCCGGATGCAGGACTTCGGCGAGAACACCGACCGCGACGTCAAGCACGCGCTGCAGGATCTCACCACGAAGGGCATGAAGCGCCTGCTGTTCGATATCCGCGGCAATCCCGGTGGTCCGCTCGATCAGGCGATCAAGGTCGTGAACGAATTCGTCCCGAAGGGCCGGATGATCGTCTACACGCGCGGCCGCGTGCCGAATTCGGATCAGGACTATCGCGCGACCGACGACGGGGCGTTCACCGAGATCCCGATCGTGGCGCTGGTCAACCGCAACAGCGCGAGCGCCTCGGAAATCGTCTCGGGCGCGCTCCAGGATCACGACCGCGCCTACATTGTCGGCGAGACGACGTTCGGCAAGGCACTGGTGCAGTCGGTGTATCGCATCAGCGGCGGTGCGGGACTCGCGCTGACCACGGCGCATTACTACACGCCGTCCGGGCGCATCATCCAGCGTCCATGGGACGCGAGCTTCGATGAATATCTCAGCTACACGATGCGCGATCAGGACGCGAACAAGGCGCACAACCCCAGCGACCTGAAGCACACCGACTCCGGGCGTCCCGTCTACAGCGGCGGCGGCATCGAACCCGATAAGCGCGTCGCCGGCCCGCTCGAAGGCTTCAACCCGGGTCGCTTCGGCCGCATGCTCGTGGCGCGCGGGGAATTCGCGAACTACGCGATGAAGTACGCCGCCGATGGCGACACGCGCGTCACGCAGGCGTCCACGTTACGGAAGAACGTGAAGCCGAACTTCGTCGTGGACGATGTGATGATGGGCGACTTCCGCGAGCAGATGAAAACCGATCGCGTGAAGATCGATGAGGACGCGTTCGCGAAGGATCTGGACTTCATCAAGGCCATGATGCGTTTCGAGATCGACAACGCCGTGTTCGGGATCGCCGACGCGCGGCGTCATCTCATCGAGTCCGATCCGCAGGCGCAGGCGGCCCTGGCGATGTTCGGAGAGGCCCAGAAGCTGACCGAGCTCAGCAAAGGGTCCAAGATCAAGGCGAACAACTAGTCCCTCCCGCCTTCGGGCATGCGACCACAATTCGTTGTGGTCGCAGATTGCTCTTGCCCCTACAGCTAGCCCTTGTTAGACTGACGACCGTTCTGACCCCGGGGCCGCTTTCGCGTCCGGAAAGCGAAAAAGGGTCACAAAAATCCAGCAAACCCTTCAGGCTTCACGCCGTTGCCCTCAGCAACGGTCGGGTGTTCCATGCGTCTCGAACGTCTAGAGATCAACGGCTTTAAGTCATTTTCAGACCGCTCGGAGCTGGCCTTCGACAAAGGGGTGACGGCCATTGTCGGCCCCAATGGTTGCGGCAAGAGCAACGTGGCGGACGCGATTACGTGGGTGATGGGCGAGCAGAGCGCCAAGAGCCTGCGTGGCGAGAAGATGGAAGACGTCATCTTCAGCGGCAGCGATGCGCGCAAACCGACCGGCTCCGCCGAAGTGCGCCTGCGGTTCAGCGGATTCCTGAAGACCGTCAGCGGCCCGGCGTTTCCCGCCGAGCCAGGCCTCGACGCCGCCGGGGGCAACGCGTCCGAAGTCGGCCACGGCAACGGACACGCCAGCGGTAACGGCCACGGCGCGAACGGGCACAACGGCAACGACCTCCACGCGGACGAGACGGGCAACGGTCATGGTCCCTCGATGGCGGACGTCGTCGGCATCGACGCGATCATCCAGTCGGTTGCGCGCGAGGTCGAGGTGACCCGCCGCCTGTACCGATCAGGTGAGAGCGAATACCTGATCGACGGCCGGGTGTGCCGTCTGCGCGACGTCCACGATCTGCTGATGGACACCGGCCTGGGCGCGAAGAACTACGCGATCATCGAGCAAGGCAAGATCGGGATGATCCTGAGTACGCGGCCGACCGACCGGCGCCAGCTGATCGAGGAAGCCGCGGGCGTGACCAAGTACAAGGCGCGGCGCCGCTCGGCGGAACTCAAGCTCGAAGCCGCGCAGCTGAACCTCACGCGCATCGACGATATCGTCTTCGAAGTCGAAAAGCAGCGCGGCACCTTGAAGCGCCAGGCCGGCAAGGCCAAGCGGTATCAGCGGCTGCGCGACGAGCTGCGCCGCTGGGAAAAGGTGCTGTTCGCGAGGAAGTACCGCCAGCTCGCGGAGACCATCGAGTCGGCGCGGGGCCGCCTGACCGACGCACGCGAGCGCGAGGCTGTGGCGGCTGGACGCGTCGGCGAAGTGGAAGCCGATCTCGGGCGCCTGCGCATCGAGCTGGTCGAAGCGGAAGCCGCGTCCACGCAGTCGCGCGAAGCCGCGCACGCACGCGAGCTTGCAATCACCCGCCACCAACAGCAGATCACCTTCGACCGCGAACAGGTGCAGTCGCTCGAGACCAGGACGACCAATGTCGCGGCCGAACTCGACGGACTGGAAGCCCGCCGCGAACCGGCGCGTCTGGCGCTCACGGCCCGGCGCGATGCGGCGGTCGAGGCCAACGCGGAACGCGATCGCGCGTCGGCAACACTGGCCGCGGAATCGGACGCCTACGACGCGGCGCACCGCGAGCTCGAGGGCCTGGAAGCCGACGTGGAAGCCGCGCGCGGTGAAGTGTTCTCCGCGCTCAACTCCGCGACCGCGTTGCGCCATGCGCTCGAGCACGCGGCGGCAGCGCAGGACCGCGTCGGCGAATCGCTGTCAAAGCTCGATATCGAGATGAGCGATGTCCGCATCGAATCGGACCGCGTCGCGGCGGATCGCGCGGCCGCCACCGACGGCCTGCGGCGTGTCCACGATGCCATCGAAGCGACCCGGATTGCCCGGGCGGCGCGGGAGTCCGAGCTGGCCAGCGCGCGCATCGAGCACGAATGGCGTTCGCGATCCGTTCGCGCCCGCGAGCACGAGCTGGCCGGACTCGACGCGCGGCTGACGTCACTCGAAGAACTGGACGAAGCGCGCGCCGGGTACGGTGATGCCGCGCGAACGGTGCTCGTGCAGGCGAACGGTCTGGTCAATCAGCAGGGTGCGATCGCCGACTACCTCGAGGTTGAGTCCGGCTACGAGCGTGCCGTCGAAGCCTGCCTCGGCGATCTCCTGCAGCACGTCGTCGTCGAACGTCCAGAGCATGCGGCGGCCGGGTTCCAGCTGGTGCGCGAAGCCGGCGCGGGGCGCTGCGGCTTCCTCGTGACGGGGGCGGCGGAAGCCCCCGCTGTCGCCCGCAGCTTCCACGCGTCGATGAGCGTGACCGGCGACGTGTCGTACGTGCCGTCTCCGGCGGCGACGATCGCGTCCCTGCCGGCCGGCGTGGTCGCGCTATCGTCGGTCGTGCGCGTGAACGGACCGTTCGCCGCGTCGATTCGACAGGCGATGGGCGAGGCGGGAATCGCGCAGTCGTACGACGGCGCGGCGTTTGCCAGCCGGCTGACGCCGCTGGCGATCGCGACCCTCGAAGGCGACGTCTTCCGCGGACCGCATCTCGTGTCGGGTGGCGGACGCTCGGAGTCGCGCGGCATTCTCGAGACCAAGCGCGAGATCAAGGAACTGCGCGATCGCATCACCGCGGATCGCGAATCGTTGGTCCACCTGGCGCAGGAGACCGCCGAACTCGAGGCCACGATCGCGCACGCGTCCAACGCGATCGCCGCGCTGAACACCGAGCACCACAAACAGGACAAGGCATCGGTCGGCCACGACGCGCAGCTGCAGTACGCGACCGATGAGGACACGCGGCTGGCGCAGAAGTCCGAACAGCTCGCGCGCGAGAAGCAGCAGGCCGAAGAAGAGCGCGACACGCTCGACCGTCGTCAGGACGAGGCGCGCGCCTCGATCGGGCGCCTGGAAGATGCACAACGGCTCGCCGACGAGCGGCTGACGGTTGCGCAGCGCCGGCTGTTTGAAGCCCGCGAGGGTGCGGAAGAAATGAGCCGCCGCGCTGCCGAAGCCGGCGCCGCGCACGCCGCGCTAGTCGAGCGGGCGAGTGCGCTGGCGATCGAAGTCCTCCGGCTGGAAGAAACGGGCGCCGAGCTGGAACAGCGCGCAGCCGCGCTCGCGGCGGAGCTGGACGAGACGCGCCAGCGCGTCAAGGAACTGCGGGAGGCGATCGCCTCAGGCGAAGTGCAGCTGGACGCGGACGTCCGCGAACTCGACGCGCTGCGCGATGCGGTGATGACGACGGGCGAAGCCGTCGCGGCGCTCCGGGCGCAGGCGGACGCGTTCGAGGCGGCGATCAAAGAAGCGCGCACCGCCCTCGACGCCATCCGGGCGGTCGTGTCCGAACTCAACGTGGCGCGCGCGACCGCCGAGGCGGATCTCTCGCACCTCGCGCACACGTGCGAGGACGCCGTCAACGCGACGCTCGACGAAGTGCTGGTGGAAGTCGATCAACTCGAGCGCGACGGCCAGACCACGCCGGACGCCGCTGTCGTGCTGGCGGACGAGCCGGACGAGGATGATCTGACGGCGCCTGGCGCGGCCGTGGTCGCGGCCGAACAGCGCGCGCTCAGCGCCGAAGAGGCGATCACCGCCCTGCGCGGGAAGATCGACCGGCTGGGCCCGGTCAACATGATGGCCATCGAGCAGTTCGACGAACTCGAGACCCGTCACGTGTTCCTCTCTACCCAGCGCACCGACCTGGTGGACTCGATCGCCCAGACCAGCGAGGCGATCAAGCGCATCGACGAAACCACACGCTCGCGTTTCGTCGAGGCCTTCGCGGCCATCAACACTAATTTCCAGCAGACGTTCAGCACGCTGTTCGGCGGCGGTCGCGCCGGCCTGACGCTGCTCGACGAGAACGATCCGCTCGAGAGCGGTATCGAAATCATCGCCCAGCCGCCGGGCAAGCGGCTCCAGAGCGTCCAGTTGCTCTCGGGAGGCGAGAAGGCGTTGACCGCGATCGCCCTGATGTTCGGCATGTTCAAGTACAAGCCGAGCCCGTTCTGCGTGCTCGACGAAATCGATGCGCCGCTCGACGACGCCAACATCGGGCGATTCGTGCAGATGCTGCGCGGCATGCAGGAGCACACCCAGTTCATCGTCATCACCCACAGCCGGAAGACGATGGAAATCGCCGACCGCCTGTACGGCGTGACGATGGAAGAACCGGGGGTCTCGAAATTGATCTCCGTGCAGTTGAACTGACCGTCACTCCCTCCCGTATGTAAGGTGAGGAGGCCCCCGATGGATGCTGCCGTTTCCCGCCGTGCTCTCGTCTTCGTGTTGCCCCTGGCCGTCGCGCTGGCTGGCTGCGACATGTCCATGGGCAACCTCTCGGCACGGGCCACAGACGAGTGGACGCACACCTACCCCCTGACGGCCGGCGGCGAGGTGCGCATCGTCAACACCAACGGAAAAATCGAGGTTGAAGGCGTGGACGGATCCACTGTCGAGGTACGCGCCGAGCGAATCGCCAAAGGCGCGACCGAAGAAGGGGCGAAGGAGCTCCTGCCGCGGATCGTCATCAAGGAAGACAGCAAGCCCGACCGGATCACGATCGAGACCGAGCGCATCAGCGGGATCATGATCGGCGCCGGGTTCGAAGTCCGCTATCACGTTCGCGCGCCGAAAAACGCGTTCATCAACGTGACCAACACCAACGGCCAGGTTACGGTAAACGGGCTCGCGGGCAAGGTCGTGGCCCACACGACCAACGGCGGCGTGAAAGGGACCAACCTCACCGGCGGTGTCGATGCCCGATCCACCAACGGCGGCGTCTCGATCGACATGGCGTCGGTCGGGTCCGAGCGCATCTCGCTCGAGACGACCAATGGCGGGGTGACGCTGATGCTGCCGGAAAAAGCCAAAGCGACGGTCTCGGCCTCCTGCACCAACGGCGGCATCAGCGTCGGGTCGATCGACAACTTCGACGTGACGGACAAGTCCCGTCGTCACCTCGAAGGCCGTTTGAACGGCGGCGGCACCGCGATCGAGCTGCAGACGACGAACGGCGGCATCCGCCTGCGGTCGCGAGATACGATTAACACACGCACCGACACGGATGCCACGGATAAAGACGACGACGCCAAGCCCGCCAAAGACAAACCCAGGAACCGCTGAACGCGCAGAGGTGCGGTGAACGAGGACAAAGCCACCCGTTATCACCGCCTGAAGCGCCAGGCGAGCATCGCGTCGATGCTCTGGAGCGTGCTGTTGCTCGGCGGGCTCGTCGCCACCGGCTGGAGCACCACGCTGCGAAACGCCGCCGAGACGGCGGCCGGTCACATCGCCCCGGCGTCGTGGCAGGCGGGCGCCACGGTCCTCTGCTACGTCGTTTTGCTGTCGATCCTTCACGAACTGGCGGGTCTCCCGCTCGGGTTCTACAGCGGCTTTTTCCTCGAACGACGGTACGACCTCTCGAAAGAGACGCTCGCCGGATGGCTTGGCGATCAGGCAAAGGCGTTCGGCATTGCGATGCTGGTCGGCGCCGCGGCGGGGGAACTGGTCTACGGCTTCATCCGGATCTCGCCGGATCGCTGGTGGCTGACCGCCGGCGTCATGTTTTCGCTGCTGATTGTCGGCCTCGCGAACCTGGCTCCCGTTCTCCTGCTGCCGATCTTCTACGCGCTCAAGCCTCTCGAGCGCGAGGCGCTGCAGGCCCGACTGCTCTCGCTGGCGGAGCGCGCCGGCGCGCGCGTCCTTGGCGCGTACGAATGGGGCCTCGGTGAGAAAACCAGGAAAGCCAATGCCGCGCTGACCGGGCTCGGCAGGACGCGGCGGATCCTCGTGTCGGACACGATGCTTGCGGAATTCCCGGACGAGGAGATCGAGGTCGTACTTGCCCACGAGATCGCGCATCACGTGCATGGCGACATCTGGAAGGGCATCGCGTTCGAGAGCGCCCTGATCGTGGCCGGGTTCTATCTGGCATCGCAGGTGCTGCACGCGATGGCGGACCCAATCGGTCTGCGCGGTGTGGGCGACGTTGCCGGGCTGCCGCTGTTGCTGCTTGCGGCAGGCGCGGTGTCGCTGGTGATGGTGCCGGCTGCGCACGCGATGTCGCGAAACTTCGAACGCAAGGCGGATCGCTTCGCGCTGGACCTCACGCGGAACCCTGCCGCGTTCATCTCGGCGATGCGCCGCCTCAGCGCGCAGAACCTCGCGGAGGAGCATCCCTCGCGGATCGTGCAATGGCTCTTCTACAGCCATCCGCCCGTGCGCGACCGCATTGCGGCCGCGCAGTCCTTCAAGGTCTGATCGTCGTTACTTGCGCGGCTTCACAACGAGCACACCGCGCATCTGGCGGCAGCCGTCCTCGACTTGCAGGTTGCAGTAGTACGGGAACTCACCGGCGCGGTCGGCGCGGAATTCAAATGTGACCGGCTGTCCGGGGCCGACGCGTTTGGCGATCCGGTAGTCGTCAATCGTCAGGCTGTGCGCGATGTCGCTGGTGCTCAGCTGAATTGTGACGAGGTCGTCCTGATTGACTTCGATCCGCGCCGGTTCGAACGCGTAGCGGTGCGCGGAGACGACGAACGGCTTGGCGGTGGGACCTTGATCTTGCGCGGACAGCGCAGATGCGGCGAGCGCGAAGGTCAGAAGCAGTGCGCGCACGTCAGCGATTGTACGCTGAAAGGGCTGAGAGCATTGAGCCCTCAGCCCTAAGCCTTCAGCCCTGACGGATTGCTATTCCGCTTTTGGCGCCGCCGCTGCTTCTTCTTGCAGCAGCACCTTCCGGCTCAGACGAATCTTGCCCGTCGGGTCGATCGCGATCACCTTGACCATGAGCTGTTCGCCTTCTTTCAGCTCATCGCGCACGTCCTTCACGCGGTGGTTCGCGATTTCCGACACGTGGAGCAGGCCGTCGGTGCCGGGCATGATCTCGACGAACGCGCCGAAATCGGTGATGCGCTGGACCTTGCCCATGTAGGTCTTGTTGAGTTCGGGCGTGGCCGTCAGTTCCTGGATGATCGAGATCGCCTTGGCGGCGGATTCGCCGTCCGCCGACGCGACGTTGACGCGGCCGTCGTCCTCGACGTCGATCTTCACGCCGGTGCGCTCGATGATGCTGCGGATCATCTTGCCGCCCGGTCCGATGACGTCGCGGATCTTGTCCACCGGAATCCGGATGGTGACGATGCGCGGCGCGAACAGCGAGATGTTCGCGCGCGATGCGCCGAGGGCTTCCTGCATCTTGCCGAGGATGTGCAGGCGGCCGTTGCGCGCCTGATCGAGGGCCTTGCGCATCACTTCGGTCGTGATGCCGCCGACCTTGATGTCCATCTGCAGCGCCGTGATGCCGTCAGCCGTGCCGGCGACCTTGAAGTCCATGTCGCCGTAATGATCTTCGGCGCCGGCGATGTCGGAGAGGACGGCGTACTTGCCGCTTTTCTCGTCCATCACGAGCCCCATCGCGATGCCGGCGACCGCCTTGGCGAGTGGGACGCCGGCGTCCATCATCGCGAGCGATCCGCCGCACACCGAGGCCATCGACGAAGAGCCGTTGCTCTCGAGGATGTCCGAGACGATGCGCACGGTGTAGGGGAAGTCGGCTTCCGCCGGCATCAGCGACGCCAGCGAGCGTTCGGCCAGCGCACCGTGGCCGATTTCGCGGCGGCCTGGGCCCGTCATGCGGCCCGTTTCACCGACCGAGAAGGGCGGGAAATTGTAGTGGAGCATGAAGCTCTTCCACGTCTCGCCCTCGAAGCTCTCGATCTTCTGCGCATCGTCGGCCGTGCCGAGCGTGCAGGTGACGAGCGCCTGCGTTTCGCCACGGGTGAACACGGCCGAGCCGTGGACGCGCGGCAGGACGCCGGTCTCGATCCAGATGTTGCGGATCTCGTCGAACTTGCGGCCGTCGAGGCGCACGCCGTGGGTCAGCACCTCTTCGCGCAGGACCCGTTCCTTCAACTCGCCGAACACGACCTTGGCGTCGGCCTTCCGCTCCGCTTCGGTGTCGGGGTAGCTGGCGACGAGGTCCTTCTTCACCTGATCGACGGTGCCGTAGTTCTCGAGCTTCTCGCGGATGCGCATCGCCGCCTGCAGCGGCTTGTAGACCTTGGCTTCAACGTCGGCCTCGATGCCGGCGGAGAGCGCCTTGACCGCGACGGTCATCTTCTTCTTGCCGCATTCCTTGGCGAGGTCGTCGATCACCGCAACGATCTGCTTGATCGCGGCGTGCGCCGTGTTCAGCGCGGTGACGACCTGCTCCTCGGACACTTCCTTGGCGCCGGCCTCGACCATCACCAGGCCGTCGTTGCTGCCGACGACGATCAGGTCGAGCTTGCTCTCTTTGCGCTGCTTGTAGGTCGGGTTGACGACGTAATGGCCGTCGACCAGGCCCATGCGGACCGCGGCGATCGTCTTCTCGAACGGCATGTCGGAGAGCGCCAGTGCGACCGAGGCGCCGGTAATCGCCAACACGTCGGTGTCGTTCGCCTGGTCGGAGGACAGCACGAGCGCGATGATCTGCGTCTCGTAGCGCCAGCCGGCCGGGAACAACGGCCGCGTCGGGCGGTCGATCATCCGGCTGGTCAGCACTTCTTTCTCCGCCATCTTGCCTTCGCGCTTGAAGAAGCCGCCGGGGATGCGCCCCGATGCGTAGGTGTATTCGCGGTAGTCGACGGTCAGCGGGAGGAAGTCGATTCCCTCGCGCGGGTTAGCCGAGTGGCACGCCGTGACCAGGACCATCGAGTCGCCGAGGCGAACGATGACCGAGCCGTGCGCCTGCTTGGCGAGCTTGCCGGTTTCGAACCGGAGGGTGTTTTGTCCGACGGAGATTTCACGCGTATGCATTAGTTGAGGGCTCACTTACGGATGTTCAAACGCTTGATCAGATCGGAATAGCGGTGCGCGTCCTTGCCCTTGAGGTAATCGAGCAGGCGGCGGCGCTTGCCGACCAGCATCAGCAGACCGCGGCGCGAGTGGTGGTCTTTGGCGTGGGTCTTGAAGTGTTCGGTCAGGTAGTTGATCCGTTCGCTGAGAATCGCGACCTGGACCTCGGGGGAGCCGGTATCGGCGTCGTGTGTTTTGTAGCTGCCGATGAGTTCTGTCTTGCGATCTTTGCTGAGCACCTGGGCTTGTCCTCCACGAACGCCCCAGAACAGCCTTGTTGAAGGTCTGATCCGAGCGCGCCGTATATGTCGAAAAAATCGTTAGTCGAGCAAGAGCAACATGTTACACCAGAACAACGGAGGGATGCAAAAGACCGCCAGCACCCACCGGCCGGCCGATGGCGATGAGGTTTCCGGCCGGATCGAGGAGTCGGACGATGGGGTGCGGGGTCACAACGGAGGGCTGAAACGAAGGCTCAGGGCTCAGGGCTGAGGGCTCAGTCATCGACCGGTCGCGGGGATCGATATCGCGACCGTGGGTTACGCGCTCGACGCCGGACGCGGTCAGGACGATAGCCGCCACGTCCAGCAGCATGCCGGCCAAAGGCACGACTGCCGCCGCGGCGCCGGCCGGGTCGCGCTCCGCCGCGTCTAGGGTGATGGCGTGATCCAACCCGAAGCCGCCGGTGCGCGTCCGCCGCAGCGCCGCCAGGTGGCCGCCGATCCCGAGCCGCTCGCCGAGGTCGTGCGCCAGCGAGCGCACATAGAAGCCGGCGGAGCAGTCCAGACTGAGCGTCACCTGATCGCCATCCACGCTCACGATGCGGATGGCATGGGTGGTGACGCTTGCGGGAGCGGGCAGGGCAGGTGGGTCGGGTAGGTCACGTGGGTCTAGTGGGTCACGTGGGTCTAGTGGGTCTAGTGGGTCACGTGGGTCTAGTAGGTCACGTGGGTCTAGTAGGTCACGTGGGTCACGTGGGTCTGGTAGGTCACGTGGGTCACGTGGGTCTGGTAGGTCACGTGGGTCGGGTCCGTCGTCGCGCGAAGGCTTCATTCGAGCGTCCTTGCGCGCGCGCGCGAGCTTGTAGCTGCGCTGCCCGTCGATCTTTTTCGCCGAGAACGCCGGCGGCCGCTGCATGAACGTGCCCCGAAACGCGTCGAGCGCGGCGTCGATCTCGCCGCGCGACGGCATCGGGCTTTCGCTGATCGGGCCGATCGCCTGTCCCAGCGCGTCCGCCGTGTCGGTCGCGAATCCGAGGCGCACCACGGCGTCGTACGACTTATCGCTGGCCGTCAGGAACTTCGCGAGGCGTGTCGCCTTGCCGAGGACGAGGAGCAGCACGCCGGTGGCCATGGGATCGAGAGTCCCGGTATGGCCGATCGCCTTCTCGCGCAGCACCCGCCGCATCCGCGCCACCACGTCGTGTGACGTAGGGCCTTGCGGCTTGTCAACGACGAGCAGGCCGTCCATCGATCGCGCCATCGAGTTGCCTAGCGAGCGTGGTCTGCAGCTCGTCGAGCGCGCCGGTCAGCGTGCAGCCCGAGGCATTTTTGTGGCCGCCTCCGCCGTACGCCTTCGCGATCGCGTTGACGTCGATGTCGCCCTTCGACCGCAGGCTGACGCGGTACTCGTTGCCCTGTTCCTGCTTGAAGAACACGGACGCGACGATGTTCTTCACGGTCAGCGGCATGTTGACGAGGCCTTCGGTGTCCTCGTAGGTGCCGCCGGCGGCCAGCGTCATCTCGTGATCCACGTGCAGCGTCGCGATGCGGCCGCTCGGGTCGATCTGCATCAGGTTCAGCACGGCGCCGAACAGCTTCAGCCGTCCCAGATTGTTGCTGTCGAAGACCATCCGCGCGACCTGGGCCGGATCGACGCCGGCCTCGAGACACTCGCGGCAGATGTCGAACGTCCGCGCCGACATGCTCGAATAGTGAAACGATCCCGTGTCGGTCAGGATCGCAAGGTAGATGTGGGTCGCGATCGTCTTTGACAATGGCACGTCGAGCGCGCGCACCACCTCGTAGACCATCTCGGCGCATGCGGCCGCGCCGGCGTTGAACCAGTTGATCTGGCCGAATCCGGTGTTGCCCGGGTGATGATCGATGTTGATGACGAAGAAGCGCTCGAGGCCCGTGACGCCGGTGCGCTTGAGGTCGCCGCACTCCATGATGATCGCCGCATCGAAGTCGCCGTCAGCGCTCGTGGCAATGCGGATCTCGGGCACGCCGGGGAACGCCATCAGCGGAGGCGGCGCCGGGTCGGCGTTGACCACCGTCACCTCTTTGCCCATCGCCTGCAGCGCGTAGGCCATCGCGAGCTGCGATCCGATCGAGTCGCCGTCGGGCCGGGAGTGGGAGGACAGCACGAACCGCCGGCGCGCGCACAGGGCCTCGACGATCTGCAGAATCTCAGGACTGGTCGTCGTCATCGGGTGTGGGGGGCAAAGTCACGGGTCCGCCGGCGCCGCCGGCGCGGATGTCGTTGAGGAGTTGTTCGATCCGGTCCTGACCGGCAATCGACTCGTCGTAGATGAAATCGAGTTCGGGCACGCGCTTCAGTCGCAGGCGCGATCCGATCTGGCGGCGCAGGAACACGCGGGCGCGATCGAGCGCCTTGGCCGTATTGACGCGGGTCTTGTCGTCGCCGAGTGCGGTGTAGTGGATGCGGGCGTGCTGGAGATCGGGCGTGACGGTGACGCGGGTAATCGTCACGAATCCGATGCCGGGATCGTGTACGTCGCGCGCGAGCATCGACGCCACTTCACCCCGGATCTGATCGGCGACGCGGTCTGGACGGGAACCCTGGGACATTACGCGATTGTCAGCACGCGCTCCATCGCGAAGACCTCGATCATGTCGCCGACTTTGAGGTCGTTGAACTTGTCGAAGCCGATGCCGCACTCGAAGCCGGACTTGACCTCGCCCACGTCGTCCTTGAAACGGCGCAGCGATCCGATCTTGCCCTCGTAGATCATCACGTTGTCGCGGAGCAGGCGCGCCTGGGTGTCGCCTGCGCGGGTGATGCGTCCCTCGCGGACCATGCAGCCGGCGATGGTGCCGAACTTCGGCACCTTGAAGATGTCGCGCACTTCTGCGATGCCAATCCGGACTTCCTTGAAGGTCGGATCGAGCAGGCCCGTCATGGCCTTCTTCATTTCGTCGGTGACGTGGTAGATCACCGAATGCTGGCGGATGTCGACCCGCTCGCGCGTGGCGATTTCCTCCGCGTTGCGATCCGGCTTGACGTTGAACGCGATGATGATCGCCTTCGACGCCGACGCCAGCAGCACGTCCGACTCGGTCACGGCGCCGACACCCGCATGGATGATGCGGATCTTCACCTTCTCGTCGGTGAGCTTGGTCAGCGTGTCGGCCAGCACTTCCGCCGACCCCTGCACGTCGGTCTTGATGATCAGCGCCAGCTCCTTCATGCCGCCCTCGGCAATCTGGGCCTGCAGTGACTCGAGCGTGAGCCGTGAACCCTTCGCGCCGAGTGCGCGAGACTTCGACTGCTCTTCGCGGAACGTCGCAATGTGCCGCGCTTTCGCGGCGTCGGCGACCTGGAACACGTCGCCCGGCTGCGGCAGCCCGGAGAGGCCGAGCACTTCGACCGGCGTCGACGGCCCCGCGGTCTTGGTCGGTTTGCCGCGATCGTCGATCAGCGCCCGTACGCGGCCGACGATCGGGCCGGCGATGAACGTGTCGCCGACCGACAGCGTGCCGTCCTGCACGAGCACGGTGGCAACCGGCCCGCGTCCCTTGTCCAGCTTGGCTTCGAGCACGGTGCCCGACGCGCTCCGCTTCGGATTGGCCTTGAGCTCGAGGATGTCGCTCGAGAGCAGAATCATTTCGAGCAGCGTGTCGATGCCCGTCTTCTGCCGCGCCGACACCTCGACGGTGACGGTCTGGCCGCCCCATTCTTCCGGCATCAGGCCGAGCTCGGTCAGCTCGCGCTTCACGCGTTCGGTCTGAGCGTTGGCCTTGTCGATCTTGTTGATCGCCACCACGATCGGCACGTTGGCCGCCTTGGCGTGATCGATCGCTTCCTTCGTCTGCGGCATGACGCCATCGTCTGCCGCCACGACCAGGACCACGATGTCGGTGACCTTGGCGCCGCGGGCGCGCATCAACGTGAACGCGGCGTGACCCGGCGTGTCGAGGAACACGATGTTCCGGCCGTTGATCGTGATGTGATAGGCGCCAATGTGCTGCGTGATCCCGCCCGCCTCGCGCTCCGCGACGCGCGTCGTGCGAATGGCGTCGAGCAGGCTCGTCTTGCCGTGGTCGACGTGACCCATGACGGTGACGACCGGCGCGCGCATGACGATGTCTTCCGCGCGCGACTCGCCTTCGTCGGCTTGCAGCAGCTCGTCTTCAAAGCTCTGCATCAGGACGTCGGCCCCGAACTCGCGCGCGACCATCGTCGCGGTGTCGGTGTCGAGCGCCGAGTTGATCGTCAGCATCAGCCGCTTCATCAGCAGCTTGGCGAGGACGTCCTTGACGCGGAGGTCGAGTTTGTCCGCGAGGTCCTTCACCGTCATGCCTTCGGCGAGCGTGATGGTCTTGGTGACCGGCGGCGGCGCAGACGCCATCGGCGGCGGCGCGGGCCGCGCGTGTTCACGCCGCTGCGCGGCGGCCGGACGTCCGGCCCCACCAGGCCTCTGCTGATACATCGGCCGCGACGGCATTCCCGGCCGCTGCGGATATGACGAACCGGGCCGCGGCGGCGCGCCAGGCTGCTGCGGACGCACCGGTTGCGAGGGCAGTGGACGCGGTCCACCCATCGGCGCGCGCGAACTCGGATACTGTGGACGCGGCTGACCCGGGATGCCGGGACGCGGCGGACCGCCCGGGCGCATGCCGGGCGCGCCAGGAGCGCCGGCCGGGCGCGCGGCAACGGGAGCCACGGGCTTGGGCGGTGCGATCGGACGTTGCACCGCGCGCGGCGGAGGCGTTGTCGGCAGCGGCTGCGTCGGTGTCGTGGGACGATCGGTTTCGATGCGCAGACGCAGCGTTGGCGGCACGATGCGGCCTGGCTCACGCCGCGGCGCGACCGGCGCAGAGGCCTGAGCAGGAAGCACTTCCTCGACAACCGGCTCGGGCTCAGGCACCGCGGGTGGGTGTTCGACCGGCGCCGAGCGTTTGATGTGCGCGTTGGGCGCCGGCGGCGGCGCTGTTTCGGTCTTCAGCCCACGCGTCGCGACGTGCGTCGGCTGACGCTCCACGACAGGCTCTCTGACTGGTTCTGGCAGGGCTTCCTCGATCGCCTCGTCGACGGCCTCTTCGACGGCCTCTTCGGGCTCGGCGATCGGCTCGGCCTCTGCGACCGGCGCGGCCTTTGCGGCCTTCACCAAGCGCGGCGGCGGCAGCATCGGCGCCACGGCCTTGGGCGGCTCGGGCGCTCTCTTGGCGGGCGCAGCGCCGCCCTTCTTGCCTTTGACCACCGGCGTCTCGGCAAACATGTGGGCCGCCGGCAGCGACACGTTACGCTGCTTCGCCAGGCGCTCCACGAACTGGCGCGCCACGACTTCCTCGATCGTGCTCGAGGCGCTCTTGACCTCTATGCCGTGATCGCGCTTGAGCAGCGCCGTCACTTCCTGGCTCGTCGTGCCGAGAAGCTCAGCGATCTTGAAGATCCGAACAGTTGCCAACAGTAACCTCTATCTAGACGTCGTTTGTGGTCTCGTCCGGCGCGTCTCCGCGGGCGGCGGCCAAAATTTTCTCTGCCGTTTTCCCGCCGATGCCGGGAATCTCCGACAGCTGCTCGGCGGTCGCGGAGCCGAGCGCCTCGAGCGTCCCGAAGCCACCCTCGACGAGCTTGCGGACCGTCTTGTCGCCGATGCCCGGCAGGGTGTACGGAGTGGGCGTCTCGGACGCCTCGCTGCCTTCGGCGCCGGCTTCCGCCTGCGCGGATCCATCCGAGTCCGCTTCGGCAGACAGGTCCGTGGACGCGTCGCCAGTCGCGTCAGACTCGTCGCCCGGCGCCTCGAGCTCGCCGAACTGCGCCTCGACTTCGCGGCGTTTTTCTTCTTCGCTCTTGATGTCGATGCGCCAGCCGGTCAGCTTTGCCGCCAGCCGGACGTTCTGACCCTTCTTGCCGATCGCCAGCGACAGCTGCTTGTCCTCGACGACGACTTCCATGACCCGCTCGTGGTCGTCGACGATCGAGACGTGCTGCACCTTCGCCGGGCTGAGTGCGTTGGTCACGAAGGCAATGGGATCGTCTGAATACTCAACGATGTCAATCTTCTCGCCGCGGAGTTCACGGATGATCGACTGCACGCGCGTGCCCTTCATGCCGACGCACGCGCCGACTGGGTCGACGTCGCGCTCGCGCGAGAACACGGCGACTTTCGCGCGGTCGCCCGCTTCGCGGACCGCGCCGCGGATCATCACGGTTCCGTCGTAAATCTCTGGCACTTCCTGCTCGAACAGCTTGATCAGCAGCGCCGAATCGGTGCGCGACAGGACGATCTGCGGTCCCTTGGCGCCGCGATTGACGCCCTTGATCACCGTCCGCACGCGGTCGGCCGGCGTGTAGCTCTCGGCGCGCGACTGTTCCTTGCGCGGCAGCACCGCTTCGATGCGTCCGATCTCCAGGATGATGTCGCCATTCTCGAACCGCTTCACCGTCCCTTGGACGACCTCGCCGATCCGATCGTTGTACTCCGCAAACACGTGTTCGCGTTCCGCCTCGCGCACCTTCTGGAAGATGACCTGCTTGGCGGTCTGCGCCGCGATGCGTCCCAGCACTTCGGTCGGCTTGGGGAACTCCATCTCGTCGCCGAGCTCGATGCTGTTGGCCACCTCGTCTCCGTAGAGCGGCCTGTACATCTCTCGCGCTTCGGCGATGGCGATCTCGATTGCCGGTGTCGCCACTTCTTCGACGACGGTCTTGAGCGCGAAGAGGTCGACCTGACCGGTCTCGATGTTGAACCGCGTCTTCAGGTTCTCGCCGGTCTCGCCGGTCTTGTAGTACTTGCGCGAGGCGGTCGCGACCGCTTCTTCAATGGCGGTGATGACGACGTCGGGCTCGATGCCCTTCTCTTTCGCCAGCGCCTCAATCGTCTGCTGCAACGGATTCGACATAATCTAGAATTCCACTTCCAAATTCGCCCGCGTGATCGCGTCGAGCGGCACCCGGTGCGACCGTCCATCGTCGGCATCGATGAGCACATCGGTGCCGTCAACGCCGGCGAGCCGCCCTCTGAAAAATCCCTGGCCGTCCACCTTCTCGCGCATCACGATTTTCGCGAGGCGTCCGGTGAACCGGCGGTAGTCGTCCGGCCGGCGCAGCGGCCGATCCAGTCCGGGCGACGACACTTCCAACGTATACGCGCTCGGCACCACCTCTTCGACGTCGAAGAGGGCGCTCAAATCGCGGCTCACGCTCGCGCAGTCGCCCACGCTTACGCTGTCTTCCTCCTTCGCGGCCGGACCCTGCCGGTCGAGCTGGATCCGCAGCACCATGCCGGGCGCTTCACGGCGGAACTGGACGTCGAAAATCTCCAGCCCGTATCCCGCCGCCACCCGCTCGGCGATGGCTCGCACCTTGTCGACGACGGTTTCAGCGCCCAACACGCCCTTAAACTAAAAAAGTGGGCACCTGCCCACTCGGTCCTTACCAAAGGCCTTCGAATCCAAAATTATAGCACTGAAACGCCAGACGGCGGGTGAGGACCGGTTACCGAGCGGGCTTCCGGCCTGGCCGCATGCGGTAGACGCTCTCCGGGCCGGATTGTCCGAGCCATTCCAACTCGACCTGGGAGGGCAAGGCCGGGACGTGCACGGTTTCGCCCGCGTAGATCACGCACCGCTCCCCGCGCAAGATGGGGTCCAGTTCGACGGCCTGGCGGTTCGCCTTGCCGACGATCAATCCCCCTTCGTCAAAAAGGACTGCCGGGAATCGTTGCTCGATCTCCTCGCCGAAGAGCGCGTGCCCTTTGTAGAGCGCGCACAGGTTGCCCATCTGAAGCGCCGATGCCACGTTCGATGACCGCGCTACATAGATCGGGTCACACGGCCCCTGCCGCATCAGATCCTCGACCCGGCTGACTGCGCGCTCCTGGTCGATGCGCAGGGTCGTCAATCGGACCACCTCTGCCTGGATCAGCTCGCTCTGGCCGCCGACGATGAAGACCGCGACAACCACGGATGCCGGGACGAACCCTGACGGCGCACGCCCGCGGACATACCGGCCGACCATCCAGAGGGTCGCGCCGAGCGTGCAGTAGGTCGGGACGAGGTAGTGCGGATCGGCGTGTTTCGCCAGCGCGACGACGGCCGCCACCTGCATGGCCGCGAGCGCGCCCAATCCTCGTCGCGGCAGGCCACCTTCGCGTGGGCCATCGTCTATGCGCCAGACGACCCACGTGACCGCGCCCAACAGGATCACCGCTGTGCACACCGGCTCAGACAGAAGCAGAAACCTGAGCCCCGGCAGGTAGTGGTCGACGTCAACGACCGTGACGCTGCCGCTTCCGTAGTAACCGGAGTGGACACTGACCATCGCAATCCGTTTGACGAACGATGGCAGCTTGGTCAGCGCCGGTGAAAAGGCGGCGAGAAACGAGAAGATCGCGGCGATCATCATTCGCCGCCGGCTCTGCCAGTTGTCGAACAGGAGAAAGGCGCCCAGGGCGAGCGGCGCCGCTGCCACATGCAGCGTCCCCATCACGCCGGTGACCAGCCCGATCAGCAACGGGGCCGATCGGGTCGGTCGCTGGACGTACCCGACCACCAGCGCGGTCCACAGCACCACTGTACCCGCCAGCAATGCCTCGATCCGGAGTCCGCCGCTGACGCTCACCGTCGTGAACGACAGCCAGGGGGAGGCCTGGACCAGCAATGCCGCCGTCAGCCCGGCGCGGCGCCACACCAGCACGCCCGCTGTTGCGATGAGCAGCGCCGACACGATCGCGGCCGTCCACTGAATCCCGGCGATGTACACCTCGGGCCGCATGACGACATCCAGCACCACGTGCCCGGCGCCGCTGACGGCGTAGATGATCGCGATGACGATCGCGCCGAGCGCTTTGAGCGGGATGCCTGGGTGGTCGATGTGAAACGGCGGGTAGCCTTTCAACATCGCCAGCGAGTTCATCAGGTAGACGTATTCGGGGTCGCTGTTGAACGCGAGCCACGCGGGTCCGCGGACGTGACGCAGCCAGGAGATGGTGACGAGAAAGGCGCACGGCGCGACGGCGAGGGCCAGTGGCGCGAACCAGCGCCCGCGGCCGTTCGTCATGGCCGCGCGATGAGGTCGTACCCTTCGGCGCCCACGATTTCGACATCGACGAAGTCGCCGCCACGGTAGAGCGACGGATCGCATTCGGACAGGTAGACGACTGCGTCGATATCCGGCGCCTGCGTCGAGAGGCGCGCCTTCAGCACCAGGTCGTGATCGGAGGACGGGCCGTCGACGATGACGCGCGCGCGCTCGCCGATCCGCGCCTTCTGTCGTCCCTGCACGAGCGTCTGTTGCAGGCTCATCACGCGCGACCGCCGCGCGGTTTTCGATCGCGCCGGCACATCGTCCTCGAGCGCGAAGGCCGACGTGCCGTCCTCGTGCGAGTACGTGAACACGCCGACGTGGTCGAACGCATGATCCCCGATGAACGCGCACAATTGGTCGGCGTCGGCCTTGGTCTCTCCCGGGAAACCGACGATGAAGGTGGTGCGGAGCGCGACGCCGGGGACGCGTTCGCGGATGCGCGTCAGCAGCCTGTCGTAGGTCTGGCGCGTGCCCGGGCGCTTCATGCGCTTCAGGACCGCGTTCGATGCGTGCTGCAACGGCAGGTCGATGTAGTTGCAGACCTTGTCGCACTCGGCCATCGCCGCCAGCGTGTCGTCATCGATCGTCGTCGGGTAGAGGTAGAGCAGGCGGATCCACTCGAGGCCATCGACCGCGTTCAGTTCGCGCAGCAAACGGGCGAGCGCGCCGCGCTCGTTGCGGTCGATGCCGTAGAACGTAGTGTCCTGGGAGATGAGCAGCAGTTCCTTGACCCCGCGCGCCGCAAGGGCGCGGGCTTCACGGACGATCGAGTCGGCGGGCCGGCTGCGGTACGCGCCGCGCAGCGTCGGAATGATGCAGAACGCGCACTTGTAGTCGCAGCCCTCCGCGATCTTCACGTACGCGTAGTGCTTCGGCGTCGCCATCAGCCTGGGCGTGTCGGCGTCGTAGATATACGTCGGCAGGGGCTGGGGGCTCGGGGCTGGAGACTGGCCGGAGAGCGGCCCGGACTTGAAGAACGTCAGCGGTGACGCACCGTTCGAGGCGATGCCGGTGATCGCGCCGACGATCTCCGGGACCTGTCCGGTGCCGAGGACGGCGTCGATTTCCGGAATCTCCTTCTTGAGCTCGTCGCGGTAGCGCTCGGCCATGCAACCGGTGACGATCAGCCGCTTGCAGCTCCCGTCCGTCTTGTGGCGCGCCATCTCGAGAATCGTGTCGATCGACTCCTGCTTGGCCGAGTCGATGAACGCGCAGGTGTTGACGATCAGTACATCCGCGCTGGCCGCATCATGCGTGAGTTCGTGTCCGCCCTGCTGCGCGAGCCCGAGCATGACCTCGGAGTCGACGAGGTTCTTCGGGCAGCCGAGCGAGATCATTCCGACTTTCATTGTTCAGCCAACAGCTCTCCACCACGGTGGACACCGGGGACACAGAGGAATCGCGCGGCTGAATATTTCATCGTCATGGGTACAACCTGTACAGCATACGCGGGTACGGAATCGTTTCGCGGACGTGGTCGAGTTTGCAAATCCACGACACCACACGCTCGATACCCATGCCGAAGCCACCGTGCGGGACCGCGCCGTAGCGGCGCAGGTCGAGATACCACTCGAACGCTTCCTGCGGCAGCTTGTGTTCCTTGATCCGCGCAAGCAGGAGATCGAGGTCCGCGAGGCGTTCGCCGCCGCCGATGATCTCGCCGTAGCCTTCCGGCGCCAGCATGTCGACGCCCAGCGCGAGATCCGCGCGATCCGGATCGGGCTTCATGTAGAACGCCTTGATCGCGGCGGGATAGCGATGCACCAGCACCGGGCGATCGAATTCCTCGGACAGCGTCGTCTCGTCAGGTCCGCCGAAGTCGCCGCCCCACTGGATCGGCAACCCCTTCGCCTGCAGCCGCTTCACGGCATCGTCGTACGAGATGCGCGGGAATGGTTTCTGCACCGCTTCGAGTTTCGACACGTCGCGCTCGATGATCGTCAGCTCGCGGCGCCGCTTCTCGAGCACGCGCGCGACGACCGAGACGACGAGGTCCTCGGCCAGTTCCATCACGTCGTTCAGATCGGCGTAGGCCACTTCCGGCTCGACCATCCAGAACTCGGTGAGGTGACGCCGGGTCTTCGACTTCTCGGCGCGGAACGTCGGCCCGAAGCAGTACACGCGGCCAAGCGCCATCGCGTTCGCTTCGTTGTACAGCTGACCGCTCTGCGTCAGGTACGCGGTCTGGTCGTCGAAGTACTGCGCCGGAAACAGCGTCGTGGTCCCCTCGCACGCGGCGGGCGTGAAGATCGGCGTGTCGGCGAGGATGAATCCGCGGTTGTTGAAGAAGTCGCGAACGGCGTTGATGATCTCGTGGCGGATGCGCAGGATCGCCTGCTGCCGCTCGCTGCGGATCCACAGATGCCGGCGGTCGAGCAGGAAGTCGACCCCGTGCTCCTTCGGGGTGATCGGATAGTCGTGCGACGCGCCGATCACCTCGACGCTCCTGACGTCGATTTCGTACCCGCTCGGCGCGCGCTTGTCCGCCCGCGCCGTGCCGGTGACGATGATCGAGGTCTCCTGCGAGAGATGATCGGCCGCCTTGAAGAGCTCCTCGCCGACCGCGGCCTTCGACATCACCGCCTGGATGAAGCCGGAGCCGTCGCGCACGGTGAGGAAGTGAATCTTGCCGCTCGATCGGCGGTTGTGGAGCCACCCCTTGATGGTGACGTCCTCGCCCTCGTGCGTGCCGATGTCTTCTATATAGACGTGAGCCATCGTTCCATCTTCTCACGCGCGGCCCTGACGCGCGCGAGCGTCTCCCGGGTTGAGCCTTGGGGCATGCCGTCGAAGATCACCGCGCCATCGCACCCGACCTTCTGGAGGGTCGTCAGCGCCGACGGCCAGTCGATCGCATCAGTGGCCGGCGCCCGCATCGCCGTAAGGTGTTCGCCGACGGTCACGTTTAGCCAAGTTCGCCGATGTGCGCCGCGAGAATCTCCCTCAGCCGGGCGAAGCGCGGATACTTCTCGAGACTGGTCCGCGCGTAGCGGAGTGTGCGGGGAATGTACTGGATGTAGACCGTGTTGCGGCGCGTGATCGTCTGATAGCCGAACGTTCCAAGGGCCTTCAGGTTGCGCTGCAGGGCCATCAGATCGAAGCGTCGCCGGAACTCGTTTGCCGCGATCGCCTCGCCGTCGCCCTTCTTCAGCGCGAGGAAATACGCAATCAACTCATCGAGTTCACGGTCGGTGATGTCGACGTACGAGTCGCGCAACAGCGACACCAGATCGTAGGTGTCGGGTCCCAGTCGCGCGTCCTGGAAGTCGATGATGTAGAGGCGGCCGTCGCTCAGCATCAGGTTGCGGCTGTGATAGTCGCGATGGCAGAGCACCCGCGGCTCAGCGGCCAACTCCTGGACGATCGCCGCGCACTCCGTCGAGAGCGCCGCGCGTTCGGCCGGCGTCAGTACGACGCCGCGATACCCCGCGACGAAATGCTTTGCGAAGAAATCGAGTTCCCACGTCAGCTTCTCGACGTCGAAGGCGATGCCGTACGGCAGCCACGCGTCCGAATGCAGCTCGGCGCCGCGGCGCTGCAGCTGTTCGACAAGCGCGACGGCCTGCCGGTACAGCGCGGCGTGCTCCGACGCCGTCGCCGCGCCCAGGTGCGCCTGCAGCGTCACGTCGCCCAGATCCTGCAGCGCGAGGATGCCCAGTTCGTCGGAGTGGCCGAGAATGCCGGGCACCGGCAGCGGGATCTGCCGCATCAGCATGCCGACGTTGGCAAACGGCAGCGTCGCGAAATCGATCGGCCCGGCGTGCAGCGCCAGCACGAGCGACGGGCCGTCGGCCGGGATGATCCGGAAATACTTGCGGTCGGACGCGTCGCCGGTCAGGGGCACGACGCGGGCACCGGGATCGGTGACGCGGCTGTCGCGCAGGAAACGATCGATACGATCGGAATCGGCCAGCATGGACACGGTTTTAGCTTTTCGGTTTTCGGTTTTCGGTTTCGTATTCCACGTTCAATGGCGAGACGAGCAGTTCGCCGTTCTCGCCGCGGACGAGGATCGCGCGGCTGTACGCCGCGCCGGCCGGCACCTGCACACGGTCGGTGACGATGCATTCGTCCAGTGTCGCGCCGGCGCCAACCTCCACATCGTCCCATAAAATCGAGCGCATGACGCGCGCGGACGGCTCGATCCGGGCGGCGCGGCCGATGCTGACGTTCGCGGCCGCCACCGCGAATGCGTGTGACGTGCGCCAGTAGTCGCCCGGCGTGCCGACGTCGAAAAACGCCGCGTTGGAGAGGACGCCGCGCACCGAGCCTGGTTGCGACGCGATCAGCGCGTCGTAGACGCCGCCGATAGAGCTGACGGGCGCATTCGGTTCGACGCCATCGAACGCGCGGGCCGCCACGACCTGCACGCCGATGAAGTGATACGAGCCTTCGGCCGCTGGACCGCGGCGGACGAAACCGGTGACGCGGCCGCCGGCGTCCATGTGCACGCCGCCGTAGCGCAGGAACTCCCGGTTGGGGACCAGCGCCAGCGTGACCAGCGCGCTCGAGGCGGTGTGCGCATCCACCAGCGGCGCGAGATCGACGTCGGTCAGCGAGTCGCCGTTGACGATCAGGAACGGATCCGCACCGACGATTGCCCGCGCGAGGCGGGGCCCGCCCGCGCTGCCGAGCATGCGCGGGAGTTCCCACGAGTAGCGCACCCGTGCCCCGAGATCGCTGCCGTCGCCGAGGACCGCCGTCAATGTCTCTGGACGATGATGGAGGTTCAACACGAGATCGTCGACGCCGTGTGACACCAGCCACGAGGCGATACGGCGAATCATGGGCTCGCCGGCCACCGGGATTGCCGGCTTCGCGCGTGCGTCGGTGAGCGGGCGCAGTCGCGTGCCGAAACCAGCGGTCAGTACGAGCGCGTGTCGCATCATGTCACCCTCATCCGGAACGAGCAGCCGCGCAAGGCCGGTGTGCCGACACCTTTGCCAAGGATCAGCACTTTGTGCGTGCTGCCAATGCCGCCCGGCATCACCAGCGTCTTGAATTGCGGATTGCGGAGTGCGGATTGCGGATTGGGAAGACCGTCGAGCAGTCCGATCAGAAGATATGTCTGATCGAGAAAGCCGACCATCGCCATCCCTTCTGCTTCCGCGGCGGCGCGCACACTCGTGAAGTCGACATGCGCGGTGATGTCCTGTTCGCCGGGCTGGTGCAGCCATGGCGGGGTCTCCGGTGAGGCTTCGGGTCCGCCACTGCGGTGCTTCACGAACGTCGTCAGTGTGCCGGTGGAGTGCGCCGCCGAGTACAGCTCGCGGGCGTCGTGACCGTAGTCGATCAGCACGATGAAGCCGCGCCGCAACCGGCGCGCGGCGTCGCGGATCCAGTCCACGGCGCGCAGGTTGATCTCGACGCGCCATCCTGGCTCGAGGGCGACGCCAAGGCGCTCGAGATACGCGGCGAGCGCAGGCGTCGACGGTGGACCTTCGATCAGACGGAGTGGCGCAAGGCGTTGCGTTTTGCGATCGCCGCCCGCAACGGGCTGCGCCACAAACACCTCGCGCAATCCGTCTTCGCGCATCACGACCTGATGAACCGGAAACGCGTCGATCAGCTCGTTCGCGATCAGCACGCCTTCGAACGATTCCGGAAGGTCCGAGCTGGACGATGCAAGGCGCTCGGCGACGTCGTCGAGTGTGCCGGCTTGCGCGCGCCGAGCCTGGGCGCTCGCTTCGACAAGATGCAGTCGAATGGATTCGTAGACGGCCGGATCGCGCCGCTTCGCCGCGCGCAGGATGTCGGCGGACAGGCGGCCGTTGCCAGCGCCGGCCTCGACCAGATCGAAGTCTGACGTCTGAGGTCTGAAGTCTGCAGCACCTACGAGCGTCGCCATTTCCGCGACTTGGACTTCGAGGAGTTCTCCGAACAGCGAGCCGACATCGACGCTGGTAAAAAAATCGCCCGCGCGGCCGGAACGCTGGGCCGCGCGGGCGTAGTAACCGAACTGTGGATCGTAAAGCGCGAGATCCATGAACGCGGCCACCGTCAGGGGGCCGCGTTCGCGAACGACGTCAGCAATCCGCGATCCGCAATCCGCAGTCCGCAATTCTCGTGTGCCGTCAGTCCTTTTTCACCGGCACGAAAACTTCTGCGTCGCCGCGCCACACGCGCAACTGCGCGAGGCGTCCCGACGCAATCTTCTGCAGCTCGCGCGCCGCTTCAACCGCGTTGCTCACGGCCTTGCCGTTCACCGAGAGGATGACGTCGCCCTGGCGCAGCGCGCCGGCCGACGCGCCGTCGGGGTCGACCTCGGTGACGACCGCGCCGGTCTTGCCCGACGGCAGCCGCAGCCGCCGCGCCATCTGCGGCGTCACCGGCTCGAGCGTCAGTCCAAAGCTGCCGGTGGCCTGTTCTTCGGGCGGCGGCTGATCGTCCCGCTGCGTGCCGCGACGCCCCTGGTTCTGTTCCGCCTCGAGGTCCAGTTCCTCGACAACGACGTTGAGGGTTTTATCCTGCTTGTTGCGAAGCACCTTGACCGGCACGGTGGTGCCCGGCTTGGTGGCGACGACCATTTTCACCAGTTCGTCGTTGTTCGCGATCGGTCGTCCGTTGAATTGCGTGATCACGTCGCCCGGCTCCATGCCGGCTTTGCGCGCCGCGCCGCCCGGCGTCACTTCGGCCACGATCGCGCCGGCACGCTTGGTCAGCCCGAAATCTTCGAAGCCTTCGCGCGGCACCGCCAGCACCGAGACGCCGATGCGCCCGCGGACGACCTTTCCCGTGTGCAGCTGCGGCAGCAGGTCGCGCACGGTGTTGCTCGGCACGGCGAACCCGATCCCGATGTTGCCCTCGCTGCGCGCGTTGGTGATGATCGCGGTGTTCATGCCGATCACTTCGCCGCGCACGTTGAGCAGCGGTCCGCCGGAGTTGCCGGGGTTGATCGCGGCGTCGGTCTGCAGCATGTCGTTGGACCGGCCGTTGGTCACGCGAAACGAGCGTGATGTCGCGCTGATGACGCCGACGGTGACAGTGTGCTCGTAGCCGAACGGGTTGCCGATCGCCATCACCCAGTCGCCGGCTTCCACCTGCGACGAGTCGCCGAACCTGGCTTCGGGCAGCGGATGATTCGGTTTGTCGATGAGTTGCAGCAGCGCGCTGTCGGTCAGCGGATCGCGACCGACCACCTTGGCCTTGTAGCTGACGTCCGCATCGTCCGCGTACAGCGACACCTCGATCTTCGTCGCGTCTTCCACGACGTGATTGTTGGTCAGGATGTAGCCGTCCTTGCTGATGATGAACCCCGTGCCCGCCGCGCGGGTCGTCTGTTCCTTTGGCCGCCGGCGTCCATTGCCGCCGCGCCCGGGCGCGCTCTGGTCGTCCTGATCACCGCCGGCGCCGCCGCCCGGTGCGCCGAAGAAGCGATGGAACAAGTCGTCGGGCTGGCTGCCGCCGCCACTACCGCCGTTGGCGCCGCCGAAGAAGTCGGTCAGGTCCTGCGCCTTCGCCTTCATCTCGGTCTTGATATTGACGACCATCGGCGTCGCCGCTTTCGCAATGTTGCGGAACGTCGAGGCGTCGATCGAGCCCGTGAGCGGCGCGCTGTTCATCGGCGGGATGCCGATGCTTTGCGCCGACGAGGCCGGCGTCAGATCGAGCCGCGACGCGATCACCATGCCGACCGCGAGCGACGCGACGGCAATCAGCATCGAGTAAAAGAGCGTGGTCTTGCGCGTGGACATTGTGACTCCTAGAAAAGGCTCAGAATCTCGGTCTGCAGCGGTCCGGTCACCGCGGCGTCGCGCGAGGCGATCAGCATGTTGATTTCCGTCCGGACGCCGAAGTCGTCGAAGTAGACGCCCGGTTCGATCGTGAACCCGGTGCCCTCGAGCAGCCGGCGATCGTCGTGCGTTTCGTAGTCGTCCATGTTGACGCCGTTACCATGCACCGTTTCGCCGAGGCTGTGACCGGTCCGGTGCAGGATGTTATCGGCGTATCCCGCATCGCGCAGCACCGCCATCGCGGCGCGGTCCACTTCGAAGCCGCGCAGTTCGCGGCCGGCGCGCGTCGCCTCCTGCACGAGGCGGATGCCGGCGTCGCGCGCGCCGCAGACGGCGGTGAACGCCTTCGCGAAGCGCTCGGGCACGCGCGTGCCGGCGTATCCCATCCACGTAATGTCGGCGTAGACGGCGCCCGGACGATCGAGCTTGCCCCAGAGATCGAGCAGAACGAGGTCGTCCTTGCGGATCGTGCGGTGCACTGTCGCCGTTGGCAGGTAGTGCGGGTTGCCGGAATTGTGTTCGGCCGACACGTTCGGGTCCGCGTCGCTGATCATGCCTTCGTCACGAAACCACCCGGCCATCAGCTGCTGAATGTCGTACTCGGTGGTCGCCACACCGTCGCCGAGGCGGCGCGCCACGGCCTCAAATGCGCGATCCTTGACGCGATACAGCTTCTCGGACGCCTGGCGATGCGTGGCGATCGCGTCGGCGTCCCACACCGCGGAAAAGCGCTGAATCAGATCGCCGGATGAGACGACCTCCGGTCCGGCCTGGCGCACGAGCTCGACCGTGCCGGCATCGACGCGCGACACGTACGGGATCGCGCAGCCGGGGGAGTATTCCATCGCCACGCGGCGGATTCCGGTCAGCAGCGCGCGCAGTCCGGACTCCAGCTGATCGCGGCCGGCGTAGCGCGTCGTGGATCCGGGAAGGTGCGCCAGCGAGTTCTTCTCGATCTTATGAACCAGGCCGCGTGGCTCGCCGGTCGCCGGAATCAGGTAGTACCAGCGCCGAGTGGCGAGATGGCCGCCCTGCTTGCCGACGGCGGTGACGTCGGCGGCAATCGGGTTCAGTCCGCGGAAGTCGTACAACAACCAGCCGTCGATCCCGTCGGCCTTGAGCGCCGCCTGGACCGCACTGACGTCAAGCCCGGCCGCCTGGGAAGGAGACATCGCCTCAAGTATAGCCGCCTTCGCGCTGCGCTTCGGCGGTCTCGCCGTAGCTCGGGGGATACCCGGCGAGCGGAAGCGGGCCGGGACGTATAATCGATGCAGAGTAGAAACCATGAATGCACGTGTTCGACTGATGGGACTGATCGTGCTGCTGGCCGGCGCCGCCGTCACGGCCGGCCAGGCGCCCGCGCCCATCGCGCCCCAGCCGCCTGCCGCGCCGCCGCAGCCGACCTTCAAGGTTCGCGTCGACTACGTCGAGGTCGACGCCGTCGTCACCGACAAACAGGGACGGATCGTCCGCGACCTGACGAAGGAAGAGTTCCAGGTGCTGGAGGACGGCAAGTCACAGGCCATCACCACCTTCACGCTGGTCGATATCCCCGTCGACAAGGACACCAAGCCGTTGTTTGCGGCCTCGCCGATTGAACCGGACGTGAAGACGAACGAGAAGCCCTTTGACGGCCGCGTCTACGTGATGGTGGTTGACGATCTGCACACGCGCTTCGGCCGCTCCGCACGCGTGAAGAGCGCGGCGAAGCTGTTCATTGAGCGGCGGCTTGGCGCCAACGAT